>NZ_QPMJ01000003.1:0-300000 GCF_003369835.1 Halorussus rarus | reverse complement strand
CCCGCCGGCTCCACGAGGGGTGGCGCCGCAAACAAAAGCGGGAGTGGCGCCACTTCCAGTCGAGCGAACTCCAGGGCAGCACCGTCACGGTGGTCGGGCTGGGCTCCATCGGGCAGGCCGTGGTCCAGCGATTGCAGGGGTTCGAGGTCGAGACCATCGGGGTGCGGTACACCCCCGAGAAGGGCGGCCCGACCGACGAGGTGGTCGGGTTCGACGAGGACGCCATCCACGAGGCGTTCGCGCGGAGCCAGTACGTCGTCGTCGCCTGCCCGCTGACCGATACGACCAGAGGGCTGGTCGGCGATGAGGAACTCAAGACCCTGCCGCCCGAGGCCGTGGTGGTCAACACCGCCCGCGGGGCCATCGTCGACACCGACGCGCTGGTGGCGGCGCTCCGGTCGAACAAGATCCGCGGCGCGGCGCTCGACGTGACCGACCCCGAACCGCTCCCCGAGGACCACCCGCTGTGGAACCTCGAGAACTGCCTCATCACGCCCCACACCGGCGGCCACACGCCGAAGCACTGGGAGCGACTGGCCGACATCGTGGCAGAGAACGTCCGACGGCTGGAGGCGGGCGAGGAACTGGAGAATCAGGTACTCGCGCCGAAGTCGGAATGAATCTTCGTAGCCGGATCAAAAAGTTCGCCTTACATAACATGGCGTGAATTGACAGGAACTGCGTGCTGAATACAGAGCGTGGATGCTGCAAGCGGTCGATATCTGTTTCACTCCTTGATGGTGGAGCGACTCCCGTGGGTGTGCGAATCGAACTGCTCACGGGTCCCACTCGAAGTACTGTTTCATGTCGATAAGATCGGAGTACAGAAGGACCACAAGAGGTCTCTCCATCAACAAGGTGCTACTCGAGTACGTTGTTGATGTAGTCGCCTCCGTCTGACCGAGGGTAGCGAGTAACGTTCTGAGACCCTATATCGTAGGGTTTTGAACTGAATGGTTCGTGGAACAATTACGAGACAACCGTCCATCAATAATCCAGTATCCCCGAGTGTCCGTCATAAATATTTACTACGTTCCACAAGAGTTACTTTTCCGCTCTACGAATAGCCAGAGTTGATGGAGTTATCCGTGCTCAGAGCAGCATCGGAGGCCGGTATCACGCTGTACACCGTGCCGGTCGTCGGTATCGAACTGGGACAGACGGAGATCACCGCAGTCGGCATCCTCATGATTCTGCTGCTCCTCGTCGGGTCGGGGTTCTTCTCGTCGTCCGAGATCGCGCTGTTCTCGTTGCCGGCCCACCAGATCGACGCGATGGTCGAGGAGGGTAAGCGTGGTGCCCGCGCAGTCAAATCGCTTAAGGAGGACCCCCACCGCTTGCTCGTGACGATCCTCGTGGGGAACAACATGGTCAACATCACGATGTCCTCGATTTCGACGACCCTCGTCGGCTTCTACTTCGACCCTGGCACGGCAGTGCTCGTCTCGTCGCTCGGTATCACGTCGATGGTCCTGATATTCGGGGAGAGCGCACCCAAGTCCTACGCCGTCGAGCACACCGAATTGCACGCACGGCGCGTCGCCCGAGGGCTGAAGATCGTCGAGAAAGTGCTGTGGCCGCTCATCACCCTGTTCTACTACTTGACAACACTTGTCAACAAGGTTACCGGCGGCGGCTCGGCCATCGAGTCCTCGTACGTCTCCCGCGACGAGATTCGGAACATGATCAAGACAGGAGAACGCGAAGGCGTCCTCGAAGAGGAGGAACGCCAGATACTCCAGCGCACCCTGCGGTTCACCGACGCCACCGCCAAGGAGGTGATGACCCCCCGTCTCGACATGGCGGCCATCTCCAAAGACGCGACCGTCGCGGAGGCCATCCAGGAGTGTATGCGGGCAGGGCACGCCCGCCTGCCGGTTTACGCGGGCTCGCTGGACAACGTGGTCGGGCTCTTCGATATCCGTGACCTGGAGGAGTCCGACTACGGCACCTTCGCTGACCTCGAAGTGGCGGACGTGGTCAACCCGACGCTCCACGTCCCAGAGTCCAAGAACGTCGATGACCTCCTCTCGGAGATGCGAGAGAACCGGATGCACATGGTCATCGTCATCGACGAGTTCGGCGCTACTGAGGGCCTCATCACGATGGAAGACCTGCTCGAGGAGATCGTCGGCGAGATACTGGTGGGTGACGAGGAACACCCGATCGAGTTCGTCGACGACGCGGAGGTGCTGGTCCGCGGCGATGTCAACATCGACGAGGTCAACGAGGCCCTCGACATCGACCTCCCCGAGGGCGAGGAGTTCGAGACCATCGCGGGTTTCCTCTTCAACCGTGCGGGTCGCCTCGTCGAACAGGGTGAGGAGTTCGACTACAGGAACGCGACGCTCAGAGCCGAACAGGTGGAAAACACCCGTATTCAGAAGGTCAGGGTGACCGTCGACCGCGACACCGTCGATCCGGTCGAGGAGGGGTCGCTGGCCGGCGAGGGCGAAATCGATTGACCGGGAGAGTCTCAGCAGTCGAGACTTCGAACAGGTAACTCGGCTTCCAGGGGACCCCGTGCCGACAATTATCCTCTGTGGCTCTGTTCCGAAGTCGAGACTGGCACTCGATACGTGGCGACGCAGGACCGTGCGATCGGTAGTCCGATCTCCTGCGGTCGGGAGCCACTACGAGAGAGGTGAAAACCATTAGGAGGCCGGCAAACGTAGCCCGTCTTATCAATCATGTACGAGGACATCCTTCTCCCGTTCGACGGTAGCGAGGGTGCAGCCGAGGTGCTCCATCACGCCAGCGAGATCGCCCACTGGGCCGACGCGACCATCCACGTGCTCTACGTTGCCGACACGACGCGCGATAGCGTCACCGTCATCGAAGGTGAAACTGTCGATGCGCTCGAGCAACAGGGAGAGGATGTCGTCGACGAGGCCGCAAAGACGCTAGACACTCTCGGGGTTTCGTACGACACCGAGATCGTCCAGGGGAATCCGGCCCCCACGATCGTCGACTACGCCGAGCGGTACGACCAGGACCTGATCGTGATGCCGACCCACGGCCGCGAAGGGGTCTCACGATACCTCATCGGAAGCGTCTCCGAGAAGGTCGTTCGGCTCTCGTCGATTCCCGTGCTAACAGTCCGCATGCAGCCCGACGAGGAGCTCGTGTTCCCCTACGAGAACATCCTCATCCCGACCGACGGGAGTACCGCTGCGGCGCACGCTGCCGGTCATCTTATCGAGCTTGCGGCGTCGCTCGATGCAACTGTACACGTCTTGTCTGTCGTGGACGACACTGCACTCGGACTGGACGTCCGGTCGACGGGGTCCGGCAAAGAAAGTGAAGATGCTGCGACCGACGCTGTCGAGGCTGTCGTCTCGGAAGCCGAGTCACGTGGGGTTACGAACACGGTTCGCCATATCGAACGTGGAACGCCCGTCGAGGAGATTCTCCACTGCATCGAATCGAACGACATCCACGCCGTCGGTATGGGCACGACGGGGAGACGCGGCACGGATCGGATCCTGCTCGGCAGTGTCGCGGAGAAGACCGTGCGCTCGGCACCGGTCCCCGTCATGACTGTCGCCGAACCGGAGTAAATCCCCTCGGGAGGAAGGGTTTCCGACGCCTCCGTTGAGAGAACCCCTGCCGAGGCATAATGTAGAGCAGCAATCGAGAGCGCGCTCTGAGAATTGTCGTGTCGGCTGACCTCGTCACCTGATCCTGTGTGCTCCTCAGCAGAGGCTCTGTAATTCCCGAGCGACCACCCACCCCATAACTCCGGGTCTGGTACGGACTATCCCTCCCTATTCAGCACGACCCCCGAAACGTATCACCGATTGAGGCGTTCAACAAGGGCGGTCTATTCGATTCGTTGTAGCTGTCGATTCGCGCCGAAAGGCGAACCCCGACTCGGGCCTACGCCGTGAACAGCTCCCGCGGGAACTCCGCCAGCGTCTCCGCGCCCGAGGAGGTCACCTTGAACGTCTCGCTCAGCTCGACGCCGAAGTCGTCGAACCAGAGGCCCGGAATCATGTGGAAGGTCATGTTCTCCTCCAGCACCGTCTCGTCGCCGGGGCGGAGGCTGGCGGTGTGCTCGCCCCAGTCCGGCGGGTAGCCCAGCCCCATCGAGTAGCCGATGCGGTCCTCCTTCTCGACGTCGTACTTCGCGATGGTCTCGCGCCACGCCCGCTCGACCTCCTCGGCGGAGACGCCCGGCTCGGCGGCGTCGAGCGCGGCTTCGAGGCCCTCGACCACGATGTCGGCGGTCTCCTGAATCTCCTCGGGCGGGTCGCCGACGAAGGTGGTGCGGGCCAGCGGCGAGTGGTAGCGGTGGCGACAGCCCGACAACTCGATGATGACGGGGTCGCCGTCCTCGAAGGGACGGTCGGTCCACGTGAGGTGGGGCGTCCCGGTGTGGTCGCCCGACGGCATCAGCGGGACGATGGCGGGGTAGTCGCCGCCGTACTCGTCGGTCCCGTCGATGAGCGCCGAGTAGATGGCCTCGGCGGCCTCGTACTCGGGGACGCCCTCGCCGATGGCGTCGAGGCCCGCACGCATCGCGTTCTCGGAGATGCGGGCGGCCTGCTCCATGTACTCGAGTTCCCGGTCGGACTTCTTCACCCGGACCCAGTTGACCAGGAGGGTGTGGTCCTCGAAGGTCGCCTCGGGGAGGTTCTCCTGCAGGCGGGTGTAGGACTTCGCGGTGAAGTAGTAGGCGTCCATCTCGAGGCCGATGCGGCCGTCGTCGACGCCCAGGTCCTCGAGCACGTCCGCCAGGAAGTCCATCGGGTGGAGGTCGTAGGGCGAGTGAACGTGGTCGTCGGAGTAGGCCCGGATGCTCTCCTCGCCGAGCCACGTGGTCGCCCGCGCACCGTTGGCGTCCATCTGGCGACCCACCCACACCGGCTCGTCGCGGTCGGGGGTGACGACCACGGCCTGGTGGACGTAGAACGACCACCCGTCGTAGCCGGCGAGGTAGTTCATGTTCGCCGGGTCGGCGACCACGAGCGCGTCGAGTTCCTCCTCGCGCAGTCGGTCTTTCGTCCGGGCGATCCGCCGCTGGTACTCGCTGTCGTCGAAGATTTCCTGTGGCATGGCACCGACGTTCACAGGCGGTTCGACGCGCCGCCGGTTAACTTTTTTGTGTACATTGGAAACGGATTGTGTGTACACCCTCCGAGACCGGAGTTTCAAGGGCGCGGCCGACCTCTGTCGGCGCAGGTGACCGCCGTGGGCGAGGACCGCACCGCCGACGAGGCGTTCGCACTCCTGGCCGACCCGACCCGCGTCGACGTCCTCCGGGCCGTCGCGCGGGCCCAGCACGACCGGGACGGGCTGGGGACCGGGCCGGCCCAGCTCGGGTTCTCCGAGATACGCGACCGGATCGACGTCGACAGCACCTCCCGGCTGTCGTACCACCTCGGCGAGCTCGCCGGGACGTTCCTCCGGAAGCGCGGCGGGCGCTACTCGCTGACTCCCGCCGGCGAGCAGGTCGTCCGGTTCGTGCTGGCCGAGGGGTACGAGCGCCTCGGCGACGTCGACCCGCGGGAGGCCGACGGCGCGTGCCCCTACTGCGGCGAGACGGCGCTCGTCGCGCGGCTCCGCGACCAGTTCTTCAGCGTCGAGTGCGAGTCCTGCGACCGTCCGGTGGCGGGCTACCCGGTCACGCCGGCGATGGTCGAGTCCGACGCCGACCTGCTGGCGAGCGTCGCGCGACGGCAGGCGGCCGACTACGCCCAGATCCGGCGCGGCACGTGTCCCGAGTGCGGTGGGTCGCTCTCGACCGAAGTTCGGGAGGTCCCCGAGCCGTCGTTCCCGGACGCCGACCCGTACCTCGCGGTCGACGCCTGCGAGATCTGTCTCCGGCGGTACTCCGGCCCGCTCACCTACGGCGTGGCCTACCACCCCGCGTCGGTCGCGTTCCACTGGGACCGCGGGGTCGACGTGAGCACCGCCGGGATGTGGGAGTTCCACGAGCACCTCCGCGCGGGCCGGTGGACGTCCGAGCGGACCGCGACCGACCCCGACGCCTTCGAGGTGGTGTTGCGCCGGGGCGACGACGCGCTCCGGGCCCGACTCGACGCCGCCGCGAACGTCACGCGCACCGAGCGCGTCCGAGCCTCGACCGTCGACGCCGGCGAGGAATGACAGAAAGACTACTTTATCGCGGTTGAGTGGGCTGGCCGGTCGGCACGTCGCGAGCGTCGGAATTCGTCCCGGATGACCTGCATCGGCTGCGAAACGGTCAATCGCGATTTTGAAGCGGAACCGACAAATTATCAGTTGTACGATACTATTATGGTCGAGCGGCGCGGCTAGAGGAACGAGAGATGACGGAGCAAATTGATTCGGCGGGCCGGCGCGAGGCGACCGCCCGACCGGCCGACGAGCCGCGCCGACCGAACGACGAGCCCGACCCCGCGAGCGACCCGGCGGGCGACCGCCCGATGTCGGTCGCGGAGATCCGCGAGTCGTACGCCGAGTACGCCGACTGGATGGAGCGGTTCGACTGGATGGACCGGCTGCTCACCGGCCGTACTCGCCGTCGGCAGTTCGGCGACGCGACGGGCCGGGTGCTCGACGTCGCCTGCGGCACCGGGACCAACTTCCGATACCTCCCGAAGGGAGTCGACCTGGTCGGAATCGACATCAGCCCGGAGATGCTGGCGAAGGCCGAGAACCGACTCGACCGCCTCGGGCGCGACGGGACGCTCCGGCGGATGGACGCCCAGGAACTGGCGTTCGACGACGACAGCTTCGACGCGGTCGTCTCGGCGCTGTCGACCTGCACGTTCCCGGACCCGGTCGCCGCGCTCCGGGAGATGGAGCGGGTCTGCAGGCCCGAGGGCCGGATACTGCTGGTCGAGCACGGCCGGAGCGACGTCGGCCCGCTCGCGCGGTTCCAGGACTGGCGCGCCGATTCCCACTACCAGCAGGCCGGCTGCCGGTGGAACCAGGAGCCGGTGGCGGTCGCCGAGCGCGCCGGGCTGACGGTCACCGAGGCCCGGACCGGGCCGCTCGGGATACTCACTGCGATCGAAGCCGACCCCTCGTGAGGCGAAGCGGATTCGGCAGTCGCTCGGTAGCCCGGTTTCTGACCGACCGTCGGCGGAGCGATACACCAGGAAGTAACTTTTCCTACAAAAGACAGGTACAGCGAGCGTATTAGTCGCTCGCGCCGGTATCCGGCTCACATGACCGACTCCCCGCGAACGCGCGTCGGCATCGTCACGGGCGAGAGCGCGCCTCGGCTCACGGAGAACGGTCGAGCCCTCCGGTCAGAACTCCGGCGTCGCGGCTTCGCGGCCGTCCCCGTCGTCTGGACCGACGACGAGGTCGACTGGGCGGACCTCGACGTCGCGCTCCTGCGGTCGTGCTGGGACTACCACGAGGCGCCCGACGCGTTCCGAGCGCGACTCGACGCCCTCGTCGACGCCGGCGCGACGGTGCTCAACCCGCCCGAGGTCGTCCGGTGGAACAGCCACAAGTTCTACCTCCGGGACCTCGCCGACGCCGGCGTTCCGGTGCTGCCCACCGCGTGGGTCGAGGCGTCGAGCGACGCCGACCTCCCGGCGCTGCTCCGGGACCGCGGCTGGGAGCGAGCCGTGGTGAAGCCGGCGGTCGGCGCGAAGGCCCGGGGCGCGTTCCGGACGTCGCTCGCCGAGGCGCCGGACCGCCGCGACCGGTTCGCGTCGCTGGTCGGCGACGGCGACGTGTTGGTCCAGGAGTTCGCGCCCGAGATCGCCGACGGCGAGCGCTCGCTGGTCTTCTTCGGCGGCGAGTTCAGCCACGCCCTCCGGCGCTACCCCGCGGCCGACGACTTCCGCGCCCACCACGACTACGGCGGCACCTCCGAGCCCGACGACCCGCCGGGCGACGTGGTCGAAGACTCGCGGGCAGTACTGGAGACCGCGGGCGAACTGCTCGGCGTCGACCCGGCCCGGCTCCCGTACGCCAGGGTCGACAGCATCGAGCGCGACGGGGGGTTCCGGCTGATGGAGCTCGAACTGATAGAGCCGTACCTGAGCCTCGACACCGAACCCGGCGCGGTCGCCGCGCTCGCCGACGCGGTCGAGACCGCGCTGGCGGCCGTCGGAGCGGGTGAGTAGCGTCTCGCCGGAAAGCGACGGACCCAAACCGCCCGGGTGGCTATCGTGATCCGATGGAACTCCGGTTCCTGGGCGGCGTCCGCGAGGTCGGGCGGAGCGCCATCCTCGTCAACGACCGCCTGCTGCTGGACTACGGGATAAAGACCGGCAACCCCCCGCAGTTCCCGGTCGACGCCCCCGACCCCGAGGCGGTGGTTGCGAGCCACGGCCACCTCGACCACGTCGGGGCGATTCCCTCGCTGCTTTCGGGCGACCGTCGGCCGCCCATCCACTGGACACCGCCGACCCGCGAACTCGCGCTCACCCTGGCCCGCGACACGCTCAAACTCCACGGCGGGACGTACGACTGCCCGTTCACCGAGACCGAGGTCCGGCGGGTCACGCAGGTCTCGGAGACCCACGGCTACCGCGAGACGTTCGAGGCGGCGGGCCACGAGGTGACGTTCTACAACGCGGGCCACATCCCCGGTAGCGCCCACGTGCTGGTCGACGACGGCGAGACGCGACTGCTCTACACCGCCGACTTCCACACCGACGACCACCGCGAGAGCGAAGCTCCCGCGAGCCGCACGAATCGCGCCGGCGAACCGATTCGTGGACAGCGCTTGGTCTCGCCCTCGACCGCGCGACCCGACGCCGACGTCGTTCTCTGCGAAAGTACGTACTCGGACGTCGACCACGAGCCCCGCGGGGACATCGAGGACCGGTTCGCCCGGAGTGTCAAGACCACCGTCTGGGAGGGCGGGACGGTCGTCGTCCCGGCGTTCGCCATCGGCCGCACCCAGGAGATGCTGCTGGTCTGCGAGGCCCGCGACGTCGACTGCTACGTCGACGGGATGGGAAAGGAGGTGACCGAGATGCTGCGCCGCCACCCCGAGTTCGTCCGCGACGCCGACGCCCTCAAGCGCGCGACGTCGAACGCCCGGTTCGTCACCGGCCGCGACGGCCAGCGCCGGCGCATCGCCGAGCAGAACACGGTCGTCGTCACGACCAGCGGGATGCTCTCGGGCGGCCCGGCGATGACCTACGTGCCGGCCATCCGGGCGAACCCGACGAACAAGGTCGCGCTCACGGGCTACCAGGTCGAGGGGACGCCCGGCCGCGAACTCCTCGAGACCGGTCGGGCCGAACTCGACGGCCGGGTGATGCCCGTCAGCGCGCAGGTCGAGTGGTACGACTTCTCTGCGCACGCCGACCGCGAGGGGCTGCTGGACTTCCTCGGGGAGTACGAGGGCGCCCAGATTCTCGTGAACCACGGCGACCGGTGCGCGGACTTCGCCGCGGAACTCGGGGACGAGGGGTACGACGCGACCGCGCCCGAGCACGACGAGACGGTCGTCGTGTAGGCGTCCGAGCGGGGCGTGGCGGAAACCGGTCGTTCTCTGGCTGGTCCGTCGAACTACCGACAGATTGTCGCGCACTTGGTCACGATTACCGCGTGACAAGACTTATCCTCCGAGCGTCTGGGGTTCGAGGTACGGTCCCCATGTCAGTCATCGAATTAGACGGGCTCACCAAGCGCTTCGGCGACGTGACGGCCGTGAACGACCTCTCCTTCGAGGTCGAGGAGGGCGAGGTGTTCGGCTTCCTCGGCCCGAACGGCGCCGGCAAGTCCACGACCATCAACGCGATGCTCGACTTCACGAAGCCAACCAGCGGGACGGTCCGGGTGTTCGGGCGCGATTCGCGGCGCGACTCGGTCGCGGTCCGGCGGCGTTCGGGCCTGCTGCTGGAAGGGTACGGAGCGTACCCGCGGCTCACCGGGCGCGAGCACGTCGAGCACGCCATCGAGACGAAGGACGCCGACGACGACCCCGACGCGCTCCTCCACCGCGTCGGCCTCGAAGACGCGGCCGACCGGCGGGCCGGCGGCTACTCGAAGGGGATGCGCCAGCGGATGGCGCTCGCGGTCGCGCTCGTCGGCGAGCCCGACCTGCTCGTGCTCGACGAACCGTCGACCGGGCTCGACCCCAACGGCGCCCGCACCCTCCGGGAGGTCGTCCTGGCGGAGGCCGACCGGGGCGCGACCGTCTTCTTCTCGAGCCACATCCTCGAACAGGTCGACGCGGTCGCCGACCGCATCGCCATCCTGCTCGACGGGTCGCTCGCGGCGGTCGGCGGGGTCGAGGAGCTCCGGCGGGAACTGGGCGCCGGAACGACGCTCTCGGTGTGGGTGTCGTCGGTCCCGGACGCGCTCCTCGCGGACCTCCGGGCGCTCGACGGCGTCGAGGAGGTCAGGCCCCGCCACGGTCGCATCGAGGTCGCGTGCGACGGCGACGGCGCGATCAAGCTCCGGGCGCTCAACGCGGTCGCGGACGCGGGCGTCTTCGAGGACTTCGCGGTCGAGGAGGCGTCGCTGTCGGACGTCTTCTCGGAGTACACGGAGGGCCGGGCGTGAGCTACCGCGACGTCTGCCGGCGCGACCTGACGAGCGTCTACCGGTCGCGGACCGGGACGGCGGTGTCCGCCATCCTCGCGCTCTCGACGGTGGTCGCGGTCGGGCTGTTCGCCCTGGCGGCCGACGTGGCCGCGCTGGCCGGCGTGGGCGGGCTGCTCACCGTCGGGGCGCTGCTCGCGCTGGTCTTCCTGGGCAACCCCAAGCAGATCGCGGGCGTGGTCGTCGGCTTCACGGCGCTCGCCGTGGCGCTGACGCTCGCGCTCTCCGACCCCGCCCGCGGGGTCCGCCCGTCGATGTCGTTCGCGGTCGTCACCATCGGGAGCGCGCTCTCGTTCCTGCTCCCGCTGGTCGGGCTGGTCGGGAGCTACGCCGCGCTGGTCGGCGAGCGCGAGACCGGCAGCGTCCGGTTCCTGCTGGGCCTGCCCAACTCCCGGGACGACGCCTTCCTCGGCAAGTACCTCTCGCGGGCCGCGGTCGTCGTCGTCCCGCTGGTGGTCTGTCTCGCGCTCACGGGGGTCATCGTTGCCGCCACCTTCGAGGACGGCTCGTTCCTCGGGATGGTCGGGCTCACGGCCGTCTCTATCCCCTACGCGCTGCTGTTCGTCGGCATCGGGCTGACCGCGTCGGCGTACGCCGACAACTCCAACCGGGCGGTCGCGGCCGTCATCGCGGCGTTCGCGGTGCTCCGCGCCGGCTGGCCCGCGTTCCAGTTCGTCCTGCTGCAGGGCGTCGAGAATCCGTTCCCGCGACCGGAGTGGTACTTCTGGATCGGCCGGCTCAACCCCATCAACGCCTACGTGAAGCTCACGACCCTGTTCGCGAACGTCGAACACGGCCACCCGCTCGTCACGACCCCGTACGAACCGCTCGCCTCGGCGGCGACCGGCTACCCGTTCGCCGCGGTCGTGCTGCTGGGCTGGACGGCGCTCGCGCCGGTCGCCGGCGTGCTCTACTTCCGGGGCCGGGACCTGCTCTGAGCGCGGCGTCGATGCGCCCGGGTCGAGGAGGGAGACGTTCGGGACGGGGACGCTCGAATCGCCGGTAGGCGTCGCGTATTCGCTCCCGGAACCGTTGTCCGCGTTCCGAGTCCGTCTCGACAGCCCGTAGACCCGGCCGACTCGACGGATTGCTGGTCAGTCGTCCCGTCGGGGTTTCGTCCCGAACAGCGGCGCCGCGCTCGCACCGAGCCCGGCCTTAGGCGTCAGCTAATCACGATGGAAGCGCACGGCTAACTCGGAGCCGGCGGAGGGGCCGGCCGCCCCGCCGGTCCGCGGCGGCGGTTAGGCGGCCAGTAGTATTGTGCGGCGAGCACCGAGGGACGCCCGATGCTAGCTGCGCGCCACGACGGGGAGCCGGAACGCCCACCGGGGTCAGGCGGTCCGGCGGAACGTCCGCCGGGTCGGGAGAGCTCCGGGCGGGGGTCGCCGAGTCGAATCGGACCGCGAGCCGGACCGCCGGAGGTGGTCGCGTGAGTCGACCGAAAGCGGGCGGTCGCCGCGAGAGCCCGGAGTACGAGATTCGCCCGTACGAACCGGGCGACAGCGAGGCGTTCCGTTCGCTGTTCGAGCGCGTGCTCGGCGGTCGGGCGAGCGAGCCGTGGTTCGACTGGAAGTACCGGTCGAACCCGTACGTCGACCACGTCCCGATACTCCTTGCTGAGACCGGCGGCGAGGTGGTCGGCGCCAGGGCGTTCCTCCCGCTCGCGCTCCGTGTCGAGGGGACCGACCGCCTCGCCTTCCAGCCGTGCGACACCGTGGTCGCCCCCGACCACCGGCGTCGGGGGCTGTTCACCCGGATGACAGAGGCCGCGCTCGACCGCTACGCCGACCGGGTCGACTGCTACTTCAACTTCCCGAACCGGTACTCGCTGCCCGGGAACCGCAAGCTCGGCTGGGAGGTCGTCGCCGAGCGCACGACCTACTACCGGGTCCAGAACCCGGCCGCGTGGGTCTCGGACGCCGTCGCGGTCGAGCCGCCGGACCGGCTCGGCGAAGCGGCGGCGGACGCCGGTCGACGCGCGGCGCGGTCGTACTTCGCGGCTCGGGAGCGCCTGGCGTCGGCATCGCCAGCGTCGGCGGCGTCGTCCGAAGAAGCTGCGGGGACCGAGGGAACCGCCGTCCGGTGGCACGACCGCGTGCCGCCCGAACTGCTCGCGTCGCTGGCCGACGCCGGCGAGCCGCGCCGATTCCACGTCGCCCGCGACGAGCGGTTCTACCGCTGGCGGTTCGACAACCCGACGTGGGCGTACGAGACGGTCGTGGCGTCGGCCGACGGCCCGGCCGCCGCCCTCGTCGTGGGCGCGCGGACCCGGTCGGACGGGACGCGGGTCGTCCAGCTCGCCGACGTGGTCCCGCTGGCGGGGAGCCCCGAGCGCGACCGCGCGCTGTCGGCGCTGCTGCCCGCGGTGCTCGACGAGCACGCCGACGCCGACGTGATACTCGCCGAGGGCGACAGCCTGCCCGACTCGCTGCTGGCGGCCCACGGCTTCCGCGGCGACCGACGACCGCCGCTGTCGTGGGTCGCCACGCCGACGGTGCAGGTCGCCCGGCCGGCCGACGACGGGGGCGACTGGACGCTGGAGGGTCGGGCGCTGGGCGACCCTACGGACTGGCGGCTCGCGCTCTGCGCTCGGGATAGTCAGTGAACGAGAGCAGAGCCGTGGCCCGACTCCTGCAGCGAGTCGCTACTCGCGGGGCGACTCCGGCGGAAGTTCCCCGTCGCCGTCGTCCGACAGGACGTATCGCTTCGCCGACCGCGGCCCCTCGACCGATATCTCGGGAAGGACGCCGAGCCACGCCCGTATCGCGCTGCTTCGGCGCTCGACGCTGGTCTCGGAGAGGCCGGACGTCTCCGCGGCGACGGTCTCGTCTATCTCGGTCGCGGGGAGTTCGCCGGCGTCGGCGACCGCCGCGCGGACGCGCCCGACGAGGTCGACGCTGCGGATCGCTCGTTCGAGGATTCGGCGCCCGCATCGAGGTAGTCGGCGCCCGTCGCGGTCAGTCCCCACCGCCGAGCGTCGCCCTCGGGCGACGGTTCCTCGCGGGCGAGCCCGAGCACGGTCGCGGAGTTGGCGTTGATGTAGACGTGGCGCTCAGAGAGGTCGCGGTCGGCGGACTCGGCCGCCCACCGCCGTATCTCGTCGCGGGTCCCGTCGGTCGCCCGGAGCGCCCCGAGCACGTCGCGGACCCGGTCGAGGTTGTTGGCCAGCGGCACCTCGCTCGCCGGGACCTTCTCGTCGCTCTCGGCGAGCGCCCGCCAGAACGTCGGGTCGAGGTCGTAGTCGTCGCCGGCCCCGGTCACGCCGACGCCGGTCCGGAGCATCGATTCGGTGAGGTCGGCGCCCGAGACCAGTTGAATCGGCAGTCGTTCGGCCGTCTCGCGGGCCGGTCCCGAGTAGGAGCTCGTGGTGACGAAGGTGCCGAGGTCGTAGCCGTTCTCCGTGAGCGCGCCTGCCAGCCGGTGGATGCGGTCGCTGCCGACGACGTTACCGGGGGCGTACCGCTTGACCTGCGCGCCGAAGTCCGCGGCGAACCAGTCGTAGCTGAGCCGGCCCTCGATGTCGATGCCGCCGTCCTGCGAGGCGGGGGTGACCGCGAGCCGCGTCGTCCGGAGGCTCCCCGCGAGGACGACCTTGCAGAGCACCTCGAACTCCGCCGGGGAGAGCTCCAGGATGCGGTCGAGCAGTCGGTCCTGCGCCGCCGACATCGCCATGCTCCCACGTAGCGAGACCGGGGATCTAAAGGTTTCGCGGTCGCGTTCGAGAGAGTGTCCGGACAGGAGACGCCAGTCGTCGATGGGGTGACCGAATCTGCTTCGAGACCCCCGGCCGAACGCTCAATAGGTCGCCGACCGTAGCTCCGCCCGCCCGGATGACCCGCACGCTCGAACTCCCGAACGGCGAGACCGTCGCGCCCGACGACGTCTTCCTCTACAACAACTACCCCTATCGCGTCGAGTTCCCGGGCGGCGACGAGCCGCCGGGCGAGGACGCCGAGTACGAGTTCTGGCTCTCGCCGCTCCACTGGGGCGGCGGCGAGATGGACATCCCGTTCCGCGACCGGGAGGCGCTGGTCGAGCAGTGGGGCCAGGAGTCCCGGGGCACCCTAACCGCCGAGGAGTGGGACGACTGGCTGACCGAGGCCCGCCACGACGGTCGGTTCGGCGACGACGAGCTCGACGCGCTGGCCCGCGAACTCCCGACGTCGGGCGGCGGTGGTCTGATGGCGAGGATTCGCCGTGCGCTGGGCCGTTAGCAGTCGGTGAAAATGCGCCCATTCTCTCCGTCCACCTCGCAGAATCAGGCTGTTGCTCGGTAAGGAGGAGTGCGACGAATCGAGTTCTTCCGTGCTGTAGCGTGGTGCGAGGTATCCAACCAGTCGAAAAGGATTATCAGTCCATCGAGTGACCGTCCGATACGAAGATGAGCCGCACGTTCGATATATCCGGCAAGTCGCTCATTTACCTCTTCTACGGGTCGTCGCTGGCGGCGCTCGCGACACTTCTGGCCTTCGTGGTGTCGCCGTTCGATAGTTTCGCCAGCGTCGCGTTGGCTGTCCTGTTCGCGTCGTTGCTGATCGCAGCGGTAGTCGGCCTGTGGCGACGGGCGACCGGCAGGGAAGGGGAGCATCTCGGGACGGCCGAAGACATCGCGTACGACCCGATCGCGTACCCCGGGCAGGCGGCCAAAGACAGGTGGCTGAAGGCGGTCCGTCGCTTGCCCGGCGGGGACGACGAGGAGGACTGATCACCTGGTTGCGTGTCGCCGAGGGCATCATGGAACGAGTACCACACAAGCGCTGCTGAATACCGAACCGTATTTTCGACCACGGTCAGGTCTCGCGGAGCCGCTGGGTCCGGGCCGCCACCGCCGAGCGGAACGCGCCGACGTCGACCGACGCGCGCTCGCCGAACAGCAGGCGGTGCTCCTCGCGGGCGACGGCCTCGAACACGCGCTCGAAGACGGCGTCGAACGTGGCTGGGCGTCCCCGGGCTTCGAGGTCGTCGGCCACCGCCTCGACGCGCTCGCGGGTGACGAACCGCTCGGCCAGTTCCTCGGCGCGCGTTTCGGCGTCCTCGGCCGACGGGTCGACCGGCGCGGTCTCGTCGACCGCCGCTTCCTCGACGTCGAGATTGGGAATCACGGCTCGCTGGCCGGTCTTGTTCCGGACCACCGCGCCCGCGGCGGGGCCGTCGTACCACGCCGAGTCGGGAATCGCGTAGTCCTCGGGGTCGAAGTCCGCGGCCCGGACCTCCTTCGCGAAGACGTTGACCGAGTCGAGTCCGACGCGGTCGAACACCTGCTCGACCGCGTCCGGCGGGAGGAACTGTCCCGCATCTGCGTCGTCGGACCCCGTCCGACTGCTCGACGCGCCCTGCGCGTCGGCGTCCCAGACGTCGAACCCGAGGAACGAGGGGGTACGGTCCCAGTCGTAGTCGACGCCGCACCGGACGGTCGCCTCGCCGAAGAAGACGACCGACGAGGGGTCCTCGCGGGCCGCCCGGAGCGCCTCGCGGTCGAACGACTCGCGGACGTGCCGGACCGCGTGGCGGTAGGACGCGGGGATCTCGTCCGCGTCGTCGGACCCCGTCCGACTGCTCGACGCGCTTCGCGCGGCGGTGTCCCGATAGACCCTGTCCCGGTCGCCGAATTCGAGCATGCCCGATTCCCGCAGGCGGAACCGGAGGTGGGCGCCGTCGACCAGTTCCTGGAGCCAGAGGTGCCCCGACTCGAACAGGCCGGGCGGCGCGTCGGCGGCGCGGGGGGTCTCGGGGTACCGCTTCATGGCCGGGGAGTTGTCGGCGCGCGGAGGTAAGGGTTTGCACGGGAGCCCCGGGGGCGAAACGCGCCGGACAGTCACCCGACCGGAAGCCACGTCAGCGTCCAGAGCGCGGCCATCCCGACCACGATGGTCCAGAGCAGGCTCTCGGTCCGCCACGCGACGACCGCCGCGACCAGGCCCGCGAGCAGTCGCTCGTTGCCGGCGCCGAGCGCGAGCGCGCCGTCGAGGTAGACGAGTCGCGGCGCGACCAGCGCGGTCAGGACCGCCGCGGGCACGTACTGCAGCGCGAGTTCGAGACGGGGCGGGACGCGTTCGAGCCGGCCGAACAGCGCGATGAACGACAGCCGGATGGCGAAGGTGCCGGCGCTCGCCGCCAGGACGACCAGCCAGACCGAGGCGTCGCCGAGCGGCGCCCGAGTCACCGCAGGCTCACCTCCGCGAGGACGCCAGCGAGGATGCCGCCGACCGCGGCGGCGAGGATGCCGACGTTGAACGGCAGGCCGAACCCCGCGACCGCGAGGACGCCGGCCGCCCCCGCGGCGACGTAGGACGGACCGCCGTCGAGCGCCGGGAACAGCAGCCCCATGAACAGCAGCGGGATGGCGAAGTCGAGCTGCCAGCCCGCCGGGACGCGCGCGCCGAAGACGATGCCGACGAGGCTCGCGGCGATCCACGTCCCCCACAGCGGGAGCGCGGTCCCGAGGTAGTACCACCGGCCCTCGCCGGTCGGGTCGGCGTCCTCGCGGCCCTCGAACCGGCCGACCGAGAGCGCGTAGGTCACGTCGAGCAGGAAGAACGCGACCACCAGCTTCCACCGGGTCGAGAGGTCCCGGAAGTGCGCGCCGAGCGACGCGCTGTACATCAGGTACCGGAGGTTCACGACCAGCGCGGTCGCGACGACCACGACGACCGGCGCGCGCTGGTCGACGAGTTCGACCGCGGCGACCTGGGCGGCCCCGGCGAACAGCATCCCGGCGAACGCGGTGGCCTGGGCCGGGTCGAACCCCGCGCCGACCGTGGCGACCCCCGCGATGATACCGAACGGGACGTTGGCGGGCAGCGCGGGCAGCACGTCCCGGACGCCCGCGCGGAACGCCGCGCGCGGCTCGCCGGACCCGGTCGCGGAGCCGGACATGCCCGTGGCTACGGGCGAGCACCGATAAAGAGGTTGAGAAACCGGCCAATCGCACGGGGTCGGGCGCGACGCGGCCGGCGACCGGGGACGGCGCTCCGCGGGGAGGTCCTTGAGAACTTTCGGGTGGCTCGGCGGCAGGCCGGCGCGCGCTGGCTCGACCTCGTGTCGCGCCAGGCGTGCGAGGGATAGAGTAGCGCAGCGAGCGGAGCGAGCGAGCAACGCAAGCGGTTGGGGAGGTGTGAGGCCCGCGGTTGCGTGGCGGGGCGGTTGCGGTACACAGGTGACGGCAGTAGCTAGCTTCGCGCCGTCGTTCGACGTTCTGCTACGTAGGGAGCAGTTCCGGCCCACAGAGTAGCCGTCAGATTTCACCCTCGGTCGCGCATCTTCAGATACAAATACCGCGCCCGAACACACCCGGTAATGAGCTTCGACCCCGACCCGTTCACCGTCGCCGTCAAGGACAGCGCGCGGGAGGAGAACCGGGCGGTCCGGCGGCTCGTCCGAGCCGAGGGCGACCGCCTCGACTTCGACTCGGAGGCCGCGGCCCACCGGCGGGCCCGGGAGCTGTCGGCCGACGGCGACGCCGCGGTCAAGGTCCAGCGGGCCGCCCCGCAGGACCCCGACGACGTCGACGGCTACCTCGTCGGGTGGCCCGACCGCCGGACCCGGACGCCCGAGGGGACGCCGACCGAGGGGCTGACGTTCGACACCGAGGCCAACCAGTACGGCGCGCTCGGGGAGGCGCTGGTCTGCACGCCGCCGGTGAATCCGCCGCTGCTCACCCACTTCGCGCGGGTCGACGTCGATCTCTCCGACAGCGGCGACGCGAGCGACGAGCCCCTGCGGGTCGAACTCGACACCGCCCCCGAGCCGGTTGTCGTCCGGTCGGACCGGCGGTGGGAGCCCGACTGCCGGGCGGTCGTCCGGCTGGGACCCGACCGGCCCGTCCTGACCGAGTACTGGTGCGAGGTCAAGGCCGGCGACGGGTCGTTCGAGCGGAGCCAGCGCGCGGCGATGCGGGCGAAGGCCCGCGAGGCCACGGTTCTGAAGATCCGCGTAGACCTCGACGACCTGCCCGAGAGCTACACCGCGTGGGTCCGGCGGGTCTCGCCGGACGGGGAGGAGGAGGACGGCGAGGAGCTGACCTACCGGGTCAACAGCGAACTCGGCGACTTCGCGTAGCCGGGCGACCAGCGCGACCGACGGCGCTATCGCGACGGCGACGGACGCTCGCGGCTACGTCTCGTCTATGACCTCGACGCCGACCTCGTTCCGGCGCATGAACGGCGGTGTCCACGGGTCGTCGTACTGGAGGACGACCGGCCGGCCGCGGGCGGCGAGGTCGCGGGCGTCGAGCGCGTCGCGCAGGTCCCGGAGATTGCGCTCGATCCGGTCGTCGGTCGCGTACCACGAGAACGACCGGACCGCGAGCGTGCGGGGCGGTTCGACCACGAGCCGGACTCGCGGGTCGGTCGGCGTCGGGGCGGTGCCGGGCGAGTACTCCGCCGGGAGGTAGAACGCCATGGTGACGCTGCCGCCGCCCGCGCCGGACCCGGAGTCGGTGCGGACCGGGGCGGTCATCGGCACGCGCTCGCCGCCGGAGAGCGCGGTCCGGACCGGGGCGGTCATCGACACCGCGGTACCCCCTCCATCGGCGTCGGTGGCCACGGGTGCGGTCATCGAGAGCTCCTCGTCGGCCGCGTTCTCGCCCGAGATGTACCCGAAGAGCCGCCCGAAGGCGGTGCGCTGGTCGTCGGCGGTCGTCTCCACCAGGACCGTCCTGGGGTAGCGCCGGAGCTCCGCCCCGTCGAACGTCTCGACGGTCTCGTAGGGGACGCGCTCGGTCGTGCGGTCGACGTAGAGCCCCCAGCCGACCCACGCCGCGAGGAGGCCGCCGGCGCCGGCTGTCAGTGCTTTGATGCTGTCGCGCATGGGTCGGGTACGGCGCCGGGGAAGAAAAGTCCGCGCCACGGGTTCGCGCCGCCGGCGCGAAATCTACGGAGATTCAAGTGCAGTGTCGGCGAATCGTCCTCCGTGACGCGACGTCCCCCCGCGAGTCGACCGCCCCGTACCACCGAATCGAGTCCGCCGCGACGCCGGGCGAGGCGCCTCACGGTTCCGCTCGCGTTCGCCCTCCTGGCGGTGCTCGCGGGCTGTGCGAGCGCACCCGACGCCGAGACGCCGACCCCGGCCGGCAACGAGACCTTCGCGGTCGAGCTGACCGGCGACCCGGCCCGGACGTACGTCGTCGCCGCCCGCCTGGTCGCCGAGCCCTTCGAGAACGTCACCGTGACGTACGCGAACGGCTCGACGCGGCGAATCGCGGCGCCCGACCGACTGGGCGCGGTCGCGTTCGGTCCCGAGTCGAACGTGACCGACGTGGACCCGGGCGGCGATACGGTCGGCGGTGCCTTCTTCGAGGGGTCGCCGAACTTCACGGTGACCGACGACGGGGTGCCGCCGACCGGGAACGTCGTCTACACGGTCCGCGAGAAGCGCGAGGGCAGTGGGACGAACGCGACCGTCCTGACCGCCTGGGGGCTGATCCGGTGCGACGGCCACGTCACGGAGCTGTCGCTGCGAGTCGGCGAGTCAGGGGTCGAGGGCGCGGGATTCGGCTGCGAGTCGTAAGCCGCACTTCGACGTATTTTTAGGCAACGTCCCCTTTCTGACCCGTATGGCAGACTTTCAGGTCGTCGTCGCGGACCCCGACTCCGGGACGACCTACCAGCGCGACGTTGACGGACAGGACGCCAACCGGTTCCTCGGCATGTCCATCGGCGAGGAGGTCGACGGCGGCGCGGTCGGCCTCGACGGCTACACGGTCGAGATCACCGGCGGCTCCGACGACGCGGGTCGCCCGATGCGCGGCGACGTCGCCGGCCCGAACCTCAAGGAAGTCCTCCTCGAGGGCGGCGTCGGCTACGAGCCGTCCCGCGACGGCGAGCGCAAGCGCGTGACCGTCCGCGGCGGCGAGGTCAGCGACGCGACGGCCCAGCTCAACGTCAAGATCGCCGAGCGCGGCGACCAGGACGTCGAGGAACTGCTCGGCGAGGGCGGCGACGGCGGCGAGGACGAGGAGTAGCGCGGGACCGCGTCTCGGGAAGTAACGCGGAACACGGCCCGCGACGCGGTGCGGGACGCCCCGCGACGCGCCGCGGAACGACCGCAGGCGTTTTCTCTCTCAGACGGCTAGAACGGAACAGCACACGCATGGCCGACCGCATCTCCAGCGACCACTCCTCGCTGACGACCGTCCGCGCGACGCTCGTCCGGAGCGGCGGGCTCGACCGCCCGAAGGTCGAGATTCCGACCGATGAAGTCGACCTCGACACCTTCCCGGACGGCGAACTCGTCCGGGTCGTCGCCGACGACACCGAGTACCGCGCCCGCATCGAGTCGCCGCTGACCGGCGAGGGCCGGGAGCTCCGGGGGCTCTACGAGTCGCCGTCGCTCGCGCGCAACCCCGAGGACGGCGAGAACCACCTCTCGACGTGGGTCGAGGGGACCGGCATCGAGTTCGGCCAGTCGGTGCTGGTCGACGTCGTCGAGCCCGGATTCAAGTACGGCCTGCGCGAACCGGGCCGGCGCGTCTTCTACGAGGCCACCGAGTCGCCCGACGAGGGGCTGGCCGACATCGCGCGGCAGCTCGACGAGTAGACGAGGGCCGGAAACGTCCGAGTCGAGGGCGGATTCGAGTACCAAGACTTTTTGCCCGGAACGTCGCGTTCGTAACCATGAGCGAGGACGCCGAGGAGCGCGACGAGTCGGTCGCCGACGAGACGACCCCCGAGGACGAAGCGGAGCTCGAACGGCTCGCCGAGGAGGACCCGGCCGCGGCGTTCGAGCAGGCGAGCCAGATTCCCGGCACGCACCTCCGGGCGGCGGAGTACTGGGACGACATCATCGGTGACATGGAGGCGACGGCCGCCGAGTACGAGGCCGAAGGGTGGGAGACGCTCCAGCTCCACCCCGGCGACGTGACCGCGCTCGCGCCGACGGAGAACGACGACCGGTTCGGGCTCGACGTGCTGGTCCCCGACGACGAGTTCGCCGAGCTCGAGACCCTCGTGGAGGGCGAGGTCGGCTTCGACTCCTACGAGGCGTTCCGGGCGACCGCCGACTCGCTCGTGCTGCTCGTGGTCGCGATGGAGGACCCCGACGCCGAGGTGGCGGTGCTCTACCCGGCCTACTACGACACGCAGGACGCCCAGGGGATGCTCCAGGAGGCCGAGCACGCCGGGGAGATGCGGACCTACGTCCGGACGCTGAGCGAGGAGCAAATCGAGTTCACCCACGACGAGCCGGCGAACTTCGCGCCGACGGAGGACGACGAGGGCGACGGCGCCGACGGGTAAGTGGGGTCGACAGCTCCCCGTCGGCCGACGGACCGAAAGGGCCGGCCGTCGAACCCATCGGTCGGAATGTCAGGAGCGGACGTCGACTCGCCGACGGAGATCACCGACACCATCGAGCAGCCCGACCGCGGGCGGCTCCGCCGGGCGCTGTTCGACCTCAAGCGGTGGTTCCTCATCGACGCCAACCGCTGGTTGGTCGTCGGCCTGCTGGCCGCGGGGACGTTCGTCCTCACGGTCGCGGTCGGGACGTTCGGGCCGGTGTCGGTCCAGCGGTTCCTCTCGGAGGGCGTCTCGCCCGCCACGGCGCTGGTCGAACTGCTCAAGACCATCGTCTCGGTCGTCACCATCGTCCTCTCGATCAACCAGCTGGTGCTCTCGCCGGAGCTCGGTCCCGTCAGCGACCAGCGCGGCCGGCTCGACGACACGATGAAGCTCCGCCGTCAGAGCGAGGGGCTGCTCGACGACACCGTGAGCCCGCTCTCGCCGGGGCAGTACCTCGACGACCTGGTGTCGGCGCTCCGCGACCGGGCGACCGACCTGCCCGAGACCGTCGACGGCGGGCCGGAGCTGGAGTCCGAGGTCCGGGAGTTCGCCCGGAAGCTGGTCGAGGACGCCGACGACGTCAACGAGGAGCTGACCGACGCGAAGTTCGGCGGGTTCGAGGCGGTCGCGGCCGTGATGGACCTCGACACCTCCGGGAAGATACGCCACCTGCGGCGGATCCGCAAGGAGTACGCCGACCGGCTCGACGACGCGGAGAAGGAGGCGCTGGTCGAGATGGTCAACGCCATCGAGCTGTTCGTCACCGCGCGGGGGTACCTCAAGACGACGTACATCCGCACGGAGTTCATCAACTTCTCGCGGGCGCTGCTCTACGCCGGGCTCCCGTGTCTCCTGCTGGCGTTCTGGGCGAGCCAGATGTACGACCCCGGCGTCTTCCCCGAGGCGACCCTCGGGGTGGAGAACCGGCTGTGGTTCGTCAGCGGGGCCGCGACCGTGGCGCTCGTCCCGTTCATGATACTGATCTCGTACATCTCGCGACTGGCGACCGTCTCCCAGTCGACGCTGTTCATCGGGCCGTTCGTCGCGGGAAGCGACCAGCACGAGGAGGAGGAGTAGGCGGGGCGTCTCGTCGGTCGGCGTCAACGTTCAGTCGTGTCAGTCAGCGACTGGTCAGTCGTCGCCCTCTACCGTGTCGGCCTCCGCGGCCTCGAGCTCGTGGCCGCAGTTCGGGCACGCGAGCTCGTCGTGGCGGAGCTCCTCGCTGGCCGACTGGACCTCCCGCATCACGTCGGAGATGCGGTCCTCGGCCTCGAGCTCCTCCTCGACCGAGAGGTCGACGCCCTCGACCTCGAGCAGGAACTTCGCGACTTCGGTCACCTCGTACATCATGTCGTCGAGCTCCTCGGCCGTGAAGAACCCCGACATCGCGCCGTAGAGGAAGGTCGCGCCGGCCTGCCGGACCTTGTTCTCGAAGGAGCTGCGGGCCTGGTTGACCGCCTGCGGAGTGTAGGTGTCGGTCATGAACGGGACGAGCTCGGGGAGGTTCTCGCCGATCTTGGTCATCTCGACCCCGGTCTCGGTCCGGAAGTCGGCGCAGAGCCGGGCGATGGCCCACTCGCGGGCGGTGATGTACGTCCGGTCGCGCAGGAACTCGTTGACCCGGTCGTACTGGGCGCCGTCCATCTTCTTGAACCGGGCGTACTTCCGGACGTCCTCGGGCACGTCCGCGGCCGGGGAGTCGTCGGCCGGTGAGTCGGCTGTATCGTCGGTCTCCGCGGGCGTCTCGTCGAGGTCCGTCGCGCTCTCCTCGTCCTGCGCCGGTGTTCCCTCGTCGCGCCCGGCCGAGTCATCCGCAGGTGCTGCGTCGGCCTGGAACTCGTCCACCTGCGACTCGTCGGTCTCATCTACCGAGGCATCCGCCGGATCGTCCGTCGACCGGTCGGCGGCCGCGTCGGGCGATTCCTCGGAGCTCTCGTCGCCGGAATCGGTCGCGGCGTCAGCGTCGACTTCGGCGTCAGGTTCAGCGTCGGTTTCCGCAGCAATCGCTTCGTCGGCGTCGCTCTCGATTCCGGCATCGGAACGTCGGACCTCGCTGTCGGTTTCCGGGCTGCGAGGCGTTTCACCGTCGGCGTCCTTGTTGTCGTTCTCGGGCGGACGCGGTTGGTCGTCTGCCATGGGTCGGGGTTACGAGTGGAGGTGGAAAAGCGTGTCGTCTGGCGGCGGTTCCCGCGGTCTGGCGGTCGTTACCGGGATTCGAGCGGGAGGCTCGGAACCGCGGTCGTGGGAGACTGACAACTGTTTTGAGGGCGGGTGCGGTTGTGGGAGACATGAACGTACTGCTCGGAATCGGCGGGAGCGACGACTCGCTGCGGGCCCTCGAGGAGACCATCGAACGCGCGAAGGCCGCCGGCGACGACCTCACCGTCGTCGTCCTGGAGAACCCCGAGAGCGACCGCGAAACGGGCGAGATCGAGTCGCGGGTGTTCGAGGCGCTCGAGACGGCGGCGTTCGCGGCCGAGGTGCGCCAGCTCTCGGGCGACCCCGGGAGCCAGCTCGTCGACCTCGCCGAGCGCGGGGAGTTCGACCAGATCGTCCTCGGCGGCGGCCAGCGCAGCCCCATGGGCAAGATCAAGCTGGGCCACATCGCGGAGTTCGTCCTGCTGAACTCCGCCGTGAGCGTCAAACTGGTACGATGAGCCCGAGCGAGCGGAGTTACCCCGACGAACCGGCCGCGGGGTCGTTCCCGGAGCCGCCGCTGTCGTTCGCCGACAAGGAGGGCCGCGAGATCGAGATCCGGCCCTACGAGGAGGGCGAGTTCGACGCCATCGTGGAGATGTACGCCGACTTCGACCCCGCCGACCGGGCCCAGGGCATCCCGCCGGCCACCGAGGAGCGGGTCCGCGACTGGCTCGAGACCCTGCTCGAGGGCCTGAACGTGGTGGCGTGGCACGACGACCGGGCGGTCGGCCACGCCACGCTGGTCCCCGACGAGGACGCCTACGAGCTCGCCATCTTCGTCCACCAGGAGTTCCAGCGCTCGGGCATCGGCTCGCGGCTCATCCGGGCGCTGCTGGGCCACGGGCGGGCAAACGGTGCGGAGAAGGTCTGGCTCACGGTCGAGCGCTGGAACCACGCCGCCGTCAACCTCTACGAGTCGGTCGGCTTCGAGACCCACGGCACCGAGAGCTTCGAGATCGAGATGGTGCTGCGGCTGTAGGACGACCGTTTGCTGCGGTCGCGCCCCGAGAGGCGCTCTCTTGCAAAACGTTGATGAAAACCACTGCGTTCGCCCTCCACTCGCTCTGCCCGTTCCGGTCCTCACTTGGTCCGCTCGCTTCCTGCGGTCACTCGCGGTACAATAACTGGTTCCCCACGGTGGAAAATGCGGTCGAGCAACCTCGTCACACCGACAGCACGGGCTGGCTCGCGTACAGCAGCACGTACTCGGCGGCCTTCTCCAGCACCTCGCCCGGTTCGCCGCTCAGGGGTTCCCGCGGGATGACGACGAAGTCGGCCTCGATGTCCTCGGCGGTGTCGAGCACCGCGCTGCCGGGGTGCTGGGTCTTCCGGGTGGTCGAGAAGCCGTAGGCGTTCGAGGACGAGACGGCCACGTCGTAGTCGGCCGCCGTCGCCCGGACCTCCCCGAGGAACGTCTCGGTCTCGGAGACGACGTCCTCCTCGTCGACCGCGCCGCTCTCGATGCCCCGGACCAGTTCCTCGCCGAGGACGTACATCGCGTGGACCGAGGCGCCGTACTTCTCGGCGACGGCGAGCGCGTACTCGACGGCCTCGGCCGACTCGTCGCTCCCGTCGACGGGGACGAGGACGCAATCGACTTCGAGCGGCGGTTCGGTCATGTGGGTACCTGTGAGGCCGCTCGGCAAAAATCCTCGCTTCCCGGACCCGGTCCGACGCGGCGACCACGCCGGTCGGTCACCCCGGCCCGCCGACCGAACCCGACGGTCGACCCGCCCGATTCCCCGATTCCAAACGTTCAAACCCGAAGGCGACCAACCCCGGCCCAGTGACGTCCAGCGATTCGTGGCGCGAGATCTTCGGCCACGCCGAGCCGTACGACGAGCAGGTCGACGGCATCGAGACCGCCGTCGACACCGCCGAGGACGGCGGCTTCGCGGTCGTCGAGGGCGCCTGCGGCACCGGCAAGACGATGCTGGCGCTGACCGCCGGCATCCACCTGGTCCGGGACCCCGACAGCGACTACGAGCGGGTGGTCGTGCTCACCAGCGTCAAGCAGCAACTCCGGCAGTTCGAGCAGGACCTCCGGACCATCAACGCCGGCCTGCCCGACGACTGGGACCCCGTCACCGGGCTCACGCTGGTCGGGAAGGCCGACGTCTGCCCGTACAACCGGGAGAGCGCGGGCGGCATCGACGACGGCAACGTCTACGAGCGGTGCGAGTCGCTCCGCGAGGACACCCGGGCGATAACCGGCGAGGGCGGCTCGACCACCGCGCAGAACCTCGTCTCGCGCGCCCGGAGCCAACAGACCGGACTGGCCGATTCGGGGGCGCAGGGCCGGGCCGCCGCGTCCTATCTGGAGACCGCCGGCGAGCCCTCGCCCTATCCGCCGGAGATGCCCGAGTACGACGACGTGGAGTACTGCCCGTTCTACGCCCAGTTCCTCGAGGAACTGCCCGAGGACGGCGACCCCGTGGAGTCGGTCCCCTTCGACTTCGACGGGATGGGGCTCATCGACCCGGAGGAGCTGGTCGGGCTGTCGGTCCAGCACGGCACCTGCCCCCACTCGATGATGGGGGCGATCCTGGCCCACGCCGAGGTCGTCGTCGGCAACTACTACCACGCCTTCGACCCCGTGACGACCGGCGGGTTCACCGGCGCGCTGCTCGACGACTCGACCTTCGTGGTCTGCGACGAGGCCCACATGCTCGAACCCCGCGTCCGGGACCTCGTGAGCGACGCGGTCGGCGACGCGACCCTGCGGGACGCCGAATCGGAGCTCACGCGGGTCATCCAGCCCGTCAAGTTCGACGATAGGGAGACGCACACCACTGCCGACGCCGACATGATACGGGGCGAGCTCTCGGACAGCGACGTGAGCCTCTCGGAGCTGGAGGAGGTCCGGGACTTCCTCCGGGACCTCCGCGAGGAGCTCGACCGACGGGTGACGGCCCACCTCGAACGCGAGCACCGCGGCTGGAAGTCGCAGCTCCACGACCTGCCCGACGACGAGATCCCGCTCCGGGACCCGACCGAGCCACAGCCCGACGAGATATCGGAGTGGGCCGAGTCGGCGGGCCACCACGACGGCGTCTGGGTCCGTGCCGAGGCGGCCGGCGCGGTCGCGGCCCGCATCCTCAACGAGGCCGAGGACGAGGAGAAAGAGCGGGCCGCCCCGGCGGCGGGCCGGGTGCTCGGCGAGTGGTACCGCAACGACCACGAGCGCTACTTCCGGGAGATAGAGCTCGAGCGGACCTGGAATAAGAAGGAGCCCGACTCCTCGTGGCGCCGGGCGTACAACGCCCGCCTCGCCATCCAGAACTGCGTGCCCAGCGACGCCATCGGCGAGCGCCTCGCGGAGTTCGGCGGCGGCGTGCTGATGAGCGCGACCCTCGAACCCCTCGACGTGTTCGAGGAGGTGACCGGCCTCCGGCACCTCCGCGAGGAGGAGCGCCGGCCGGTCGTCCGGCGGACCTACGGGCTGAACTTCCCCGAGGCGAACCGCGAGAGCTTCGCGGTGGACGCGCCGAAGTTCACCTACGAGAATCGAGGCGCACCGGGCGAGGAGACGCCAGCCCGCCAGGCGTACGCCGACGCGCTCCGGGACGTGGCCCAGTCGCCGGGCAACGTGCTGGTCGGGATGCCCAACTACGCCGAGGCCGAGTGGGCCGCCGAGACGCTCCGCGCGAACCCGAAGGTCGAGAAGCCGGTGCTGCTCGACGAGAGCAGCGCCGACGACGCGACCGAGGACCTCAAGGCCGAGTTCTTCGGCGGCGACGGGAAGGTGCTGGTGACCAGCCTCCGGGGCACCCTCACCGAGGGCGTCGACTACGAGGGCGACCGCCTCCACGCCGCGGCGGTTTGCGGCGTTCCCATCATCAACACCGCGAGTCCCCGGACGAAGGCGGTCAGGACGGCCTACGACCGCGCCTTCGGCGACGGATTCGAGTACGCGCTGACGGTCCCTGCGGTCCGCAAAGCACGACAGGCGCTGGGCAGGGTCATCCGGGGGCCCGAGGAGGTCGGGGTCCGGGTCCTGGTCGACTCCCGGTACGCCCGCGACTCGTGGGACAGCGTCCGGGAGTACCTGCCCCCGACCGAGCGCGAGGAGTTCCAGCCGGTGAGTCCCGACATGCTCTCGCTCGGACTGGAGCGGTTCTGGCGCGGGCGTGAATAGGGGGAGTCGGCCGGGACTACCCTGCCCGACTCGATCGCCAGTTTCACTTTCACCGCGCCCTTGGCTCGCCTTTAACCGGTTGAGACCCCAATATCCGGGTGTCGACCGACCCCACGGGAGGCACCCGAAAATGAACACACACGCCACCCTAACCGCAGACGACGCACGCGGCCGAGTCGAGACGTACGCCCGGACGAACAGCGACGGCGAGGCCGAACTCGTCCTCTACACGCCCGACGCCACCCGCGAGTGGATCAGGGCCGCCAGGTCGAGCACAGTCGACGTGGAGGAGCACCGATGAGCGCGGGCCGCGCCGCCCCCGACGACGGCGACCGAGCCGCCACCGAGGACGCCGACCGGCAGTACCTCGTCAGCCCCTCGGCGACCACGAAGAAGCGCCATCGTCCCGACGAGACCGGCGACGAGCCGGCGTGCCGGGCGTTCCTCCAGCGCGACGACGCGACGTGGCGGAAGCTCTCGCCCCGCCAGACCGTCTTCTACGACGACTGCACCAACTGCTTCCCCGGCGACGCCGACGATACCTGATTCGAACGGCCCGTCTCGACGTCGCGGCGAGCGCGTTACCGCTCCTCGACGACCGCCCGCTCGCGGCCGCCCGCCGAGACCACGTGAGCGTCCTCGGGCGCGAAGCCGACCGAGAGCCGGTCGGCGGACGGTCGCTCGGGCGTCCGGAGCGTCACGTCCCGACCGTCCCAGTCGAGGTGGACCCGGAACGCCTCGCCGAGGAACTCGACGGTCTCGACGTCGGCCTCGAAGCCGTTCGGCCCGCCGCCCTCGGCCAGCTTCTCCGGGCGGACGCAGAAGACGACTTCGCTACCCTCGGACGCGTCGAATTCCGCGAGCCGGAACGAGGCGGCGCCGACCCGGACCGTCGCGCCCGCGCCGTCGCCTCCGCGGCCCGCAGGCTCGCCCGCACTCTCCGCGACTTCGCCGGCGAAGACGTTGTTCTCGCCGAGGAACTCCGCGACGAACCGGGTGTCGGGCCGCCGGTAGACGGCCTCGGGCGCGCCGACTTGCTCGACCCGACCGTCGTTCATCACGGCCACCCGGTCCGAGACGGCCAGGGCCTCCTCCTGGTCGTGGGTGACGTAGACGGTCGTGATGCCCAGTTCCGACTGGATGGCCTTGACCTGCGTCCGGAGCTCCTGGCGGAGTCGCGCGTCGAGCGCGCTCATGGGTTCGTCGAGCAGCAGGACGTCCGGACCGGGCGCGAGCGCCCGCGCCAGCGCGACGCGCTGGCGCTGCCCGCCCGACAGCTCGTCGGGGTCGCGGTCCTCGAACCCCGGCAGGTCGACGAGTTCGAGCAGGTTCGCCACTCGCGCCTCCTTCGACTGGCCGCCGGGGGTGTCGCGGAACCGGAGGCCGTAGGCGACGTTCTCGCCGACGGTCATGTTCGCGAACAGCGCGTAGTTCTGGAAGACGATGCCGACGTCGCGGTTCTCCGGCGGGACGCCGGCCATCTCGGTCCCGCCGAACCGCACCGACCCCGAGTCCGGCGACTCGAAGCCCGCGATAGCTCTGAGCGTGGTCGTCTTCCCGCAGCCCGAGGGGCCGACCAGCGTGAAGAACTCGCCGTCGGCCACGTCGAGGCTGACGTCGCGGAGGGCGTCGACGCCGCCGAACGATTTGGAGACGCCGCGGAGCGAGAGGTCGGTCACGCTTCCCATCGACCCCCTAACCGGTCCACCACCACGAAGCTGAGGCTCGTGACCGCCAGCAGCACCGTCCCCATCGCGGTGGCGGGCCCGAGCGTGCGGTTGCCGATGTAGCGCTCGACGGCGACCGGCATCGTGTAGCTCGAGCTCCCGGTGGCCAAAATCACCGTCGAATCGAACTCGCCGATGCTGATGGCGAACGCGAACGCGGCGCCCGCGGCGACCCCCGACGCCACCAGCGGGAGCTCCACGTCGAGCAGCGCCCGGACCCGGGTCGCGCCGAGCGCCCGGGCCGACTCCACCACCGAGCGGTCGACGCCGCCGAGCAGCGGCGCGACGTTCCGGACGACGAAGGGGTAGGCCGCGACCGCGTGGGCCGCGACGATGGCGACGGGGCCCGTTATCTGGAGCCGGTGGCCGAACAGGTCGACGCCGAAGACCAGGCCCCGGAGCATCCCGAGGCCGACGACGACGCCGCTGACCGCGAACGGGGCCATCGCCGCGACGTCGGCGAGTCGGGCCCACCGGCCGCCACGGGCCGTGAGGACGGAGACCGTCACGCCCATCGGGAGCGCCGCGAGGAGGGTGGCGACGCCGAACAAGAGCGAGTTGCGGACCGCGACCCCCGGCTTCGTCTGGAAGGAGGCGCCCTCGACCTGTCGCTCGACGAGGAACCGGTAGTACTGGAGCGTGAACCCGTTCGGCCCGGTCAGGCTCTCGACGACCATGGTCAGGACGGGCCCGGCGAACACCACGGCGACGACCAGCGCGTAGGCGAGCACGCCGAGGCGTTCGAGCGCCGCGCCCGGCGAGGGGTCGGCCGGGAGCAATCGCTTGCGCGCCGGCGGGTTCGCGGCCCGGCCGCCGCCCGACTGGCGGGCCTCGAACCGGAGGTAGGCGTAGGTCAGCGCGAGCGAGAGGACCGTCTCGACGACGGCGAGCGTGGCGGCCTCGGCGTAGTCGAGCTCCTGGACCAGCGAGTAGACCCACACCTCGACGGTCGCGAGCTCGAACCCGCCCAGCGCGAGCACGATGGGGAACGACATGAACGTGAAGATGAACGTGAGCAGCGCGCCGGTCAGAATCGCGGGGAGGAGTTGGGGCGCCAGCACGTCCCGGAAGGCTCGCCAGGGGTCGGCGCCGAGCGACCGGGCGGTCTCGACCATCCGGGCGTCGACGCTCTCCCAGGCCGCCGTCGTCACGCGGGCCACGAGCGGCGCGTTGTAGAAGGCGTGGGCGACGACGATGGCTTCGAGCGTGAACAGGAGATTGACGGGACCGAGGCCGAGCGCGGCCAGCAGGTCGTTCAGCGGGCCGTTCGTCCCGAAGAACGCGACGAAGCCGATGGCGACCATGATGGAGGGGAGCACGAACGGGAGGATGGTCAGCGACCGGAGCGTCCGGCGGCCCGGGAACTCGTAGCGCGAGAGGACGTAGGCCCCCGGCAGGCCGAGCGCGACGCTGGCGACCGTCGAGAGCAGCGCCTGGTAGGCGGTGAACCCGACGAGGCCGAGCGGCGACTCGGCGGCGACCGCCCCGACCTGCCCGAACTCCCCGGCGAAGACGGGGGCGAGCGCGCCGAAGTAGAACGGGTCGGTCAGCACGTCGGCGACGACGTCGAGGGTCCACGCGCCGCCGACCCGGACCGCGTCGGCGAACACCGTGAGTACGGGGTAGTAGAAGACGACGAGCAGGACGGCCGCAGTCGCGGCTCCGAGGACCGCGAGCGCGTGCCGTTCGAGCCACCGGGTCGGCACGCGCTGACCCGGGGCGCGCCGCGCTTGCGCGTCCCCGCGCGAGGTCGCGTCGCCGCCCGCCCCGTCTCGGGTCACGCTACCTGCCGCCGGCGATCTGGCGCGCCCACGAGTCGACCCAGTCGTCGAGGTTGCCCTGGAGCTCCTCGTAGGTGAACGTGACCGGCTCCTCGGGCTCCTTGGCGTACTTTTGGAACTCCTCGCCGAGCGGCGCCCAGTCGGTCGCGGGGAACTGGACGTTGAGCTGGGCGATCTGCTTCTGGGCTTGCTTGCTCAGCATGAAGTCCATGAACGCCTCGGCGAGTTCGGGCTGGTCGGTGCTCGCGAACTTCGCCATCCCCTCGGGGTTGGCGTACCCCTGGTTGTTGAGGAACCCGACCTGGTGCCGAGTCAGGTCCTGGTCCTGGCGGTGGGCGTACACCTGGTCGGTCGAGTACGAGACCACCATCGGGGCCTCGCCGTTCCCGTAGGCCGTGTAGGCGTCGTCCCACGAGCCGAGTATCTTGACGCCGTTGTCCTTGAGCTTCGACCAGTAGTCGAGGTACTTGTCCTCGCCGACGGTGTTGACGGTCCACAGCAGGAACGCCCGGCCGGTGGCGGCGGTCTTGGCGTTCTGGACGATGAGGTCGCCCTGGTACCGGTCCTTCAGCAGGTCCTGGAAGGTCGTCGGGGGCGCCTCGAACGCGCTCTCGTCGTAGACCAGACTGATGTAGCCCGTATCGTAGGGAATCGCGCGGTTCTGGGGGTCGAACTTCAGCCCCTCCTTCACGTGGCCGTAATGAGAGAGCGCGTCGGCCGTCGGCTCGAACAGTCGGGTCTCGCCCAGTTGCTCGTCGATCCGGATGAGGTGGTCGACGTTGAGCCCGACGTACACGTCGGCCTCGATGTCCACGCCCTGGGCGGCCCGCTGGATGAAGTAGTTGACCTCGTTCTCGGGCGTCTGCCACTCGAGGGTGACGTCGGGGTGGCGCTTCTCGAACTCCTCCTTGAGCCACGGCCCGGGCGACGAACTCGGTGCGTCCACGAACGAACCGTACGTCGCGACCCGGAGAGTGCCGCTGAGCCCCGCCCGGGTCGTGGTCTCGGCGGTGGTCTCCCCGGTCGTCGTTGACTCGGTCGTCGTCGACTCGGTGGTGGTCGTCTCCTGCCCGCCGTCGCCGGCGCCCGTGCAGCCGGCGAGTCCGACGAGCGTCGCGGTCGCGCCGTGTTTCAGTACGGTTCGTCGTCTCATTACCCGGTGGTTACAGTCGGTGATACTTAACTGGCGTCATCTGGCGCCGGGTGGCGGGGACGTCGAGACCCCGACGCGACCGAGATCGGCGTCGGCCGGGCGGAGCCGAAACGTTTTCGTCCGGGGGTCCGATGTGGCGGCTATGTCCGCGAGACGACAGTGGGTGCTGGCGGGGGTGCTGGGACTGCTGGGGCTGCTCGCGGCCGCGGTGCTGTTCGACGTGCTCGGAACGGTGTTCTTCGCGGTCACGGTGGCCTACGTGCTCGTGCCGCTCCACGAGCGGTTCGTCCGGCGCGGGGTCCACCCGTGGTGGGCCAGCGTCGCCGCGACGACCGTGGCGTTCGTGGGACTGCTCCTGTTCTTCGCGTCGTTCGGCTTCCTCGTCTACAGGCGGCGGGCCGCGCTGGTCGACTTCCTCCTCGACCTCCCCGAGAGCGTCAGCGTGGAGTTGCTGGGTACGGTCTACACCGTCGATGCCGGCGCCGTGACCGAACCCGCCCGGGAGTACCTCGGCGTCCTGGCGTTCCAGTTCGCCCGGGTCGCGCCGGTGCTCGCCATCAAGGCGACGCTGTTCGTGCTGCTGGTGTTCGCGCTGCTCATCCGGCGCGGCGAAGCCCGCCGCGCCCTGCTCGCCCCGATTCCGCCGGCGTACCGCGACGTGGCGGCCGCCTTCCACGAGCGCACGCGCGAGACGCTGTTCGCAATCTACGTCCTGCAGGCCGCCACGGCCGCGGCCACCTTCCTGGTCGCGCTCCCCGTGTTCTACGTGCTCGATTACCCGTTCGTCGTCACGCTCGCGCTGGTCGCGGGGTTCCTCCAGTTCCTGCCCATCGTCGGCCCCTCGTTCCTGGTCGCGCTGCTGGCGGCCTACCGACTGACCGCCGACCAGGTGGTCGCGGCGGCGCTGGTGCTGGTGCTCGGGGGCGTCATCATCGGCTGGCTTCCCGACGCGGTCATCCGGACGCGGCTGGCCCGCGAGACCGCCCACCTGCCGGGGAGCCTCTACTTCATCGGCTTCACCGGCGGGCTGCTCAGCCTGGGCCCCATCGGCTTCATCGCGGGGCCGCTGGTCGTCGCGCTGCTCGCGGAGGCGACCGAACTGCTCGCGGCCGAGGTCAACGGGTACGACCGCAGCCGGGCGTAGACCCCCTCCGTGTCGACGGGCGGGTCGGAGCGACCGTGGTCGGTTCCGAACTGACCGAGAACGCGCGTCCGGCCGCCGCCTCACGACCCGGTCTCGATGGGGCCGCCGACCGCCTCCCACTCGGTCAGGCTCCCCTCGTAGAACCCGACGTCCTCGTAGCCCAGCGACGAGAGCACGACGTAGGTGTGGCTGATGCGCCGGGCCGTGTTGCAGTAGAGGACCACGCGCCGGTCGGGAGTGATACCGTGGTCAGCAAGGACGGCCTCGATGTCGTCCCGGGGCTTCAGCCCCCGGGTCTCCTCGTCGACGAGTTCGCGCCAGTCGAGGTTGACTGCGCCGGGGAGGTGGCCCTCCACGTACTCCCAGTCGTCGCGGGTGTCGACGACGACGGCGTCCGGGTCGTCGAGCGCGGCCTCGACATCCTCGCGGTCGACCAGCGGCGAGTCGGTCGGCTCGCTGATCCGGTAGGTCGTCGGCTCGACGTCGGGCGTCGCGCTGCTCGTCTCGTGCTCGCGCATCCACGAGCTGTAGTCGCCGTCGAGCAGGTGGAGGTCCTCGTGGCCGTACAGCTCCGCGGTCACGAGGAAGCGGGCGGCGAACACCCCGTGGGTGTCGTCGTAGGCGACCACGGTGTCGTCGGCCGCGATGCCGGCCTCGCCGAGCAGCTCGGCCCACGCCTCGGCGCCCGGCAGCATCCCCGCGTCCTCGTCGTCGCCGCTCCGAAACTTGTCGAACGGGATGTTGACCGCGCCCGGGACGTGGCCGATGCCGTCGTACTCCCACGCCTCGCGCACGTCGACGACTCGCACCTCGTCGAGGCGGTCGGCGAGCCAGTCGGCGCCGACCACGACGTCCTGGTTCATGTCGGGCGGGTAGGCGCGCCGGGGCTAAATGGCCCCTGGTTCGGGCGACTACTCGCCCGGTCTCACAGCTACCGGAAAGAACTGCCTGATTCCGGAAGAGCGGTCGGGAGCCGGCCGCGGGCCGCCCGTATCAGTTCGAGGATACTTCTCGCGGGCCGACGGGGAAGGGGCAACAATTTCCGGGACGGCCGACAGGAGGCGTTACCTACCGTAAGTAAAGAGGATATAACGAGAGGCCGTGTAGATGGAAGTGGTTATGAGCGACACAGAGTACGCGAACGACGTCCTCGTCTCCGCCGACTGGGCGGAGAATCACCTCGACGAGTTCCAGAGCGACGACCCCGAGTACCGGCTCGTGGAGGTCGACGTGGACACCGAGGCCTACGAGGAGGCCCACGCGCCCGGCGCCATCGGCTTCAACTGGGAGACCCAGCTCCAGGACCAGACCCAGCGCGACATCCTCGAGAAGGACGACTTCGAGGACCTGCTTGGCAGCCACGGCATCACCGAGGACTCGACGGTCGTCCTCTACGGCGACAACTCCAACTGGTTCGCGGCCTACGCCTACTGGCAGTTCAAGTACTACGGCCACGACGACGTGCGCCTGCTCGACGGCGGCCGCGAGTACTGGCTCGAGAACGACTACCCGACCACCGACGAGGTGCCGGAGTTCTCCGAGCAGAGCTACGACGCGGGCGGCCCGCGCGAGTCCATCCGCGCGTACCGCGACGACGTAGAGAAGGCCATCGACCGCGGCGTTCCGCTCGTGGACGTCCGGTCGCCCGAGGAGTACAGCGGCGAGGTGCTGGCGCCGCCGGGCCTCCAGGAGACCGCCCAGCGCGGCGGCCACATCCCCGGCGCGAAGAACATCTCGTGGGCCGCGGTCACGAACGAGGACGGCACGTTCAAGACCCGCGACGAGCTCGAAGAGCTCTACGCCGAGGAGGACATCGACGGCGAGGGCACCACGGTCGCGTACTGCCGCATCGGCGAGCGCTCGTCGGTCGCCTGGTTCGCGCTCCACGAGCTGCTGGGCTACGACGACACCGTCAACTACGACGGCTCGTGGACCGAGTGGGGGAACCTCGTCGACGCGCCCATCGAGACCGGCAGCAGCGACTGATCCGGTATAATAATCTTTTCTGACCGGTTGCGAGACGAGAGTCGTCTTCCCATTTTCTGCGCCAACAGCCGCCAGTCGGTGGTAGCGCTCAATGACGAAAAAACCGGAGACTGCGTGACTGTCCACCGGAAGCGCTCGGTGAATCAGCTGACGGGGGGGACTGAAAGGGGCCGCCCGCTCGCGTTCACTTCAGTCGTCTCGGCGACCCCTATCCGGAGCGAACGGAGTGAGCGGAGGATATGTCGCCGAGCGACCGCGAGCGGGCGGGGGCTTTCGAAGCAGCCTTCGCAACGATATGGGATGCGATTCCGTCGGCACAAGCCCCGTCGTTTTCTCGCCGCCGTCGCTACTTACAAGCGCCTTCCTTTCGTACCCTCCCGCATGAACGCCGACGAGTTCCTCGACGCCGTCCGGGACGACAACGAGACCGCGCTCTCGCGGCTCGGCTCCTCGAAGTCGCTGTACGCCGCGACAGAGGGCGAGATGGACCCCGAGGTGGTGTTCGCCTCGGCGGCGGACGCCGAGCACGCCGCCAGCGAGACGTTCCAGGGGTGGGCCGACGACGATGACGCCAGCGAGAGCGTCCGCGAGACGTTCGCCGACTTCGCCGACCAGGAGCGCGACCACTACGACAAGGTCGTCGGCAAGCTCGACGGCGACCACGAGCCGGGCGAGGTGCCGGCCATCCACGAGTACCTGCGCGACCTCGGCGACGACCCGGCCCGCGTCGGCGGCTTCCTCGGCCGGACGCTCGCCAGCGAGAAGTCCAAGGGCCAGATGGTCGGGTTCTTCACCGGGCAGGCCGATCCGCAGACCGCCCAGCTGTTCCGGGACCTCGGCGACGACCTCGACGGGCAGATAGAGCGCGGGAAGGAACTGCTGGCGGCGGTCTGCGAGGACGACGCTGACTGGGACGCCGCGCTGGAGGCGGCCGGCGGTGCGATTCAGGCGGCCTACGACGAGTACACCGAGACGTTAGAAGGAATGGGCGTGAATCCGAAGCCGGTCTGCTAGCGGTCAAGAGGGCTTTTCTTCGAGGACGTACATTACTCCCAAACAGTCTCGACGCCGGCATCGCCGATGACACCGTCCGCGGTAATGACAGCGTCCGTCGCTCGGGCGCGGTGACTGGCGACGACGAACGCATCGTGGAGGCCGAACCCGTCGATAATCTGGGCGTACTCGGTCAGTTCGTCATCGTCGAGGGGGGTCGCCGAGACGGGACCGTTCGCGACGAGTGCCTGACGAGCATCCTCGGGCGTGCCGGTAAGCGTGACGCCCCGAACGTCCTTATCGCGCGAAACCGAATAGAGGACTTCGGCCAGTGCGGTACCGGGCGCCGAGATGACCGTCTCGCCGGCCTCGGCTTCGGCGAACACTCGGTCGGCTGAGTCCGGGAGCGCATCGACGAGATAGACCAGGAGTGCGACCGCGTCGGCCGTGTAGGTCGCCACGTCAGGTCTCCTCGTAGTTGCGATCTCGGCGGTCGCGGAGTCGCTGACCGAGTTCCTCGGCGACCTCCTCGCGCTTCTCATCGGAAGTGTCGTCGGGAAGCAGCATCCCACGACCGGCGGTTCGCGTCCGCTTTCTCACGACGATTCCCTCATCGGTGTCCATCCAGACGACCTCGTCGCCCGGTTCGAGGTCGTACTTCTCGCGCAGTTCCTTCGGAATGGTCGCCTGACCCTTCTCGGTCACGCGCGTCGTCTCACTCATAGCAGGTAATACTAACTGTAATACCTTAGTCCTGCGGGTGGTCGATGGGAGAGTGGGGTGCGACCTATCGACGCGACGAACCGACGGGGCGAGGGGAAGGTAAAGCCGCGACGAGAGGGTAAAGTAGCTCCAATCCCTACCTCGCGCCACAATGAGCGACGCCGACTCCGGGCCGCTTTCGCCCGACAGACCCGAGGCCGAGAGCGACTTCCGGGTCGATGCCCCCTTCGACCCCGCCGGCGACCAGCCCGAGGCCATCGAGCAGCTGGCCGAGGGGTTCCAGTCGGGCATGGACAAGCAGACCCTGCTCGGGGTGACCGGCTCCGGGAAGACCAACACCGTCTCGTGGGTGGTCGAGGAGATCGAGATGCCGACGCTGGTCATCGCGCACAACAAGACCCTGGCCGCCCAGCTGTACGAGGAGTTCCGGAACCTCTTCCCCGACAACGCCGTCGAGTACTTCGTCTCCTACTACGACTACTACCAGCCCGAGGCGTACGTCGAGCAGACCGACAAGTACATCGAGAAGGACGCCTCCATCAACGACGAGATCGACCGGCTGCGCCACTCGGCGACCCGGTCGCTGCTGACCCGCGACGACGTCATCGTGGTGGCATCGGTCTCGGCCATCTACGGACTGGGCGACCCGCGCAACTACGAGGAGATGAGCCTGCGGCTGGAGGTCGGCGACGACATCGGCCGCGACGAACTGCTCGCGCGGCTCGTCGACCTGAACTACGAGCGCAACGACGTCGACTTCACCCAGGGTACGTTCCGCGTGCGGGGCGACACGGTCGAGATATTCCCGATGTACGGCCGATACGCGGTGCGGGTCGAGCTCTGGGGCGACGAGATCGACCGGATGATGAAGGTCGACCCCCTCGAAGGCGAGGTCAAGTCCCAGGAGTCGGCGGTGCTTGTCCACCCGGGCGAGCACTACTCCATCCCCGAGCAGACGATGGAGGGGGCCATCGCCGAGATCGAGGACGACCTCGAGGACCGCATCCGGTACTTCGAGCGCAACAACGACCTCGTGGCCGCCCAGCGAATCGAGGAGCGCACGACGTTCGACCTCGAGATGATGCGGGAGGCGGGCTACTGCTCGGGCATCGAGAACTACTCGGTGTACCTCTCGGACCGCGAATCGGGCGACGCGCCCTACACCCTGCTCGACTACTTCCCCGACGACTTCCTGACGGTCATCGACGAGTCCCACCAGACCGTCCCCCAGATCAAGGGCCAGCTCGCGGGCGACAAGTCCCGGAAGGAGAGCCTCGTCGGGAACGGCTTCCGGCTCCCCACGGCGTACGACAACCGACCGCTCTCGTTCGAGGAGTTCGAGGAGAAGACCGACAGGACCCTCTACGTCTCGGCGACCCCCGCCGACTACGAGCGCGAGCACAGCGACCAGATCGTCGAGCAGATCGTCCGGCCCACCCACCTCGTCGACCCGAAGGTCGAGGTCACCGACGCCGAGGGGCAGATCGACGACCTGATGGACCGCATCGAGAAGCGGACCGGCAACGACGAGCGCGTGCTCGTGACGACCCTCACCAAGCGCATGGCCGAGGATTTGACCGAGTACCTCGAGGAGGCCGGGGTCGCGGTCGAGTACATGCACGACGAGACCGACACGCTCGAACGCCACGAACTGGTCCGCGGGCTTCGCCTGGGCGAGTTCGACGTGCTCGTGGGCATCAACCTCCTCCGGGAGGGCCTCGACATCCCGGAGGTCTCGCTGGTCGCCATACTGGACGCCGACCAGCAGGGGTTCCTCCGGTCGGAGACGTCGCTGGTCCAGACGATGGGCCGGGCGGCCCGGAACGTCAACGGCGAGGTGGTGCTGTACGCCGACGAGACCACCGACGCGATGGCGGCCGCCATCGACGAGACCCAGCGCCGCCGGCAGATCCAGCGGGAGTTCAACGAGGAGCACGGCTTCGAGCCCACCACCATCGACAAGGAGGTCTCGGAGGCCAACCTGCCCGGGAGCAAGACCGACACCTCCGGGGTCACCTCGGGCGAACCCGAGACAGACGACGAGGCCGAGCGCCGCATCGAGGAGCTCGAGGACCGCATGAACGAGGCCGCGAACAACCTGGAGTTCGAGCTGGCCGCGGACATCCGCGACCGCATCCGGGAGCTCCGCGAGGAGTTCGAGGTGGACGTCGACGTCGAGGGCGGCGTGCCCGAACCGACCGAGGGGTTCTGACCGGCGGCCGGCAACCGGTTTCCTCGGTCGACCACCGGGGCGGAACGGTCGAATCGGTTCGAGAACGTCTCCACTTCAAAGCCGTCGTCTGCGAACCGCGCGGGCCGACACGCCCGCAGACTCCAATCCGACACGCCCGCACATTCCTAATGGACCTCCGCGCGTAGCCGGCAGAGAGGGGTCAGCCCTCGGCGGCCGAGAGCCGCATCTGCGAGCCGAGCGTCACGGAGAGCGGCGAGTCCGCGAGCCGGGTTCCGCCGTCGGCGACCGCCTCGGCGACCGCGTTCTCGTCGGTCAGCACGAAGAGGTTGTAGTCCCCGTGGCTGCGCTGGAGGACGGACGTCTTGAAGATGTCGTCCGGATGGGCCGTGTACTTGCGCACGACGACGGCGTAGTCGTCGAGCGACGTCACGGGGTCGAGCGCGTAGCCGCGATCGGCCAGAAATCGGCGGACGCCGTCGAACTCCTCGGTCGGCACCGCGAACCGGTACTGGGTGTTGTCGTAGTACCGCCGGAGCCGGTCGAACACCGCCTCGCCCTCGAAGTAGTGCTTGAACAGGTACGAGTCCCCGACGTGGAACGCGTTCACCGGCACCGCTCCGTCCGAACGGACACCTGGCGCCATCGTCTATCGGGACTACGGCCAGAAATATGTAATTTTCCCGTATAGTACAGGTATTCGGCTGGGAGTATTTACTCCGGTGTCGGCCCCCGCTGCGAATCGCCGCCTGCATCCGGCGCATCTACGAGACCGCGGAAAAGAGGCCCGAATCGGCGCTTCGCTCGCTACTCGCCGCCGGACGCGAACGCATTTGATAAGACCTCTCGTGGTGTGGGTATGAAGTTCGGCCTCTACCTGAATCCGCAGGGCGACCCGGACCGGACGCCGACCGAACTCCGCGACGGGCTGCTGGAACTGGCGCGGACGGCCGACGAGGTGGGGTTCGACCACCTGAGCGCCGGCCAGCACTACCTCTCGGACTTCACGCAGCTCCAGCTGGTCCCGTTCCTCTCACGAGTGGCCGGCGAGGTGTCCGGGATGGAGCTGGCGACCGGCGTCGTGCTGCTGCCGTTCCGCCATCCGGTCGACATCGCCGAGCGGGTCGCGACGCTCGACGCGCTCCACGACGGCCCGACCGCGTTCGGGGTCGGTGCCGGCTACCGGGACGAGGAGTTCGACGCCTTCGGCGTCCCGAAACGCGAGCGGGTGCCCCGCCTCGTCGAGGGGCTCGAGCTCGTCGACCGACTCCTCACCGAGACGAACGTCAGCTACGAGGGCGAGTACTACGCGGTCGAGGACGCGACGATTCCCGTGCGGCCCGACGGCGGCCTCCGGACGTGGATGGCCGCGAACGCGAACCCGGCGGTCGAGCGGGCGGCGTCGCATCGGACCTGTAGACGCAGAGCGTCGCCACCGCCCGGAACGATTTTCTGCTTCATCAAATCTTTTCAGTTCGGCGTCGCTTAGACCGGGCCACCATGATTCAACGACTGCCGGACGCTCGCTCGGACCCGGGCCACCCCATCCAACCCCCGACAGGAGGCTTCGCGTAGATGGCGCTCCCGCTCGGCTTCTCCGCGGTCGGTCTCCTGACGTTCGTGCTTCTGACGTTCGCGATATGCACCACGGTCAACACGTTCGCCATGGAGGCGGCCGTCCTCTTCGTCCCCGCCTTCCTGTTCGTGTACCCCGCGCTCGTCCCGGCGTTCCCCGACGTCACCCTCCAGGCCGCCATCGGGCTCGCCCTGTTCGTCGAGCTGTTCGGCTACACCAGCAGCGTCTCGGCGTACTACCTCCGCGAGCAGATCGACCTCGACGTGGCGAAGGCCATCCTCGCCATCAGCGTCCCGGTCGCCGTCGTCACCCGGGCGCTGTCGTACTTCGCGCCCTCGACGGTGCTGAAGCTGCTGTTCGGCGGGATGCTCATCGTCCTCTCGGCCGTGCTGTTCCGGGCCCACGACGGTCACGAGGGCGGCGCCGAGGGAGTCGCCGCGGACGGGGGCGAAGTCGTATCGCCGGCCTCCACCTTCGACCGCTACGACCGACTGGTCGCGGGCGTCGGCGGGGCGATGGCCGGCTTCGTCGCCATCGCCATCGGCGAGCTGACCCAGACGCTGCTGACGGTCCGCAAGCGCGTCTCGGTCAAGCTCTCGACCGGGACCAGCGCGCTCGTGCTCCACGGGACCATCGTCGCCGCGCTGGTGACGAACCTCCTGCTGCTGGAGTTCGCGCCGCCGGCGTTCAGCGGCCACGACTTCACCGTCCCGTTCGACTTCGGCCTCGCCGCGGGCCTGACGTGCCTCGTCGGCGGCCAGGCGGGCGCGTTCATCAACAGCCGCGTCTCCGAGAAGGCGACCGTCCGCGCGATGATGGTCGTCTACTCGCTGGTCGGCGCGTTCGTCCTGTTCCGCGTCCTGTTCCTCTGAGGTCGGGCGACGCCGTCACTGGTTCTCGGTCTCGAGTTCGACGTCGGCGTCGAACTCGGCATCGGCCTTCTCGCCGTCGGTTGTGCCGCCGTCCAACTCGCCGACCAGTTCGTCGACGTCGTCGAGGCCGAGTAGTTCCTCGGTTTCGGCGTCGAAGTCGAGGCTCTCCAGCGAATCGCCGTCACCGACGTCCCCCACGTCGCTGCCGGTCAGATGCTTGCCGTACCGGCCGACCAGCGACGACAGTTCCTGGGGCAGGACGAACGTGGTCGAGTCGCCCTGCCCGATGGCGTCGAGCGTCTCCATCCCCTTGTCGAGGACCGCGCGCTCGCCCATCGACTCGGCCGAGCGCGCCCGGAGCACGGTCGACACCGCGTCGCCCTGCGCTTCGATCATCTGGCTGCGCTTCTCGCCCTGCGCGCGGATGACGTTCGAGGCCTTCTCGCCCTGGGCCTTCTCGACGGCGCTCCGGCGCTCGCCCTGGGCCTCCAGGATCATCGCCCGACGACGGCGCTCGGCCGCGGTCTGCTGCTCCATCGCGCTCACGACGGTCGGCGTGGGCATCACCGACTGGACCTCGACGGCCTCGACCCGGACGCCCCACTCGTCGGTCGGCCGGTCGAGTTCCTCGTGGATGCGGGCGTTGATCTCCTTCTGCTGCCGGAGCGTCTCGTCGAGCTCCATGTCGCCGATGACCGCCCGGAGGGTGGTCTGGGCGAGGTCCGAGACCGCCTTCCGGTAGTCGTCGACCTCGAGGTACGCCTTCTCGGCGTCCATCACGCGGATGTAGATGACGGCGTCGGCGGTCACCGGCGAGTTGTCCTCGGTGATGGCCTCCTGCTCGGGCACGTCGAGCATCTGGGTCCGCATGTCGAACGCGTGGGTCTCGCTCACCAGCGGCGGGACGACGTTCAGGCCGGGCCCCAGCAGTTCCCGGTACTCGCCGAACACCGTCAGCGCTCGCTTCTCGTACGGGCCGACGATCTCGACCGCGCTGGCGAGGACCGCGACCACCAACCCCAGCGCGAGCAGACCCGCGACCGCCGCGGCGTCGAGGTACGGGAGGGCGACGAGGAGCGCGAGCACCCCGACGACGCCGGCCAGCAGGCGCGAGACGCTCACCCCGGCGGTGAGCCGTCCGAGTTCGTAGAAGGGGTTGTTCATGTTGGTTACACGATGCTATGCGGTCATAACGTTTGGCCTTTGTGTCGCCTACCGGGCGACGGGGAGGGCGTCGGCGGCGGGGCACCACGGCGTATTATGTCGCTGGCCGGACAACGTGGCGTATGGCGAACACGCGCTCGGCGCTGGCGAAGGGGTTCTCGGTCGGGGTGGTGGTCCTCGTCCTCGCCATCGGTGCGGTCGTCCTCTTCGACTCGAGGGGCTTCTCCGACAGCGGACTCCTGGTTTATCTACTGACGGTCTCGTTCGCGCTCACCGGCGCGCGCGGCATCTGGGCCGGCCGATACAGAGTCGCGACCGTCGGGGCCGTCGGGTTGCTCATCGTGGCGGTGTTGCAGGGCGCGCTCGTCGTCGGCCTGGCAGTGCTGCTGGTGGTCGCGCTGGTGCTGGGCTACTCGGGGCGGACGCGCGAGCACCTCGAGGAGAGCACGTAATCACGGGCGACTGCGCCGGCCGAGAGTTCGGAACAGTCCTCCGACGACGGTCTCGGCGAACCGCCGGGCGAGGGCGACGAAGACGACGCGGACGGCAGACAGAAGCGCGGACTTCGCGCTGGAGGGCATCACCGACTCGGCTCGGAGAACGGCGGGAAAGGCGTTCGGTGGCTCGACCAGTCAGCGGGAATCGAGGAGTTACGACAGCCGCGTCTCGATGGTCTCGGCGGTCTTCTCGCCGACGCCCTCCACCTCCTGTAGTTCCGCGACCGACGCCTCCCGAATCCCCTCGACGCTGCCGAACCGCCGGAGGAGCTTCCGGCGGGTCTGCGGACCGATGCCGGGCACGTTGTCGAGTTCGGTCGAGACGTCGTCCCGGAGCGTCTGGTGGTACTGGACCGCGAACCGGTGGGCCTCGTCGCGGACCCGCTGGAGGACGTGGAGGTGGTCGGCGTCGCTCGGCCAGTCGTAGGTTCCCGACGGGGTGACCACGACCTCCTCGTCCTTCGCGAGCGCGATAGCGGGCACGTCCCAGCCGACGTCGGCGAGGGCCTCGCGGGCGGCGTTGAGTTGCCCCTCGCCGCCGTCGATGAGCAGGAGGTCGGGGTCGGGCCGGTCGTCGCGGCCCTCGACCGCACGGGAGGCCCGCCAGCGCACGAGGTCGTACATGTTGGCGTAGTCGTCGTTCTCGTCGCTGAGCTTCTTCCGGCGGTAGCCCGACTTGTCGGCCGACCCGTCGGCGAAGGCGACGTCGCTGCCGACCGCGTGCTTGCCCTGGGCGTGGCTCACGTCGAACCCCTCGATGCGCCGGGGCACCCGGTCGAGGTCGAGCGCGTCCCGGAGCGCCGCGAGGGCGTCGGGTTCGCTCGCGCCCCGCCGGGCGTTCTTGAGCGCGAGGTCCACGAGCGTCGCTTCGCGTCCGGCGCCCGGCACCCTGGCCGCGACGCCCTCTCCCTCCAGCCAGTCGAGCACCTCCTCGTCGTCCGGCCGGTCGGAGAACAGCAGCGCGTCGGGCAGGTCGCGCTCGGCGTAGTACTGGGTCACGAACGCCGAGAGCACCGCGCCGGCCCGGGTGTCGGCGTCGTCGGCGTCGCCCTCGGGCACCGTCACGGCGTGGCGCTCGCGGTCGACCAGCTGGCCCGACTCGCTGTGGAGCCGCGCGACGGTCGCCGAGTCGCCCTCCAGCGCGACGCCGAGCACGTCGACGGCGCGCTCGTCGCTCTCGTGGGCGACCGCCTCGCCCGCGCCGCCGTGGAACCCCTCGACCGCGTCGAGCTTGTCCCGGAGGTTCGCGGCGCGCTCGAACTCCCTGTTCTCGGCGGCTCGTTCCATCTCGCGGCGCAAGGGGTCGGCGAGCACGCCGGTCTCGCCCTCGAAGAACCGGACGACCGACTCCACGTCGGCGATGTAGGAGTCCCGGTCGATCTCGGCGGTACACGGCGCGGTGCACAGGCCGATGTCGTAGTCGAGGCAGGGCCGGTCGCGGTTGGCGAACTTGTGGTCCGAGCAGCCCCGGACGCCGTAGGTCTCCCGCAGGGCCTTCACGACCGTCTCGACCCGCGTCTTCCGCGTGAAGGGCCCGAAAACCCGGGGTCCGGAGGCGTCGGGACCGCCGCCCGCGCTCGCCCGGGCGCCGCCGTCGCTCCGGGCCTCGCCGGCCCGTCGTGCGCGGGCCGCCGGGTCCGGGTCGCGGGTGATCTCGATGCGGGGGAACTCGTGGTCGGTGAGCTGGACGAGGGGGTAGGACTTGTCGTCCTTCAGCCGGACGTTGTACCGGGGCTGGAACCGCTTGATGAGGTTCGCTTCGAGCAGCAGCGCCTGGGTCTCGGTGTCGGTGACCGAGTAGTCGATGCGGTCGGCCCGGTCGACCATCCGGCGGATGCGCTCGCCCCGCGGGTCGGCGTACGACCGCACCCGGTCCCGGAGGTCGACGGCCTTGCCGACGTAGACGACCGTCTCGCCGTCTTCGAACTGGTAGACGCCGGGCTGTCGGGGCAGCTCTCCGGCTCGGTCGCGTACCGCGTCGCCGTCCATCGAGCGCCGCTAGTCGCTGCGCGGCTTTGAACCTGTTCCCACCGCGGTCCGGAGCCGTCGGGCGACGTCCTCGGCTTCGTCGTCGCGGACCGGCACCCGCATCGGGTCGCGGCCGGCCCGCTCGATGACGAGTTCGCGCTCGCGGGAGTCGAAGTAGAGGGCGCCGAGCGCGGCGGCCGCCAGCGCCAGCAGGGCGCCGCCGAGCAGCAAGCCGGTCGTGAGCGTGCCCAGCGCCTTCGGGAGGAGAGAGACGAACTGCGCGATGCCGGACCCGGGGACGTCCGCGGGCGCCTGAGTGGCCCCGATCTGCTCGAGGATGCCGCTGGTCTTCAGGAGGACGCCGCCGCCCAGCAGCACCGCACCGTAGACGCCGGTCCGGACGCCCCACTCGACGTACGAGTTCCGCCCGGAGGTCTCGACGCTCGCGTCCAGGACGTTCGGCCGGTCGGCGTGGTCGAACCGCCGGCCGTCGCCGTCTGGGGTGAACACGAGCACGCGGTGGGTCGTGACCGCGACGCGGGCGCCCTCGACGGTGAACTCCTCCTCGACCTCCTCGCCCTGGAAGAGCATCTCCGAGAGGCGGTCGTCCGTGGCCTGGGAGAGCGGGGACTGGCTCATCCTCATGCCTTCGCGGGGAGGGGACCGAGGCTGTTGCTACCGGTACCCGGTACTCCGTGTCCCCTTCGGTCCTGCCACCCGTAGTCCATCATTCACAGTCCGTTACGCCGCTTCGCGCCTTAACGCTACTGGCACGCGACGCTGACCCGGCGTGCCGACGCGAGCGCGAGGGCGCGACCGACCCGGTGGATTCAACTCGCCGCCCGAGTAGGTGTCAACATGGACGAGGAGCGACTCTGGCTCGTGGAGCGGACGTACACCGACAAGGGCATGGTCTCGCTGGTGTACGCCACGACCGACGGCGAGCGCAGACTCCACAAGCAGCGGTCGATGAACATGCTCAGCCAGGTGGACGTGACCGCGGCCGTCGACGCCGACCCCGAGTCGCTCGACGCGGTCGACGACGAGGCGACCCGCGAGCGCTACGCCGACGAGGCGACCCGGATGGCCGACCGGCACGACCCGGACGAGGCGGTCTGAGCGACCGGAGGCACTCGCTACGAGAGAACTAGCGGGACACCGTCTCCGTCAGACGAACGCCGGGATAAGACAAGGGTTTACGTAGGGGAACGCAAAAGGCGCTCCTATGGCCGCTATCGAGATCGACGGAGTCACCAAGCGGTACGGCGACGTGGTCGCCGTCCGCGACCTCTCCTTCGAGGTCGAGGAGGGCGAGGTGTTCGGCTTCCTCGGCCCGAACGGCGCGGGCAAGTCCACCACCATCAACATGCTGCTGGACTTCGTCCGCCCGACCGACGGCGAGGTCCGCATCCTCGGCCGCGACGTCCGCGAGGAGGGCGTCGCGGTCCGCGAGCGCCTCGGCGTGCTCCCCGAGGGGTTCTCGGTGTACGACCGCCTGACCGGCAGACAGCACCTCGAGTTCGCCATCGAGTCGAAGGAGGCCGACGACGACCCGGACGCCATCCTCGACCGCGTCGGGCTGGGCGACGCCGGCGACCGGAAGGCCGGCGGCTACTCCAAGGGGATGGCCCAGCGCCTGGTCCTCGGGATGGCGCTGGTGGGCGAGCCCGACATCCTCGTCCTCGACGAGCCCTCGACCGGGCTCGACCCGCAGGGGGCACGCCAGATGCGCGACATCGTCCGCGAGGAGGCTGACCGGGGCGCCACGGTCTTCTTCTCGAGCCACATCCTGGGCCAGGTCGAGGCGGTCTGCGACCGCGTGGGCATCCTCCGGGACGGCCAGCTCGTGGCCGAGGACTCCATCGAGGGGCTGCGCGAGGCGACCAGCGCCGACACCGTGCTGCGGATCACCGCCGACGGCGTCTCCGACGAGGCGCTGGCCGACGTGCGCGACCTCGACGGCGTCTCCGAGGTCGAGCGGGACGACGGCGGCCGGCTGGTCGTCTCCTGCGGGAGCGACGCCAAGACGTCGGTCATCACGACCCTCGAATCGGCCGGCGTCGACGTCAGCGACTTCGAGACCGAGGAGGCGTCGCTCGAGGACCTGTTCATGGCGTACACCACCGACAGACAGGAGGTGACGGCATGACGTGGCAGGCCATCGCCCGGAAGGACTTCCGGGACGCGGTGCGCTCGCGGTGGCTCTGGGGCCTGTCTGCCGTCTTCTTCGGCCTGTTCGTCGGGAGCGCCTACCTCATCGGGTCGGGCGTCGAGCCGCAGGGGAACCAGCCGCTCACCTCCGAGGTGTTCGTGCCGACGCTCGGCAACCGGGTGGTCGCGCTCGTGGTCCCCATCGTCGCCATCGCCGTCGCGTACAGCTCCATCATCGGCGAGCGCGAGTCGGGGTCGCTGAAGCTGCTGCTCTCGCTGCCCCACTCCCGGCAGGACGTGGTCGCCGGCAAGACCCTCGGGCGGAGCACCGTGCTCACCCTGCCGGTGCTGATCGCCATGCTGCTCGCGGCGGTCGTCCTCGCGCTCTACGGCGTGCAGGTCGAGCCCCTGAAGTACTTCGCGTTCGTCGCCCTGACGCTGCTGCTCGGCGTCGTGTTCGTCAGCGTCGCGGTCGGGTTCTCGGCCGCGTCGTCGTCGAACCGCCGGGCGATGCTCGGTACGGTCGGGACGTACGTCGTGCTCACGATGCTCTGGACCCAGGTCCGGCGGGTCCTGGTGGTGTTCAACGACCAGCTCGGCCTCGGCTGGGAGAACATGACGCTCGTGAAGTACGGGCTGTTCATCAAGTTCTTCAACCCCATCCGGGCGTACGAGAGCCTCGTCACCCGGCTGTACACCGACAGCGTCCTGTCGGCCCGGCTGTACGGCGCCGGTCGGATGCAGTCGTTCATCGCCAAGCAGATCGGCGAGACGCCGGTCTACCTCTCGGACTGGGTCGTGCTGGCCCAGTTCCTGCTGTGGCTGCTCGTCCCGGTCGCGCTCGGCTACCTGGCGTTCAACGACTCGGACCTGTAGCCGACGTCGAGAACACGCTTTCTGTTCGAAGGGTGTTCCCGAACCCAACCGGTCGAATCGGCCGGTTCGTACGTCTACGAGCGGGCCATCTGCGACGGTGTCGGTCGGCGAAAGTCTGCCCGCAGGAGGCGATACGCTACTGAAGATGATTCGCGAGGGCCGAGAGGACGACCATGAGACCGGTAGTGACGACGAAGATGGTGAGCAGTCGTAGCGAGTACGATTGCGTGACCGCATCTGCGAGCAGTGCACCCGAAAGGCCAGAGACTCCGCCGATAATCGCCCTCCGCCACGGCGAATCGACGTGCACCGCCGCGTGGAGTCGCTTCCAGTATGCGAACAGCGACTTGAGCGCGCTCATGCGTCTAAATCCCCCCAATTAAGTAATAATTTTGGGGTGACACGCGTTTCGGGTGTGTGATCACTGCCAGGCGGTCGAGGGGACTGACCTTCAGGCGGCCACGCCCCGCTCCGCCAGAAGGCCCTCGAACGCCTCCTCGTCCAGCACCGGCACGCCCTCGGCCTCGGCGTCGTCGAGCTTCGACTGGCCGGGGCTGTCGCCGGCGACGAGGTAGTCGGTGTTTCCGGAGACGCTGCCCGTGGCGTTCGCGCCGTGGTCCTCGACCCGCTGCTGGGCCTCGTTCCGGGTGTAGCCGTCGAGCGAGCCGGTGAACACGAACGTCAGGCCCGCGAGTTCGTCGCCGGTCTCCCCGTCGCCCGGGGTTTCGAGCGGGCCGACCGCGTCGAGCAGGTCGTCGATGACCCGCTCGTTCTCGAGCGAGTCGAAGAACTCCGCGATCTGGTCGGCCACCTTCGGGCCGATGCCCTCGACCGATTCGAGCTCGTCGCGGGTCGCGGTCCGGACGCCGTCGAGGTCGCCGAACGAGCGGGCGAGGTCTGCCGCGGTCGCCGGCCCGACCTTCGGGATGCCGATGGCCGCGAGGAACGCCCGGAGGCGGGGTCGCTTCGACGCCTCGAGTTCGCGCAGGAGGTTCTCGGCGCTGGTCTCGCCCCACCCTTCCAGGTCGACCAGGTCGGCCTTCTCGATGCGGTAGAGGTCCGCGAGGCTGTCGTCGATGAGGCCGGCGTCGATGAGCTGGTCGACCCGCTCGCCGCCCAGTCCCTCGACGTCGAGGCCGTCCTCGCTGGCGTAGTACTGGACCGCGCGCCGGAGCTGGGCGTCGCAGGCCAGCCCGCCGGTGCAGTAGGCGATGGGGCCGTCGAACTCCACCGCGCTGTCGCAGACCGGGCACCGCTCGGGGAACTCGTAGTGGCCCTCGGCCCCGTGCTCGACCACCTCGGCGACGTAGGGGATGACGTCGCCGGCGCGCTCGACCCGCACCTCGTCGCCGACGTTCACGTCCATCGCGGCGATCTCGTCGGGGTTGTGGAGGCTGGCGCGCGAGACGGTGACCCCGCCGACGTCGACCGGTTCGAGCAGCGCGACCGGGGTGAGTCGGCCGGTCCGGCCGACCTGGACCGTGATGTCGGTGATGGTCGTGACCTCCGAGCGCGCGGGGAACTTGTAGGCGTACGCCCACCGGTAGTGGCGCTCGGTGGCGCCCAGCTCCTCGCAGGCGTCGAGGTCGTCGACCTTGATGACGACGCCGTCGATCTCGTAGTCGAGGTCCGGCCGGTCCTCCATCAGCCGGTCGCGGTACGCGATGGCGTCCTCGACGTCGTCGGTGCGCTCGACCCGGTCGTTGACCTTCAGGCCCCAGCGGGGCAGCGTCTCGTGCTGCTCCCAGTGGGTCGCGAAGTCGTGCGAAGAGTCGAGGACGTCGAAGAAGAACACGTCGAGCGGCCGGCCGGCGGTCACCGACGGGTCGAGCTGCCGGAGGGTGCCGGCCGCGGCGTTCCGGGGGTTCGCGAAGGGGTCCTCGCCGCGCTCGACCCGCTCGCGGTTGAGTTCCCGGAAGTCGCCCTCGGGGATGTGGACCTCGCCGCGGACGACGAGCCGGTCGGGACGATCGCCCCGGAGCCGGTGGGGCACGCTGGCGATGGTCCGGACGTTCTCGGTGACGTCCTCGCCGGTGTGGCCGTCGCCGCGGGTGGCGGCCCGGACGTACTCGCCGTCCTCGTAGACGATCTCGACCGAGAGCCCGTCGAACTTGGGCTCGCAGACGTACGAGACGTCGTCGCCGACCTCTCGCTCCATCCGCCGGGCGAACTCCCGGACGTCCTCGGCCTCGCCGCTCGAGTCGATGGAGAGCATCGGCGCGACGTGCTCGACCGTCCCGAGTTCGTCGAGGGGTTCGCCCCCGACTCGCCGGGTGGGACTGTCGTCGGTCTGCACGTCGAAGGCGTCCTCGAGATCCTGGAGGCGGGTGAAGAGGGCGTCGTACGTCCGGTCGGCGACGACGGGGTCGTTCTCGACGTAGTAGCGGTAGTCGTGGTAGCGGACGGCCTCCCGGAGCAGGCGGGCCTGCTCGGCGGCCTCCTCGTCGGTCAGTTGCTCGACCGGGTCGAAGTCGGTCGGCGGGTCCTCGACGTAGGGGTTCTCGTCGGCGCTGACGCTCGCCATTGGCGGGGACTTGTCCCCTCTCCGGTATAAACCCGGTCCCCGCGGGCCGCCGGCCCGCCGGCGGACGCGACCGAATCCGAAACGTTATGTGGGGTGCGTGATACCGGCCCGCACGTCGATGCCCTCCCCCGACGACGCACCCGACTCGACCGACGCCCCCGACGGCGGGTCGGACGACACCCCCGAACCGAGCGACGAGCCGGCGGAACCGCCGACCGACGGCCCGGACGACCCGCGCCTGGGCGACGAGTACGTCCGCACCGTCGCCCACCCCGACGGCGACGTGACCCTGGTCGGCGTCGTCCACGACCACCCCGCGAGCGTCTTCCGGGCCCGCGCGGTGGTGGCCGAGCGCGAGCCCGACACCGTCGCGCTCGAAGCGCCGCCGCTGGCGACGCCGCTCTACCGGGCCTACGCCCGGAGCGACCGCACCCCGCCCGCGTTCGGCGGCGAGATGAGCGCGGCCGCACAGGCCGCCCAGGAGTGCGGCGCCGACGTCGTCGGCGTCGACGGGCCCACCGGCGGCTTCTTCGCCCGCCTGGCCCGCAACTGGTGGCGCGACGGCGCCTCGCCCGGCACGCTCCGGCGGGTGGCGTCGGGCGTCGCGTCGGTGACCCGCCACGCGCTGACCTGCCGGGTCGCGGCCGCGGTCGCCGACCGGACCGCGCTCCGGGTCGAGGTCGACGACCCCGTCGAGCACGACTGCACCCGCGCGGACCCGCCCGCAGTGCAGGCCAGCGACGAGCGCGCGCAGGCCAGGCGCTCCCAGTCGCTGCTCCGGGCGTTCGACCCGCCCCGGCCCGTGGCGCTCCGGGACGAGACCCGCGAGGAGCACATGGCCGGGGAACTCGCGTCGCTCCGCGAGCGCGGAGAGACGGTCGCTGTCGTCGGGCTCGATCACCTAGACAGGGTGGCCGAGCAAATCGCGAAACAATAAAAAACGAGCGCGCTGCGCAGCGGGTCGGCTACAGGTCGCTTCGCAGGCGAACCTCGTCGTCGGTGACGGCGTCGACCTGGTCGGCCTCGAGCGGGTAGGTGTCCTCGTCGTCGTCGCCCCAGTCGAGGCTCGCCTTGATCTTGTCGGTGATGCCGGCGTCCGGGTTGACGTACGCCGTGTCGCCGCGCACTTCCTGGACCGTTCCGACCTTGTCGTCGCCCATGACGACGTCTTTGCCCTCGTCGTCCTCGCTGAATTGTGCCATAGCAGCCGAGATACGCCGGGAGGACTGATGACGACTGTGGCCCCGAACTGGCATGTCATCTCCGGCGACCGGTCGGTGAGTCCGACAGGAGGTCACACCGCGACGAAAACGAACGGCCCGACGACCGCGGAGCGACCGGACGGAATTGGCGGGATTTGCGCCGACCCCGCGTACTTAAGCCGCGCCCGGCCGACCCTTCGTCCATGCGCGAGGACTTTCTCCTCCTGAACCCCGGGCCGGTACCCACGACCCGCGACGTGCGGCAGGCGATGAGCGAGCCGATGGTCTCGCACCGCTCCGCCGAGTTCGAGGCGGTGTACGAGCGGGCCCAGGACGCGCTCGACTACGTGTTCACCGAGTCGACGCTCGACGGGTCGTCGACCGCCAGCGACGGGACCAGCCTCATCTTCAACGGGACCGCGACGATGGCGATGGAGGCCGCGGTGGCGAATCTGGTGGGCAGCCTGAGCGGCCGCGGCGACGGCGGCACGGTCGTGCCGCTGGTCAACGGCAAGTTCGGCCGGCGCTTCAAGCGCATCGCCGACCGATACGCCTCGGTCGACCCGGTGGAGGCGACGTGGGGCCAGTCCATCGACCTCGACGAAGTCGCCGAGACCGTCGACGACGACACCGACGTGGTGACGATGGTCCACAACGAGACCTCGACGGGCCTGCTCAACCCGGTCGAGGCGGTCGGCGAGATCGCGGCCGAGCACGACGCCACCTTCGTCGTGGACGGCGTGACCTCCATCGGCGGCGACGAGTTCCGCATCGACGACTGGAACGTCGACGTGGCGGTCACCGACGCCCAGAAGTGCCTGGCCGCGCCGCCGGGCACCTCTGCGATGTACGCCACCGAGCGCGCCCAGGAGCAGTTCGACGGCGACGCCGCCCCGTTCTACGAGGACCTCGACTGGCACCTCCGGAAGGCCGACTCCCACCAGACCCCCTTCACCAGCGCGGTCCCCCTCTTCCGGGGGCTCGCGGTCGCGGTCGAGAACATCGAGGCCGAGGGAATGGGCGACCGCATCGAGCGCCACCGCGAGCAGTCGCGGGCGTTCCGCGAGGCGTTCGTCGCGATGGGCCTCGACCTCTTCCCCGAGCGCAACGAGGCGACCGGGTACTCCAACACCCTGACCGCGGTGTCGCTGCCGGCCCACACCCGCGAGGACCCCGACGCCTTCTTCGACGCGGTCGAGGAGCGGGGCGTCTCCATCTCGGGCGGGCAGGCCCACCTCGGCGGGGAGATCTTCCGCGTTAGCAACATGGGCAACCTCTCCAGCGAGCAGATCCTCCGGGGCGTCCGCACGGTCGGCGAGGCGTTCGAGGCGACCGGCGCGGACGTCGACGCCGAGGCCGGCGTCGAGGCCGCCCGCGAGGAACTGCGGTAACGCCGCGGCCATCGAACGCCGCGTTCGCCGTCACCCTTTCTGCGTCGGGTTCGTCAGGACGTAGAGCGACTGTAGCCCCCGCGTCCCCAGGACCACCGCGACCGCCGCGACGACGAACGCGAGCGTCGCCACCCCCGGCGCGACGAGCGCCCGGGCGGGGTTCGCGTAGAACGCCGGGAGGATGAGCGCGGTCATCACCTCCCAGCTCGCCTCGGACAGCAGCGGCCCTCGGGCCGACGCGAGCACCAGAATCGCGTAGACGACCCCCGTCACCGCGTACGTCGCCACCGCCATCGCCGCCCACCGGACGACCCTGACCGCGTCGCCGCTCCCGTAGTTCGGTGCCATGCGTGACGACTACAGTTCTCGGCAGCGAGCCGGATACCGTTATCGGCGAGCGCGACCGGCTGTCGGTCGAACCTCTACGCTACTCGTCCTGCAGGAGCGCCTCGTCGCCGTACTCCTCCCGGAGCGCACGCAGGTAGTCCCGCTGGTCGCGGAGGGTCTCGGTCGGCTCGGCGTAGGTGTACTCGAACGGGTCGTCGGGGTCGGCCTCGTACGACTCCAGGCGGTCGACCGCGTCGGCCAGCGTCGCCTCGATCTCGGCGTCCATCTCGTCGAGACGGTCGTCGTCGAGTCGGCCGGTCTCGCGAAGGAACGCCTCCAGCCGGTCGAGCGGGTCGCGCTCGCGCCAGCGCTCGACCTCCGCCTCGTCGCGGTAGACCGAGGGGTCGTCGGCCGTGGTGTGGGCGCCGAACCGGTACTGGACCGCCTCGACGAGCGTCGGCCGGGGCTCGTCCTCGCGGGGGTCGAGCGCCTTCTCGCGGGCCGCCCGCGTGACGGCGTACATCGCGAGCGGGTCCATTCCGTCGACCTGCACGCCCTCGAAGCCGTAGGCGCGGGCCTTCTGGGCGAGGGTGTCGCTCGCGGTCTGGCGCTCGCGCGGGACCGAGATGGCCCACTGGTTGTTGTTGCAGACGAACACCGCGGGGACGTCGTACACGCCCGCGAAGTTGAGCCCCTCGTGGAAGTCGCCCTCCGACGTGGCGCCGTCGCCGAAGTGGACGACCGTCGCCCGGTCGTCGCCCCGGAGCTTCGCCGCCCACGCCATCCCGACCGCGTGGGGGAGGTGGTCGCCGATGGTGATGTTGAGCGGGAGGACGTTTACGTCGGCGAGCGCCGCGTTGCCGCGCTCGTGGCCCGCCCAGTAGAGCAGGTACTCCCAGGGGAACCCGCGCGCGACGACCGCGCCGTGCTCGCGGTACTGGTAGGAGACGAGGTCCGCGTCGGCGAGCGCGTGCGTCGAGCCGATCTGGGCGCCCTCCTGACCGGCGAGCGACGAGTACGTGCCGAGCCGGCCCTGGCGCTGGAGGCTGATCGCGCGCTCGTCCAGCCGGCGGCAGAAGCGCATGTCGCGGTACATCGCGACGAGCGCCTCGTCGTCGAGGTCGGGAAGTAGCTCCGGTGCGACCACCTCGCCGTCGGCGTCCAGGACTCGAATGCGGTCGTCTGGCGCACGCGCGAACAGTCCGTCGGGCCTCGTCATTCGTGGGTGTACATCGCTGACGGTCCACAAGAACCATTTGATGGTCGCAACATCTCCGGGGCGGCCGAGTCCGGTGGTCGGGGAGCCCCTCCGGTGCAGCGGGGCGTCCGGGTGGGTCGGACTCGTCCCCGGCGTGCGGGCGGGGTTTTATGCCGGTGGTGGAACAGCCTCGAGTACATGTCGAACAATCTGGACGAGGACCTCCGGGGGCTGCTCCGGGCCCTCATCGCGCTCGTCGCCGGCTTCGACGCGGTCCTTCTCCTCCTCGGCGTGCTCGGACCCGAGGCGGTCGAGCACCTCGTCTCCTGACGGTCCGCCCAGAACGGTCTATCCGCCGAACGCGCTCCGCTCGCCGTCGAGGTCGACCCGGAGGAACGCCGGAATCGACGCGAGCGCGATGGCGGTCTCCAGCGCGCCGGCGACGAGGAACGCCGCGAGGAACCCGGCCTCGTCGGCGACCGTTCCGCCCACGAGGATGCCGGCGAGGAAGCCCAGGCTCCCGAAGACGTTGAAGCCGGCCATCGCGGTGCCCCGCGCGGAGTCGGCCGACAGGTCGGTGACTAGCGCCATCGTCGCCGGCGACATCAGCGCGCCGATGACGCCCACGACGACCATCCCCGCGCCGGCGACGGCGACGGTCGGCGAGACGCCGACGCCGACGACCGCGAGGCCGTACAGCGCCGACCCGGCGACGATGGGGGCCTTCCGGCCGATCCGGTCCGAGAGGACGCCGAAGGGGTACTGGAGGAGCGCGAACGGCGCGAAGAACAGCCCGAGCATCACGCCGGTCGCGGCGGCGTCGAGGCCGAACGCCTCCCGGAAGTAGACGGTGCCGACAAGCGCGAAGAACCCGGCGGTGAACCGGTCGACGAACCCGAAGACGTACGGGAGGCCGAGGATCGGTCGCTCGGTCAGGGTCGTCAGCGCCCGGACGACCCGGCCGCGCTCGTCGGCCTCGTCGCCCGGCACCCGGTCCGAGATCGGCAGCGCGAGCACCGCGGCGCAGACGAGCAGGCCGCTCGCGACGTAGAGCGGCAGGAGCGGGCCGACGCCGTACAGTTGGCCGCCGAGCGGCGCGCCGATCGCGGTCCCGAGGCCGATGGCGATGCCGGCCGCGCCCATGTTCTTGCCGTGGCCGCCCTCGAGGTCCATCAGCATCGTCATCGACAGCGAGAACGCGCCGATGGTGGTCGCGCCCTGGAGCGCCCGGAGTCCGAGCACGCCGAGGAACGACAGCGAGAGCGCGGCCGGCAGCAGCGCGAGCGCGAGGTAGCCGACCGCGCCGCCCAGCGCCCCCGCCACGACCAGCGGAATCCGGCGGCCGAGCCCGTCGCTGAGCGCGCCCCACGCCCCGGCGAAGGCGACGAACGCGGCGAATTCCGCGGCGAGGAACCACATGCTCGCGTCGAGCGAGGTCGACGCGCCGACCGCGTCGACGAGGTCCGGGACGCCGGGGTAGAGCAGCACCTGGGCGAGCATCACGGCGAACACCACGGTCGCGAGCAGAACGCGGTCGCGGCGAGCGGAACTCACGGGTATCGGTCGAAACTGGGAACTACACCGTCTTAACGGCGATGGAATAGGAGGGCGTCGCTGGGTCGCCGGCTCCTACCGGTACGCGACGGTCTCGCTCGTCGGGTCGATCTCCACGCGACCGCCGATCGGAATCGGCACGACCGGAGCGGTGTGACCGAACTCCACGTCGAGGACGACGGGCGCGTCGGGGTTGTACTCCGCGAGCACCTCCGCGACGGTCTCTCGCTGGTTCTGCCGGTACTCGGCCCGGGCCTCGGGACCGGGGTCCTCGACGGGGTTGCGGGCCTTGGCACGGCCGACGAGGACGCCGGCGAACCGTTCCAGGAGGCCGCGCTCGCCCAGTCCGATGAGGAACTGTCGGACGTCCATCGCCGAGGGGAGCTCCTCCGAGGTCTCCAGCAAGAGGATCCGGCCGTCGAGGTCCTCGGGCGCCGGCAGGAATCGGTCGGTCCGGAACTGCATGTCCAAGGTGGACACGCACCCGCCCCACGTCCGGCCCGAGACGGCGCGGTCGGCGCCGCGCCAGGTCCGGCCGTCCGCGGGCTCCATCTCCCGGTGCTCGTCGAGATTGTCGGGGTCGCCCCAGTCGAGGTCCTCGTCGGTGAATCGCTGGGCGGGCCGGAGCTCGCCGAACGCCGAGAGGTCGTCGGCGAAGAACGCCGTTTCGAGGTGCTCGACGGTGTAGTCGTGCATCGACCCCTGCATGGCGAGGTCGGTCATCACGGTCCCGCCGTAGAACGAGACGATACCGAGGTTCCAGAGGTAGCACGCGAGGTTGGTATTGTCGCTGATGCCGTAGAACCGCGTGGGGTTCTCGCGGAGCACCTCGGGGTCGAGGTGGCGCAGGATGCGGACCTGGTCGAACCCGCCGATGACGGTGACGACCCCCGCGATGTCGGGGTCGGCGAAGGCGTCCATCACGTCCCGCGCCCGCTCCTCGGGGTGGTCGTAGAGGTACTCGCTGTCCCGCGTCGCGGTGGGGTACTCGACCGGTTCGAGGTCGAACACCTCCCGGAGGCGCTCGAGGCCGAGCTCGTAGACGTGCGGGAAGTCGGTCGCCCGGTTCGACCCGGGCGCGACGACGGCCACCCGGTCGCCGCGGTCGAGCGCCGGCGGGACGACGAAGTCGGTCATGACGGGGACTTGGGTGTCGGGTTCCCTATGGTTTACGGAGAGGTTGAAAGCGGGTTCCGCGCGCCGAAAACCGCTTGATTCGCGAGCGCCGCCACCGAAGCTGTCGAGGCGGCGTTACTCCTCGGCCGGCGGAACCGTCCCCCTCGCGCTCGGCGTGCCGTCCTCCCCGACCACCGGCCACCCGTTCACCCACCGGATTCGGTCGAGCATGAGGACTCGACGCGGGGTGTCGCCGACCCGCGCGTTCCCCGCGACGTAGGCGTGGTAGAGCAGCCACCACCCGCCGTTCCCGTCGCGGACGACCGCGCAGTGGCCCGGCGCGAGGAACTGCTCGCCGCCGTCGAGGATGGTCGTCCCGGTCGCTCCGTCGGCCGTGAGCCGCTCCCCCTCGCGGTTGCGGTAGGGGCCCCGCAACTGCTCGGCCCGGCCGACGACGAGGTGGTAGGTGCTCTCGGCGCCCGCGCAGCAGGTGCCCCGCGAGCCGAAGAAGTAGTAGGAGCCGTCCCGCTCGACGACGTAGGGCGCCTCGACGCCATCGCCCGCGATCCGGAACTTCTCGCCCGCGGTCGAGAGGCCGTCGTCGGCCAGCCGGACGCCGTAGATACCCCGGTGGCTCCCCCAGAACAGGTACGGCGCGTCGGCCTCGAACAGCATCGGGTCGATGGAGTTGGGGACGCCGATGCCCTCGCTCCGGAACAGGCCGCCCCGAGGCTCGAAAGGACCGGCGGGCTCGGGCGCGGTGGCGACGCCGACGCCCGGGTTGTCGGCGCCGAACTTCGAGTCGGAGTAGTAGAGCAGCGTCCGGCCGTCGAGTCGGCCGACGCCGGGCGCCCACAGGCCCCGATAGCGCGACCACGGCGGTTTCTGCTCGAAGGCCGGGCCGACCGGCTCCCAGTCGACGAGGTTCGGCGACCGCAGGATTGGGACCAGTTGTCGGTCGGGACCCTCGCCCGGCGTCCAGGGATGGTAGGTGCCGTAGGCGTAGTAGGTATCGCCGATCCGGAGCACGTCGGGGTCGGGGAAGATGCGGTCGGAGACGGGATTCCGATAGGTCTCGTGCGACTGGCGCTCTCGCGGGGCGGTGTCTGCGAGAGCGGAGCCGACAGTCTCGACTGTTCCGAAGCCCGCGACCCCCGCGCCGGCGAGCAGTTCGCGCCGGTTCACGTCGGGGCTACGCCGAAGCGCGACTAAAGGGCTCCGCCCGGTTCTGCAATGCTTGCCGTAACTGAGGGTTATAACCTCGTCGAGAAATATGAGTGTAGTACATGACCTCCGAGGACGACCAGCCGCGCTTCGACACGCGGAGCCTCCACGCGGGCCACGGGGCCGACCCCGCGACGGGGGCGCGAGCGCCGCCCATCTACCAGACCACCTCCTACCAGTTCGACGACGCCGACCGCGCCGCCGAGCTCTACGCGCTCGACGCCGAGGGCGACATCTACTCGCGCATCTCGAACCCCACGGTCCGGGCGCTGGAGGAGCGGCTCAACTCGCTGGAGGGCGGCGCCGGGGCGGTCGCCACCGCCAGCGGGATGGCGGCGTTCGACTCGCTGGTCCTCGTCCTCGCCGGGCAGGGCGACAACGTGGTCTGCTCGACCGACACCTACGGCGGCACCACCGCCCACCTCAGCCACACCGCGAGCAAGCGCGGGGTCGAACCCCGGTTCGTCGACACCCTCGACTACGAGGCCTACGAGGCGGCGGTCGACGACGACACCGCGTTCGTCCACGTCGAGACCGTCGGCAACCCCTCGCTGGTGACCCCCGACTTCGAGCGCGTCGCGTCCATCGCCCACGACGCCGGCGCGCCGCTCGTCGTCGACAACACGTTCGCGACGCCGTACCTCTGCAACCCCCTCGACCACGGCGCCGACGTCGTCTGGGAGTCGACCACCAAGTGGCTCCACGGCAGCGGGACCACGGTCGGCGGCGTGCTGGTCGACGGCGGGAGCTTCGACTGGCAGGCCCACGCCGACGACTACCCCGAACTCGCCGGCGACAACCCCGCCTACCACGACACCGACTTCTCGGCGGACTTCGCGGACGCGCCGCTGGCCGCGGCGGTGCGATTCCGGGCGCTCCGGAGCCTCGGCAACCAGCAGTCGCCGTTCGACGCCTGGCAGACCCTCCAGGGCCTCGAATCGTTTCCCCTGCGCATGCAGCGCCACTGCGAGAACGCGGCAATCCTGGCGGAGTACCTCGCGGAGCGCGACGACGTTGCGTGGGTGGCGTACCCCGGCCTGGAGAGCCACGAGACCCACGACAACGCCAGCGAGTACCTCGACGGCGGGTACGGCGGGATGATCGCGTTCGGCCTAGAAGACGGTTTCGAGGCCGGCAAGCGGTTCTGCGAGCGCGTCGAGCTCGCCAGCTTCCTCGCCAACGTCGGCGACGCCAAGACGCTGGTCATCCACCCCGCGAGCACGACCCACGCTCAGCTCTCGCCCGAGGAACAGCGCGACGCCGGCGTCTCGCCCGACCTCGTCCGGGTCTCGGTCGGTATCGAGGACCCCGCTGACCTGCTCGCGGACGTCGAGCAGGCCATCGAGGCGGCGACGGGCGGCAGTAGTGAAAGTGCGACCGACGCGTCCGCGACACCGACGGAGGACGCATGAACCGGACGCGCGACACCGCCGCCCTCGGGGAGTTCGAGTTCGAGTGCGGCCGGTCGGTCCCGCTGGAGGTCTCCTACGAGACCTACGGCGAGTACGACGGCGACAACGCGGTGCTGGTCTGTCACGCCCTGACCGGCAGCGCCCACGTCACCGGCCCGAAGCGCGGCGACGAGGGGACCGACGGCCAGGCCGCGGCGTGGTGGAGCGACGTGGTCGGCCCGGGCAAGGCGGTCGACACCCGCGAGTACTACGTGGTCTGCGCGAACGTCCCGGGGTCGTGCTACGGCACGACCGGCCCGGCCAGCGAGGACCCCGAGACCGGCGAGCCCTACGGCACCGACTTCCCGGCCGTGACGGTCGGCGACTGGACCCGGGCGCAGGCCCGGCTGCTCGACCACCTCGGGGTCGGCCCGCTCCACGCCGTCATCGGCGGGAGCGTCGGCGGCATGAACGTCCTCGAGTGGGCCAAGCGCTACCCCGAGCGCGTCGACCGGGTGATCCCGGTCGCCGCCGCGGCCCGGCTCGACCCCCAGATGCTCGCCATCGACGCCATCGCCCGCCGGGCCATCACCACCGACCCGAACTGGAACGGCGGCGACTACTACGGGGAGGACCAAGAGGAACCCCACGACGGCCTGGCGGTCGCCCGCCAGCTGGGCCACGTCGGTTACCTCTCGAAGGAGTCGATGGACCGGAAGTTCGGCCGGCGGTCGGCGGGCCGGGCCGCGATGGCCGACGCCTTCGCGCCCGACGACCCCGCCGCGGACTTCTTCCCGTACCGGGAGGTCGAGTCGTACCTCGACTACCAGGCCGAGAAGTTCGTCGAGCGGTTCGACGCCAACAGCTACCTCTACCTCACGCGGGCGATGGACGACTACGACCTCGGCGAGGGGTACGACTCGGATGCCGACGCCCTGGCGGGGTTCTCGGGCGAGGCGCTCGTGGTCAGCTTCACCGGCGACTGGCACTTCACGGTCGAGCAGGCCGAGCGCCTCGCGGCCGCGTTCGAGACCGCGGGCGTCGACGTGGCCAACCACGTCGTCGAGAGCGACCACGGCCACGACGCCTTCCTCGTCGAACCCGAGGAGGTCGGCCCGCCGGTCCGTGACTTCCTCGCGGCGGGCGTCGAGGGGCGGGCGGTCAGCGACGCCGACGAGCGGGAGTTCGCGCCGGTCCACGCCAGCCTGTTCGGCGACTGACGCCCGGCACTCCTGCACTCGTCTTCGGGACCGACCGACGCTTCCGACCAGCCGGGAGACCGATTAAATCCCGGCGCGGTCGCGCGAACCCGCCCCGGAGTTTCATGCCCCGCGGCGTCGTGAGAGCGGTAGAGAATGACGAACAGACAGTTCGCGGTCGTCGCCTGCCTGCTGATGCTGTGCTGGTCGGCGGCGGGGGCAGGGGCGGCAGGGGGAGCGGCGACGGGAGACGCGATGCCGGGGACGACGGGCGACGCGATGGCGGGAACAGCGGGGGACCGGGCGGCGAACGCGGCGGCGCAGGCGACAGAAATCTCGTCGTGCAGAACCATCGCGCGGCCGGGGCGATACGTCCTGACCGGCGACATCGAGAACAGTTCGGCCGACACCTGCATCAGGATTCGAGCGAGCGACGTCGTCCTCGACGGGAACGGCCACGCGGTCGACGGGGTGACGACCAGCGACCCGGACGCGCTGACCGACCGGTTCTTCGGCGGGCGGGTCAACCCGTTCGGGGCCGGCGCCACGGTCGGGGTGGCCGCGACCGCGAACCGCCGGCTGTCGAACGTGACCGTGACCGACCTGACCGTCACCGACTGGCGGTGGGGCGTCGTCGCCTCCGGCGTCCGGAACGGTCGACTCGCCGGCGTCCGCGCCGAGAACAACGGATTCGGCGTGACGGCGATCGCGTCGCCCGGAGCGACGGTCACCGACGGCGCGGTCGACGGCAACGCCGTCCTCGGGGTCGGCGCGTTCCGGAGCGACCGGGTGCGGGTCGCGAACGTCACCGCCGCCGGAAACGGATTCGCCGGCGTCTACCTCTCCGGCGGGACCGGCGGCACCGTCGCGGACGTCACCGCCCGGGATAACGACCTCGCGGGTGTCCTGCTCGAATCGACCACCGGGGCCAGCGTCACCGGCGGGACCGCGTCGGACAACCGGGTCGGCGTCACCCTGCTGTTCGCGTCCGGGACCGACGTGCGGCGCACCGCCGTGGTCGGGAACGGCCTTGCCGGCGTCCGCGCCGTCAACGCGACCGGAACGACAGTGTTCGGCGTCTCGGCGACGAACAACAACCTCGCCGGGGTGCTTCTCGAGAACGGCACCGAGGCCAGCGTGGTCGCGACCGACGCCTCGCGCAACCAGTACGGCGTCTACGCGTTCCGGGCGGCCGACGCCGCCGTGACCGACTCGACGGCCGAGAACGGCTCCATCGGCGTCTTCTACCGCAACGTCACCGGCGGGGCGGTCACCGGGAACGCGGTCCTGAACAACCGGATCGGCGGCGTCACGCTCGAGAACTCGACCGGCGTCCGGGTGGCGAGCAACCGCGACGGCGCGGTCGTCTTCGACTCGACCGGCGACGAGACCATCGGCGTCGAGGGCGGCGTCCGGTACGACGACGCCATCGCCGCGAACCAGTCCGACGGGCTCACCGACCGGGAGCTCCGGGCGTACGTCTACCGGGCCATCGCCCGCGCCGAACACCTCCGCCAGCTGGAGTACACCGGGTCGGTGTCGTTGGAGGTCGTCAGTCGGGACGAACTCGAGCGCCGGTCGCGGGGCGAGCGCAACGACTCCGGCCTCGCCTCGGCGTGGGACAACCAGTTCTGGGAGGCGCTGTTCGTCGTCGGCGAGGACGCGAACGCGACCGCCGAGATGAACGCCGAGTCCACCCGGATCGGCGGCTTCTACCACCCGCTGACCGACAAGCTGGTCGTGGTCTCGGAGGAGGCCGATCCCGTCGCGATCAGCAGCACGACGCTGGTCCACGAGTTCGTCCACGCGCTCCAGGACCAGCACTTCGACCTCACGCGCCGGGACCTGGCTCCCGCGCGGGAGGACGCGTTCAACGCCCGCAACGCGCTGGTCGAGGGCGACGCCCGGTACGCCGACGAGCGGTTCGAGGCGCTCTGCGGGGTGGCGTGGAACTGCCTCCAGGTCGAAGCGAGGGAACCCAGCGGGGGGAACGTCTCGCCGACGCGGAACTTCGCGATGCGCCAGCTCGCGCTGGCGCCGTACTCCGACGGACCGGGGTACGTCGAGGACCTGCGCGAGCGGGGCGGCTGGGACGCGGTGAACGACGCCTACGACGACCTGCCGGCCAGCACCGAGCAGATACTCCACCCAGAGCGCCGGAACGAGCCCCCCGTCCGGCTCGACTTCGAGGATACGGCGCGGGGCGACTGGCGGCAGTTCGACACCTCGCTGCTCGCGTTCCGGGGCACCGACGGGAGCACGACCGTCGGGGAGGTCGGCATCTTCGCGATGCTGTGGTACCAGGGCTACGAGTACGACAACGAGATAATCGGGGTGAACGAGCACCTGTTCCCGAACGGCGGCACGTACGACTGGTTCAACTACACCAGCGCGCCCTCGACGGGGTGGGGTAACGACGTGTTCGTGCCGTACCGGACGGCCGACGCCGACGGGGACGAGACCGTGTTCGGCGGGCCGAGCGCCCCCGATAACGACACCGAGTACGGCTACGTCTGGCTGACCGCGTGGGACACCGACCGCGACGCCCGGGAGTTCCACCGGGCGTACCGCGAGGTGCTCGCCGGCCACGGCGCCGAGCGGGTCGGGCCGAACACCCGGGTCGTCGAGTCGGGGCCGTTCGCCGACGCCTTCCGGGTGGTCCGGGACGGCCGGAACGTCACCGTCGTGAACGCCCCGACCGTCGCCGACCTCGCGGACCTGCGGCCCGGTCTCGCGGGCAGCGGGAACGCGGGAGGCGGGAACGCGACGACCGGCGCGGCGAATCCGAACGCGGCGATGGACGGAACGGGGACTGGCACGACGACGACCGTCTCCGGGTGAGGGCGGGAAACCGACGTCACCACCGATTCGCCCGAGCTCCTCCGCCGCCGACAGTTATGGTCGCGCGGGCCGAAGCCGTACCTCATGCGCGTGCTGGTCACCGGGGCGACCGGGTTCGTCGGCGGCCACCTCGTGCCCGCGCTGCTCGACGCGGGCCACGACGTGGTCGCGCTCGTGCGGGACGCGAGCCGGTACGACGCTCCCGGCGGGGTAGAAGTCGCGGAGGCCGACCTGCTCGACCGCAAGAGCCTGGCGGGAGTCTTCGAGCGAGTCGACGCGGCCTACTACCTCGTCCACTCCATGCGGACCGGCGGCGACTTCGCCGAGCGCGACCGGCTCGCGGCGCGCAACTTCGTCGAGGCCGCCCGCGGGTCGCCCCTCCGTCGGGTGGTCTACCTCGGCGGGCTGGGCGAGACCGGCGACGCGCTCTCGGCGCACCTGGCGTCCCGGCGCGAAGTCGAGACCGTCCTGGCCGAGAGCGAGGACTTCGCGCTGACGACGCTCCGCGCGGCCGTCATCGTCGGCGACGGGAGCGCGAGCTTCCGGATGATCCGCGAGCTCGTCGCGAAGCTCCCGGTGATGGTCGCGCCGCGGTGGGTCCGCAACGAGTGCCAGCCCGTCGCGGTCGCCGACGTGGTGGCCTACCTCGTCGGCGTCCTCGACGTCCCCGAGACCGCGGGCGGGACCTACGAGATCGGCGGTCCCGAGGTGCTGACCTACGGCGAGATGCTGCGCCGGACCGGCCGCGTGATGGGCCGGGAGCCCCGCATCGTCCCGGTGCCGGTGCTGACGCCGACCCTGTCGACCTACTGGGTCGACCTGGTGACCGGCGTGCCGAAGTCCATCGCCCACCCGCTCATCGCGGGGCTGAAGAACCCGGTCGTCGCCGACGACGCCGCCATCCGCGAACTGGTCCCGGTCGACCTGACGCCGTTCGACGAGGCCGTCGGGCGCGCGCTGGCGGCCGAGGAGGCCCGCGCAGACTGGACGGCGAGCAACGTGGCGGCGGACGGAGACGCGGCGGGAAAGCGATGACCACCGAGGCCACGAGACGAAAGGGATGACCGACGACGACGCGGCGGGCGAGCGATGAACCGAGAGCGCCCGGACGGCGGCAGCGACGCCGACGCCGGCGGCGACAACCGAGACGGGGCGGACCCCGCGACCCGATACGGGGAGACCTGGGTCTACGAGAGCATCGTGGGGGCGATTCCCGGCCTCGGGCTCTCGCCGCCGGTGGCCGTCGTCGTCCAGTTCGCGGTGTTCGAGGGGCTGGTGCTTGCGCTCGCCGCGGCGTACGACCTCTGGGCCGCGGTGCCGGCCGGCACGGCCGCGGTGGGGGTCGCGGCAGCGGGGAGCTACCTCATGCTGGCGCTCGGCGGCGAGATACGCCGGGTCGAGACCCCAGAGCCGTACCGCCGGCTGCTCTTCTCGTCGAGCATCGAGGTGGTGCTGGGCGTGCTTGCGTTCGTCGCGCTGCTGACCGTCCTGTTCTCGGCCGACGCCCGGACCGGCGGGGTGTCGCCGTTCGCGCGCCTGCTCGGCGACGCTCCGCCCGCACCGGCGGTCTACCTCGCGCTGCTGGTGCTGTGGGACCTCTGCTACCGCATCGGCACGGGGTGGTGGGCCAGCCTCACCGGGCTCTGGCGGACGCTCCGATACCGCGACCGGTTCGACGCCCCGACCCGGGCCGGTCTGCGCCGGGTCGACCTGCTGACCGTCGGGTTCGCGCTGGTGCAACTGCTGCTGGTGCCGTTCGTCCGGGACCGGCCGCTGCTGGTCGCGGCGGTCGTCGGGCACGTCGTCGCGGTGACGCTGGTCTCGGGCGCGTCGGTGCTCCTGCTCGGCCGTGACCGCGACTAGAGCCGCTCGGCGACCCGTTCGCCCGCGTCCAGCCCGCTCCGGAGCGCGGCGTGGACCCGACCCTCGCCGGCCACCCAGTCGCCGGCGAAGAACAGGTCGGCGTCGGCCCCGCGGTCGAGGACGTCGCGGTCGGCCCCGGCGTCGGGGAGCGCGTCGCGCCACCGCACCGCGTCGGCCCAGTCGAACTCGTACCTGTCGGGGTCGCCGAGCAGTTCGGCGGCGCGGTCGGCCGCCGCGACCGCGATCTCGTCGTCGGGGTCGTCGTACCGGTGCCGGGACCACTCGAGCGAGGGCTGGACGACGAGCAGGCTCTCGCCGTCCGGGACGTGGCCGGGCTTGCACTCCTCGCGGGCGACCCAGCCGAGGTCGTGGTCCTTGTCGGCGTTGACGAGCGCGTAGTACGGCGCGTCGGTCCGGTCGGGGTAGTGGAGCGCGACCGTGAGGATGGTCCGGTAGGGCACGTCGGCCGCGGCTTCGACGAGGTCCGCCCGGAGCGAGTCGTCCCAGTCGGCCCGATCGAGCAGGTAGGCGGTCGTCGGCGCGGGCGGCGTCAGCACGACCGCGTCGGCCTCGAACGCGTCGGCCTCGGCGGGGTTCGTCTCGCCCGCGAACTCGTCGGCCTGGGGGTCGCTCGCGTCGGCGGTGGCCTTCGTGCCGAGCCGCCAGCCGTCGTCCTCGCCGACGAGCCGCGCGACCTCGGTGCCGGTCCGGACTGTCGCGCCGCCGGCCTCGCGGAGGCGCTCGCCGAGCGTCGCCAGCCCCTCGCGGTAGGTCCACTTGCGGGCGTCGTCGCCGCGACCCTCCGAGATGTCGCCGTCGGCGTCGAAGGTCCACACCGGCCCCTCGGCCTCGACCAGTCCGTCGGCGAGTTCGCCCGAGATGAGGTCGGCGATGCGCTCGTCTTCGTCTTTACAGTAGTTCGCGCCGACGTCGTAGACGCAGCCGTTGCGGCGGCGCGTCGCCGCCCGGCCGCCGACCGACTCGCGGCGCTCGAAGACGGTGACCTCGGCGTCGGCTTCCCGGAGCGCGTAGGCGGCCCCGAGGCCGGCGACGCCCGCGCCCACCACGGCGATGTCAGTCATGGTCGAACCGTCGGAGGCCGGCGGGAAAAGCGTACTCGCCCCGGTCGACGGCCGACGTTACGGACCGGCGACGCTCCGGGACGTGTCGCTGTCGCTACCGAGCGCGCGACTGCACGGAAAAATACGGACTACTCGCCGATGTCGATCTTGGTCGCGTCGTCCCCGTCGTCGTCCGCCTCGACCGGGTCGACCAGCGGGAGGTGGACTTCGAGGACGCCGTTGCGGTACGAGGCCGTGATCTCGTCCTCAACCACGTCCTCGGGGATCGCGACGCGCTCGGACACCCGGCGCGAGCGCGTGACCTCGCCGCGGAGTGCGATCCCGCCCTCGTCGTCGGCGGTGGTCTCGCCGGTCTCGCTCTCGGCGGTGAGGGTCAGCGCGTCGTCGTCGAACGAGAGGTCGATCTCCTCGCGCTCGAAGCCCGGCAGATCGGCGACGAAGACGTACTCGCCGTCGCTCGACCTCCGGGAGAGCGACGAGCCGTCGGTCGCTGCGCTCCCGAAGACGCCGCCGTGCTTCCCGGGTTCCATGCGGACGCCCCGGTCGCCGCGGGCGAGCGCTCCGGCGTCGCGGCCGTACGGCCCGTCCGGGGTCCACATCCGGGTGCGAAGCTGTTCGAACACGCGGTCCATCTCCTCGAAGGGGCCGTATCGGGACATTCGATTCACCGCATACCTATAGGCTTCGCGAGGAGATAAGATTGCCGAGAAGCTGTATCACAGGCCTCGAGACACCCATATCCCGAATCCCGTCAGTCGAGCAGTCCCTCCTCGTCGAACAGCTCGCGGAGGCCCTCCATCGACGAGACCACCACGTCGCAGGCCGGCTCGACCGCGGGCTTGGGGACGAAGCCGACCGAGAGGCCCGCGACCTCCAGCATCGGGAGGTCGTTCGCGCCGTCGCCGACCGCGACGGTGTCGCTCATCGCGATCTCGCGCTCGCCGGCGAGCCGTTCGAGGGCGTCGTCCTTCGTCCCCTCGATGAGCGGCCCCTCGACCTCGCCGGTGAGGTCTCCATTCGCGACCGGGAGCCGGTTGGCCACGACGACGTCGACCGAGACGCCCTCCCGCGCCAGGGCCGTCTCGACGCCGCGCTCGAACCCGCCGGTCAGAACCGCCGTGGTCACGCCCGCCTCGTTGAGCTCCCGGATTACGGTCGCGGCGTCCGGCCGGAGGTACACCTCCTCGAACGCCTCCTCGGCCCTCTCGTCCGGCAGCCCCTCCAGCAGCGCGGCCCGGTCCCGGAGGCTCTTCGCGTAGCTAATCTCGTCGTTCATCGCCCGCTCGGTGATGTCGGCCATCTCGTCGGCCACCCCCTGCCGCTCGCCGAGCAGGACCGTCATCTCCGAGTCCGAGAGCGTCCCGTCGAAGTCGAACGCGACCAGCGTCATGGCCGGGGGTTGGGCTGCCGGGGGCTTGAAACGACCGGAAGACGCGGTCGTTGCGGGGGGACAGTCGGAACGGAGCGACCGTCACCGGCCGACGACGGTATCGACGTCCGGTTCGACCTCGAAGTGGTCGCCGCCGCGGGCGACGTCGTACCCGAAGAACAGCAGGGTGAGCGCGCCGACGGACGTGACCGCGAACAGCGCGAGTTCCGCCCGACCCGCGGTGCCCGCGACCACGTCGGGCAGGTAGCTGCCGGGGAGCGCCAGCGCGAAGAGCGCGTACGTCGCGGCGACGAAGTGGCGCCACGTGACCGTCACCGAGCCGAGCGACAGCTCGGCGACGCTTCCGGCGAGAACGGCGAACAGGCCCGCGAGCGCCATGGCCGGGATGGCGACGCTCGCCGCGAACGAGGCGGTTCCGAAGGCGGCGACGAACACCGCGACGAGGAGCAGGTCGAAGAGACCCAGGTATCGGAAGCGCGACTGTTTCATGCGTGTCGGTCCGCCGGAGCGCCACAAATAGTTGGCGTCCGAAGGTGTCGGAGCGACGTTTGAGTCACGGGCGCGGCGGCGTTCGCATCCGGGGCGACACCGACTCCGCGAACCGCTGCCGGAAGAGTGAGCCTTTAACCGCCGCTCGCACTACCGACACCCATGACACCGTTCCCCGAGTTCGAGGTCGTCCCCGCGGTGGACATGCAGGACGGCGAGGTGGTCCAGCTGGTCGCCGGCGAGCGCGGCACGGAGAAGACCTACGGCGACCCGGTGGCGGCCGCCGAGCAGTGGGTCGAGCGCGGCGCCGAGACGCTCCACCTGGTCGACCTCGACGGCGCCTTCGAGGGCGAGCGCGCCAACGCCGACGCGGTCGAGGCCGTCCTCGACGCGGTCGACGTCGACGTCCAGCTCGGCGGAGGCATCCGGACCGTCGCGGACGCGACCGACCTGCTCGACCGCGGGGTCGACCGCGTCATCCTCGGGACGGCCGCGGTCGAGAACCCCGACATCGTGGCCGAGATATCCGAGGAGTACCCCGGCTCGGTCACGGTCAGCCTCGACGCGAAGGGCGGCGAGGTCGTCGTCTCCGGGTGGACCGAGGGGACCGGGCTCGACCCCGCCGAGGCCGCGGCTCGCTACGAGGAGCTGGGCGCGGGCGCCATCCTGTTCACCGACGTCGACGTGGAGGGGCAGCTCGCGGGCGTCCAGACCGACCGCGTGCGCGAGGTGGTCGAAGCGGTCGAGATTCCGGTCGTGGCCTCCGGCGGCGTCGCGACGCTCGAAGACGTGCGCGCGCTCCGGGACGCCGGGGCCGCGGCGGTCGTCGTGGGGACCGCACTCTACGAGGGCGAGTTCACGCTCGAAGAAGCGCGGTCGGTTTAGCGCACGGGGCTGTGCGTCACCGGCCCAGCGGACCCAGCGCGGCCGTCAGGCGCCGGCGGGTCGACCGCGTCCGCGGCTTCGCGAGCAAGTACGCGCTCGCGGCGAGCAGCGGCACGCCCACCACCGCGCCGTCGCCGAGCGCGAGCAGTCCACCCACGAACAGGCCGAGCAGCGTCAGGACGTCGATTTTGCGCATCGTCTCGTGTGCTCGTTACGCGAGAACTGCAATATATCTTTGTCAGACGCTCGTCACATCCCGGCCGGAGGGTAACGACCATGTGGCTCCGGGCTAACTGTCGGGTATGAGCGAGCGAACCGCCGCGGTGACCCGCGAGACCGCCGAGACCGACATCGAGGTGACCCTCGACGTCGACGGCGACGGCGACGCCACGGTCGAGACCGGCGTGGGCTTCTTCGACCACATGCTCGAGAGCTTCGCCAAGCACGGACTGTTCGACCTGACGGTCCGGTGCGACGGCGACCTCGCGATCGACGACCACCACACCGTCGAGGACGTGGCCATCGCGCTCGGCGACGCCTTCGCGGAGGCGCTGGGCGACAAGCGCGGCATCGAGCGCTTCGCCGACCGCCGGGTCCCGCTGGACGAGGCGGTCGCGTCGGTCGTCGTGGACGTGAGCGGGCGACCCCTCTTCGATTTCGACGGGTCGTTCTCGCAGGCCAGCGTGGGCGAGCTGACCAGCCACATGGCCAAGCACTTCGTCCGCTCGCTCGCGATGAACGCCGGGCTGACGCTCCACGTCGAGGTGTCGGGGGAGAACGCCCACCACGAGATAGAGGCGCTGTTCAAGTCGCTGGCCCGGGCGCTCGACGACGCGACCCGCATCGACGAGCGCCGGAGCGACGTCGCGAGCACGAAGGGGCAGCTGTAGGCCGGCGTCCGACGGCCGGAATCAGTCGTCGTCCGGACCCGTCCGAGCCGACCCGAGCCAGAACCCGGCCGCGCCGCTCGCGACGGCGACGAGCGCGCCGCCGGTGAGCGCGAGCGCGACCGGGACGGTTCCGTCGAGGGACTGGCTCGTCTGCCCGCCGATCTCCAGGCCGACGATGCCGAGGCCGACGACCGCGATGCCGAGCGCGGGCGTGCTGACGCCGAGTTCGATTCGGTCGGGCATGGTCGGCGGTATCTCACTGACGGTACATAACTCTCTTGGCAGGCGGAGTCCGCGCTCGATGGCTGGCCCGTACCGAGGTGGCAGACCGACCGGGAGACCCTTAACGAGCGCCTCCGTTAGCCGAACCATGTTCGACGAGATCATGCGGAAGTTCGAGGGAAGCCCCTCCCAGCAGGCGGTCATCCGCCTGCTCCTCGAACGCGGGTTCTCGGTCAACGACGACGGGCGGGTCGTCTCGGGGAGCATCGAGATCCCCAACACCCAGATCGCCAGCGAGATCGGGGTCGACCGCCGGGTGGTCGACTCGACCACCGACGCTATCCTCGCCGACGAGCAGCTCCGGCGCATCTTCCAGAACATCTCCTCGATTCCGAGCCTGATGGACCTCGCGCCGGTGCTCGACCTGACGGTGCTGACCGTCGACGTGACCGACGCCGACCAGCCCGGCATCGTCGCGGAGGTGACGACGCTGCTGGCCGAGAACGACATCTCCATCCGCCAGACCGTCAGCGAGGACCCGGAGTTCACCGACGAGCCCCGGCTCTACCTGGTGACCGACGACGACATCCCCGGCGACGTGCTGAACGAGCTCAAGAACCGCGACTTCGTCCGGAAGCTCGAACTGGAGTAGCACGTCGACCCCGTCGCGACGGAGGGAGCTCCCCGAACCCGCAGCGTCTGCGGTCGCTGGCCGCCCACTGCTCGCTCAGTCGTCCGCCGAACCCGGGTGCCCACTCGCCCGCGCGAAGATCTATCACACCCGACGCCCTTTTGGTGGCCACCGAGAAAGGGCGTGCATATGCAAGCTGTCACGCTCGGACCAGAGGGCACCTACTCCCACCGGGCGGCCGCCTCGGTCGCCGACGACGTGGAGTTCCGCGAGTCGGTCACCGCCATCGTCGAGGCGGTGGCCGACGGCGAGTACGACCGGGGCGTCGTCCCCATCGAGAACAGCATCGAGGGCAGCGTCACCGAGACGCTCGACGCGCTGACCGACCGCGAGGTCGCCGCCGTCCAGGAGATCGTCACGCCCATCCGCCACGCGCTGCTCGCCCAGGGCGAGGAGTTCTCGGTGGTCGCCAGCCACTCCCAGGCGCTCGCGCAGTGCCGGAGCTTCCTCGAGGAGGAGTACCCCGACGCCGACCTCGAAGCGGTCGCCAGCACCGCCCGCGGCGTCGAGCACGCCCGCGAGAACCGCGACGTGGCGGGCATCGCCCACCCGGCCAACGCCGACGGGGACCCGGACCTACAGGTCGTCGCCGAGGGCATCCAGGACCGGACCTCGAACGCGACGCGGTTCTTCGTCATCGCGCCCGCCGACGAGCGGTCGGATGCGGGCGGGAAGTCCTCGCTGGTGGTCTACCCGAACGCCAACTACCCCGGGCTGCTGCTCGAGCTCCTCGAACCGTTCGCCGACCGCGACATCAACCTCACCCGGGTCGAGTCCCGGCCCAGCGGCGAGCGCCTCGGCGACTACGTGTTCCACGTCGACTTCGCGGCGGGCCTCTACGAGGACCGCGCCCAGGAAGCCATCGCGGACGTCGAGGACATCGCGGAGAACGGGTGGGTCCGGCGCCTCGGGTCGTACGACACCGAGCACGTCATCTACTGACGCGGGCATCTCGGTCGCCGAGGAGGGGCTGAATTTTTAAGGACGATGGCGTCGCAGTTCCGACCGGGCGACCGACGCCCGGGGGACACAATGTCAGGACGCAGGAATCCGTTCAAGGAGATCGAGGAGATGATGAACCGCATGAGCCGCCAGCTCGAGGAGTCGATGGGCGGCGAGGGAATGGGTCAACTCGGAGGCGGCGGCGCGTCGGTCGACGTGGCCGACCGCGGCGACGAGTTCGTCGTGACCGCGGACCTGCCCGGGTACCGGAAGGAGGACATCGACCTGACGCTCCAGGGCGACCGCCTCGGCATCCGGGCCGAGCGCGAGCAGGAGTCCGAGCAGACCGACGAGGGGGAGGGCGAAGGCCGGTACATCCGGAAGGAGCGGAGCCACCGGTCGGTGAACCGCACCGTGACGATCCCCGAGGAGGTCGACGAGGAGAGCGTCTCGGCCGACTACCGGAACGGCGTGCTGACGGTGACCCTGCCGAAGCGGAGCGCGAGCGAGGGCGACTCCCACCAGATAGACATCAGCTGAGCGCCGACGCGACGGGCGTCCGCTAGAGCGGACGCGGCGACTGCCGGCCGAGCGCAAACGCCTTCCCGTCCGGGCCGCAATGCTCGGACATGACGCTCGAGACCGGCGACGACGCGCCGACCGTCGAGGCGCGGAACCAGCGCGGCGAGACCGTCGAACTCGACTTCGACGAGCCGACCGTACTGTACTTCTACCCCCGCGACGACACGCCCGGCTGCACCACCGAGGCCGAGCAGTTCGACCGGGAGCTAGAGAGCTACCACGACGCCGGCGTCTCGGTGTTCGGCGTCTCGACCGACGGCGTCGAGAGCCACGAGGAGTTCGCCGAGAAGTACGAGATCCGGTTCGACCTGCTGGCCGACCCCGACGCCGAGATCGCCGAGGCGTTCGGCGTGGGCGTCGACCCCTCGCGGGGCGCGGCCTCTCGGACGACCTTCGTGCTCGCCGACGGCGAGGTGAAGTCGGTGTACGACGGGGTCGACCCCGACGGCCACGCCCGCGGCGTGCTGGGCGACATGCTCGACGAGGGCCTGGTCGCGCTGGAGTAGCTCGACCTCGGCGGCGCCATCCCCGTCCCACCGGTGGTGCCGACGCCGCCGGTAGGATTTTTCGCTCCGGCGCCGAACCGGGGGTATGACCGACGCGCCGGAGTCGCGGGTCCCCGGACCGACCCGGCCGACGCTCGCCGCCAAGGTCGTCGGCGGACTCCAGTGGGCCGTCACCGCCTCGTACGTCTTCCTGCTCGGCCTGCTGGCGGCGACCTGGTACCTCCACCTCACGCGGACGCCGGCGTCGGTCGACCTCTCGCGGCCGTTCGCCGCGGTCGTCGTCACCGCCTTCGCCGCCGGCTACGCCTGGGTCGCGACGCGGCCGGCCGCGCCCGGCGCGCACGACCGGCGCATCGAGGTCGTCGTGACGCTGCTCGTGCTCGGCTTCCTCTTCCCGTTCGCGGTGCCCGGACTGCTCGACCTGACCGGGGTGGCGCCGCCGGTGCCCAACCTCGGATTCGGCCTGGCGTACGCCCTGGCGCTCGCGGTCTCGTACGGGCTGGTCTACGGCCTCGGCGTCCGGTTCTTCCTCGGGCCGCGTTCGGCGGAACCGCGAGAACCGTGAACCGCGCGTCAGAGCAGGTCGGCGACAGCCGCGGCGGTCTCGTCGGTCCGCGCCCGCCAGTCGTCCGGGCGCTCGCCGCCCCGCTTCGGCGGGTCGATGGGGAGTCGGAGCGGGTGGAACGTCACGCGCTCGACCGACGCGGCGGCGGTCTCGCCCACGAACTCCGCGACCTCTCGTTTGGAGGACACACCCCCCGACGCGAGGTCGTAGTAGCCGGAGAACACCTGACAGACGACCACCTCGTCGTACTCGTCCATCTCCCCCTCGTCGGCGTAGTAGAACAGCTTCGCGGTGTTGTTGACCGGGTCGGCGCGGCGCCACTCCAGTTCGACCGCGACGAGTGTCTCCTCGTCGGTGCCGACGACGTCGACGGGCGTCCGCCGGATGCGGTGCTCGGTCGACCACTCGTGCGAGGGCCGTCGCTCGGCGAGGGACTTCCAGAGTCGGTCGCGCACGTCGTCGGCGAACTCGCCCACGAGCTGGGCCGACTCGCGGGCGGCACCTCAAGGTTTCGTCACCGGGCGCAATGCCCCGCCGACAGGTCTCGGACGGAGCAGGTCGGCGGGCGGTCACCTTCGGGCCGGTCGCCGGGGGCGACTCGCACGGGCTCGTGTAATCGTGCAGGACCCGGCTACGAGAGTGTTAGCCGCCGACATTCCCGAACGTAATGAAAAATAGTTATAGATACGTCCGGCGTACCGTCTTCCATGGCACAGAAGTCCACAGAGCACGGAGTAGACCTCGAACAGTACGCGAAGTTCATCGAGCACGCGACCGCCAACCCGGAGGACGCGATGCTCGGACTCGGCGCCACGGGATTCGCCGAGGGCCGCCCGATGCACACGCTGGCGAAGCTCGGCGGCTACAGCTACGGCGGCGAGGACGTCCGCCGCGAGACGCGCGACTACAGCCTCCAGCTCGGCGGATTCAAGGAGGTCGAGGCCGACGCGGGGTTCGTCGACCCCGCCGACCGACCGGAGCCGGTGGAGGTCGCGCTGGCGGCGCTCACCGGGTGCATCAACGCCACGCTCGACGTGGTCGCGCTGGAGAACGGCATCGACCTCGACCACCTCGAGACGAGGGTCTCGGCCGACCTCGACCCGCGGGTGTTCTTCGGCATCCGGGACGTCGAGCACGGCGACGAGACCTACGACGACATCACCATCGACGTCGAGGTCGGCGGTCCCGACCTCACGGACGAGGACGCCGCGATCCTCCGGGAGGGCGTGGCCCGCTCCCCGGTGTTCAACCTCGTGTCGCGGGCCCACGAGATGACGCCCGAGATGCGGATGAACGACGAGTCGAGGACCGCGTAATCGACCATCGGACTCCGATTTCCTCGCCAGTCGAGTCGACGCGGCCGGGCCGGGGCTCCGAATTCGGCGTCACCCGACCGTGCACCGGTCGAAACGTCAGAGGGCGACGGTGAGCCACCGAGGTTTTCCCCGTAACTCGTGTACTGTCACCGTCATGACCGGGGAACTCTCGGACGACGACCGCGGCAAGACAGTCGTGAACGACACCGACCGCATCGGCACCGTCACGGACGTCCGCGGTGGGACCGCCTACGTGGACCCCGACTGGGACCACCTCCCCGAGGACCTGCGCGACGCGCTCGGCTGGTCGGAGGGCGACGACCGCCACGCCATCGACGAGGAGGCCGTCACCGCGGTCCAGAACAGCCAGATCCGCATCCGCGAGGACCTGTCCCCGCAGTAACCGCGAAATACTGCCTCGGCAGGCGACGGCAACCGTCCGACGCAGCCGTACTCGCTCGGGGCGCGTCCGACGCGCGTCAGACACCGCCGTTTCCGCTGTTTCACGTCGGTTCCACTCGAAACGAACCCCGGTCGGGTCGTCCGGCCGCAAACGCTTATCCCTCCCGTCGTCGATAGTTCGCGCCATGAGCGAGGGGGATGCAGACGGAGGGAGCGAGAGCGTCGTACCCGAACCGATGAAGAAGGTCGTGCGGACGGTGACCCCGGGCTACCGCGGGCGGCCCGACGCCGAGATGACCACCATCGGCATCGCGTACGGGCTGGGGCTGCTGGTGCTGCTGGTGCCGCTCCTGCCGTTCATCGTCATCGTGTGGCTGGTCTCGAAGGTAACTGGCTACTTCGCCCGGAAGGCGCCGACCGACCGGGTCCCCTGACGTCCGCCACTGTGTCTCGGGCTACTGGGTCTCGGTGCCGATGAGGTCGAAGGGGTAGCCGTTGTCGTTGTCGTCGGCGTGCTCGTAGACGACGTGAGCCGCGGCCACGTCCTGGATGGCGAGGCCGGTCGAGTCGAACACCGTGATGCCGTCCTCGGGGGTCCGGCCGTCCTGATCGCCGACCACGATGTCACCGAGTTCGCCGTAGATGTCGTCGTCGGTCAGGACGCCCTCGCGGTACGGGACGTTGATCTCGCCCGAGTGGGTGGTCTGGGCGTGGTCGTCGATGACGAGTTTGGCGTCGAACAGAATCTCGTCGGCGAGCTCGTGCTTGCCCTCGGCGTCGGCGCCCATCGCGTTGACGTGGGTGCGCTCGCCGATGGCCTCCCGGGAGACGATGGGGTCCTCGACCGGCGTCACGGTCGAAAGCACGTCGCACTGCGCGGCCTCCTCGATGGAGCCGGCCCGGACGTCGAACGCCCCCTCGAAGTAGTCGATGAAGTCCGCGACCGCCTCCTCGTCGGGGTCGCTGACGACGACAGTCTCGATGGGGCGGATTTGGGCGATGGCCTCCAGTTGCGTGTACGACTGGACGCCCGCGCCGACGATACCCATCGAGGTGGCGTCCTCGACCGCGAGGTGGTCGGTGGCGACCGCGGCGGCCGCGCCGGTCCGCTTCATCGTGAGCTCGGTGCCGTCCATGATGGCCAGCGGGAACGCGGTCTCGGGGTCGGAGTAGACCATCGTGCCCATCACGGTCGGCAGGTCGAACTCGTCGGGGTTGTCGGGGTGGACGTTGACCCACTTGATGCCGGCGGCGTCCCAGTCCTCGGCCTCCAGGTACGCGGGCATCGACCGGAAGTCGCCGTTGTACTGGGGCAGGTCGATGTAGGACTTGGCGGGCATCTGGGCGTCCCCGCGGGCGTACGCGGCGAACGCGTCCTCGACCGCCCGAATGACCTCCGGCATCTGGGTGTTCTCGTCGACGGCGTCCCGGTTGAGCAGCAGCGTGTCCATACGAAGTGGTTCGACTGCCGGCACTATAAATTACCTAAAACGATGCCGAATCGTGCAGTGTTTGCCACGGCGGTCAGGCGGGGGCAGACGCCGTACTGCCGGCACTCGGAAGGACGGAGCCGAAAGAAATACGAAAGTCGGTCACCCGGACGGTTGCGAACCGGGACGTGCGGAGCGGTTGCGAAGTGGACGCGGTGCGGTTGGGCGGTGTGATTTAGCCTTCGGCCTGCATCACATTGCGCCGCCCATGCCGCCCATGCCGCCCATGCCGCCGCCCATACCGCCGGCGCCGCCTTCGTCGTCGCCCTTGTCGGTCGACAGGTCGCCGGCGGAGATGATGTCGTCGATCTTGAGCACGAGGTTCGCGGCCTCGGTGGCGCTGGAGACGGCCTGCTCCTTGGCGTGGGCCGGCTCGACGACGCCCGCGTCGAGGGTGTCGACGACGTCGCCGCTCTCGACGTTCAGGCCGGCGCGCTGCTCGTCGGACTCGTGGGCCGAGCGCAGGTCGACGAGCGTGTCGATGGAGTCGAGGCCGGCGTTCTCGGCGAGGACGCGCGGGACGAGTTCGAGCGAGTCCGCAAACGCTTCGACCGCGAGCTGCTCGCGGCCCTCGACGGAGTCGGCGTAGTCGCGGAGCCGACCCGCGATCTCGACTTCGATGGCGCCGCCGCCCGCGACGACGCGGCCGTCCGAGACGGTCTGGGCGACCACGTCGAGCGCGTCGGTGACGCCCCGCTCGAGCTCGTCGACCACGTGGTCGGTCGAGCCCCGGAGCAGGAGCGTGACGCCGTGGCTGTCATCGCCCTCGACGTAGAACAGCTCGTCGCCGTCGTCGCGGGTCACGTCGCCGTGGCCCAGGTCGTCGGCCGAGACGCTGTCGAGGTCCGAGACGACGCTCGCGCCGAGGACCTCCTTGAGGAAGCCGATGTCGCTCTTCTTGACCCGGCGGACCGCCAGGATGCCCTCCTTGGCGAGGTAGTGCTGGGCCATGTCGTCGATGCCCTTCTGGCAGAAGACGACGTCGGCGCCGGTCTCGACGATCTTGTCGACCTTCTCGCGGAGCTGCTGCTCCTCCTGGTCGAGGAAGCTCTGGAGCTGGTCGGGGTTCTCGATGTTGACGCTGGTGTCGACGTCGGTCTCCTCGATCTCGACCGCCTCGTTGAGCAGGAGGACGTCGGCGTCCTCGACGCTCTTGGGCATGTTGTCGTGGACCGGGTCCTTGCTGATGACCGCGCCCTTCAGGAGCTCGGACTCGCCGGCCGAGCGGCCGGTCTGGGTCTCGGTCTTGACGTACTCGAGGTCGACCGTGCCGTCGACGGTGACCTGCTGGACCGCGTCGACGATAATCTCGCTCAGGCGCTCCTTGTTGAGCTCGGCGCCCTTGCCGGTCATCGACGTCTCGGCCACCTTGCGGAGGAGCTCCTCGTCGCCGGGGTCGACGTCCTCGGCGACGTTGTTGATCTCCTCGCGGGCCTTCTCGCTGGCGAGGTGGAAGCCCTTGATGATGGCGGTCGGGTGGATGTCCTGCTCGAGGAGGTCCTCGGCGTTCTTGAGGAGCTCACCCGTCACCGCGACGGCCGTCGTGGTCCCGTCGCCGGCCTCGTCCTCCTGGGTCTCGGCGACCTCGATGATCATCTCGGCCGTCGGGTTGTCGATGTCCATCTCCTTCAGGATGGTCACGCCGTCGTTCGTGATGGTGACGTCGCCCATCGAGTCGACGAGCATCTTGTCCATCCCTTTCGGGCCGAGCGTCGAGCGGACCGCGTCGGCGACCGCGCGGGCCGCGGTGATGTTGTGCTCCTGGGCGTCCTTGTCCTTGACTCGCTGGGAGTCCTCGGACATTACGATCATCGGCTGGCCTTGCATCCGCTGTCCTCGCTGACTCATAGTACACCAGAAAGTATGATTGTGATTCTATATAAATGTTCGCTTCCAAGCTACTTGGTAACACGCCGAACTGTCAGGCAGGGGTTCGAGAAATCGGACCGGACGAGCGTAGTACCGGACGATACGCCGGGATTTGCCGTCCGAGATTCGGCGCGGCAGGGGTCGAGCGTGGCCCAGGGGTTTATACCAGTATTCGGCCCCAGCAGGTATTTCGATCGGTATTCAGGGGCAGGTGCAGCGGTCACAGCGACCGCGTCGGTTGGCGTCATCAATTTTGTCGGTATATCTATATTATTGTCAGTGGCGTAACTGCGTGGTCTATGTAGAGTACCCATGAGAGTGTTTCACGACCACCTCGTCAGGTCGGCTATTACCCGACAGCGGTGATATATTCAGCAATTATAAGGGTACTTAATCGAGTTGGGGCTCTCTCTACGTGATGACGTCTGACAACGGACGGCAGTCTGACAGCGTATCGCGCCGGATGTTCCTGCTCGCGTCCGGTGCAGGTGCGACCACGGCCCTCGCCGGATGCACCGGCGGTTCGGGCAACGACACGACGACGGCCGACGGGTCGGATGACGACGCGACCGAGGGGTCGACGGACGCCACCGAGGGGTCCGACGAGACGCCCCGGGAGAGCAACGCGATGGACACCTCGATGCTCACCGCAGAGGGCTCCTCGACGGTGTACCCCATCTCGAACAAGGGGAGCTCCTACTGGAACTCCAACGCGCCCGCCGACGACGGCGAGTACTGGGGCTCGAACGACGAGGGGTCGGTCCCCGGCTGGGAGCAGATCCAGACCGACGAGCGCCTCGCCGACTACTTCGCGGGCCTCTACGGCTTCGAGGCGACCGGGCAGCAGGCGACCCCGCCGTACGCGACCAGCGTCGCCCTGAGCCACTCCGGCACCGGCTGCAAGTCGGTCCGTGACGGCCTGGTCGACATCGGCAACTCCTCGGGTCCCATCACGGCCGAACTCGGCATCAGCGACTCGAAGGCCAAAGAGGAGTACGTCGACCACGTCGTCGGGCGCGACGGCCAGCCCGTCGTCGTGAGCAAGGACATCTGGGACGCCGGCGTCCGGAAGCTCACGGGCGAGCAGATCAAGCAGATCTACCAGGACGAGATCACCAACTGGAGCGAGGTCGGCGGTCCGGACAAGGAGATCTACTGCGTGGGCCGCGCCGAGGGCTCGGGGACGGACACCGCGTTCCGGCTCAACATGCTCGGCGACGCCGAGGCCCCGATGCCGGGCGTCGACACCCGGAAGGGCCAGAACCAGCAGGTCAAGACGGTCGTCCAGCAGAACGAGGGCGCCATCGCGTACATGGCGCTGGCGTTCACCGGCGAGCAGGTCAGGCCCATCGCCATCGAGTTCGACGGCACGACCTACGAGCCCGACAAGAACGCGAGCCACACCATCTTCGACAGCGACTACCCGCTCAACCGGGACCTCCACATGTACACCAAGAAGACCGACGAGCACCCGAGCGGCGTGGACGAGCGCGAGGCCGCGTTCATCAACATGTTCCTGACGACGTTCGGCCAGAAGGTGTTCGTGGAGGCGAACAACTACATCCCGCTCCCGACGAAGGACATCGAGAAGGAGAAGGCGAAGCTCCCCGACCAGGCGTAGAGCGCCCGGCCGGCCCCGGGCGTTCGCTCGGCGACCGGCCGCATCGCTCGCGCCGTCCTCGCCCTCGTCGTTCCGTTTTCGACCGCATCCGAATCACATTACACAAAAATGGCAACGCTGATCGAGACTGACTGGACCGGACTACGAGGGGCGCTCCGGCGGCGGCTGACCGAGGCCCGCGACCTCGTCGAGGACGCCGAGAACGAGGCGCTCGCGGCGGGCGCGATCGGCTCGCTGGCGCTGCTGGGCACGTTCGTCGGCTTCCTCGTGATGTCACCGCTGACGGTGGTGGCGTTCCTCGCGTTTCTGGTGGCGGTCGGGTACGGCTGGGTCCGCCACCAAGCGGTAACGGCGCACGCTCTCGCGCTGGCGACGACCATCTCGACCATCCTGATACTGGGACTCATCACGGTGTTCATCTTCCTGGAGGCGTGGCCGGCGTTCGAGTACGCCTCCGCGGAGGTGGTCGGCGTGTCGGTCCCGGGGCTGCGGCTGTTCACCGAGACGAACTGGGACCCCGTGACCGCAAAGCGGTTCTCGCTCGTCCCGATGATCCACGGGACGGTCGTGGTGACCGTCATCGCGACGCTGGTCGCCGGGCCGCTCGGGGTCGCGGCCGCGCTGTTCATCGGCGAGGTCGCGCCGCCCGCGGTCCGGGAGCTCGTCAAGCCCGGCGTCGAGATCCTGGCGGGGATTCCCTCCATCGTCTACGGGTTCATCGGCTTCACCATCCTCAGCCCGTGGGCCAGCGACCAGTTCGAGCTGGTCGGACAGGGGACCTACCTGTTCGTCGGCGTCGTCGTCGGCCTGATGGCGTTACCGACGGTGGTGTCGGTCGCCGAGGACGCGCTCAACAGCGTGCCCGAGTCGATGAAGAGCGGGTCGCTCGCGCTCGGTACGACCGACTGGCAGACGATGTCGACTATCACGCTGCCGGCGGCGTTCTCGGGCGTGTCGGCCGCGGTGCTGCTCGGGGTCGGCCGGGCCATCGGCGAGACCATGGCCGCGACCGTGATGCTCCGGAACAGTCCCGCGCTCCCGGACCCCGTCTACAACGTGTTCTACGGGTACGAGACGCTCACCAGCCTCATCGCGGCCCGGTACGGCAGCTCCCACGGGCTCCAGATGAACGCGCTGTTCGCGGCCGGCGTGGTGCTGTTCGTGACCGTCCTGTTCCTGAGCGTCGGCTCCCGGCTCATTGAGAAGCGCATGAAGCAGAAGCTCGGAGGTGACCGGTGATGGGCGGCGTCACCGGCGCGGAGCGGGACGCCGGCGCGGGCCGAGACTCCGGCGACGACCGCGGCACCGCCGCCGAGCGGGACGCGCTCGTCCGCGAGGGCACCTCGCTCCCCGAACTGCTCGCGGCCGGGACGGTCGGGCTCTCGGCGCTGCTGTTCGCGCTCGCGCTCGCCGCCCACTTCGAGCTGGTCGCGATGACCGACGCGGTCGCCGGCGTCCCCGTGGTGACCGCGCTCGGCGCGCTGCTCGCTGTCCTCGGTGCGACCGTCGTCGGCTTCGGCGTCGGGTCGCGCCTCGAAGTCCTCCCGGCCGAACCGCAGGCGGACGCCGGCCTGGTCGCGGCCACCGCGTTCGCGGCCGTCTGGTTCGTCGTCGGCGGACTCGTCGGGTCGCAGACGTTCGGGCTCGGGCTCGGCGGGTGGCTGGTCGCCGCGCTCGCGGCGGCCGTGATCGCGTTCGCCGCGACGGTCGTCCCCCGCGAGGACGTCGGGTCGACGCTGCCGGCGGGCGCGCTGGCGCTGTTCGCCGGGCTCGTCTTCGTCACCGGCACCATCGGCCAGCAGTGGTCGTGGGCGCCCGGCGGGCTCCGCGCGACGTTCTTCCCCCGGTTCGTCGTCCCGACCGCGGTGATGTTCTGTTCGCTGGTCACCGGGTGGTCGGCCGCGAAGGCCTACGGCGGCTTCGGGGCGCGCGGCCGGCACGTCGGCGCGCACGTCCTCCTCTACCTCAACGCCGGAGCCATCGTCGCGGTCCTGTTCGGGCTGGTGGCGTTCGTCGTCGCCAAGGGGTTCCCCGGTCTCGTCCAGGGAATCGCGGCCGAGGCCGGCGCCGGCCCGTCGACGACCATCGCCCTGTTCGGCGTCAGCTACACCGTCGTCTGGCCGGTGTCGTGGCCGTTCCTCATGAACGGCGTCTCGCTGCTGGCCGAGGTCGACGGCGTCCTGCCCGCCATCGCCGGCACGGTGTGGCTGGTGGTGGGCGCGGTGCTGTTCGCGGTCCCGCTTGGCGTCGGCGCGGCGGTCTTCCTGAGCGAGTACGCCGACGAGGGCCGGTTCACCGAGGTCGTCGAGATCGCGACCAACGGGCTGTGGAGCACGCCCAGCATCGTCTACGGGCTGTTCGGCTACGCGTTCCTCGTGCCGCGGTTCGGCGGCCAGAAGTCGCTGCTGTCGGGGATGCTCACGCTCGGGTTCATGCTGCTCCCGCTGGTCGTCATCACCGGGCGGGAGGCGATGCTCGCGGTGCCCGACGAGTACCGCGACGCCAGCGCCGCGCTCGGGGTCACGAAGTGGCAGACGATTCGGAGCGTGGTCCTGCCGGCCGCGCTCCCGGGGGTCGTCACTGGCGTCATCCTGGGGGTCGGCCGGGTCGCGGGCGAGACCGCCCCTATCCTGCTGACGATGGCGGGCGGGACGTTCCTCCCCGGAACCCAGACGGTGGACGTCGTCGGCGGCTTCCAGTTCACCGCGTCGCCGCCGTTCGTCACGAACCCCGAGCTCCTGCAGGCGACCAGCGCGCTCCCCTACCAGGTGTACGCGCTCGTCACCGCGGGCGTCGCCGGTCCGCTCGACAACCCGGACAACTTCGCGTGGGGGCTCGTGCTGGTCCTGCTCGCGGTCGTGCTGTCGTTCTACGCGGTCGGCATCGCCACGCGATACTACTTCCGGAGGAAACTCTACCGATGACAGAGACGACACCCGATTCCACGTCACCCCAAGGCAGTCGTACAGACGCCTCGCCCGCAGGCGCGGGGTCCGAGCGGTCCCCTGCGAGCGAACCGGCGGCCGAATCGCGGAGCGGGCGCTCAAATGGGGTTGCGGGCGGACTGATGGGGAACGAGACGGGAAGCGACGGCTCGACGGAGTCGGCGTTCGGGGAGAACTCCTCGTATCTTTCCGTTATCGCCAGAACAACTTAAAGAAGAGCGGAGGGCCGCGACCGCCAGCGGAAATCAGACCTCGACGCAGAGGCCGATCTTCGGAACGCAGACCGTGCTCGTGCGGCCGGTCCGCCGGCGAGTCCGGTGGACGCGGCGGAGGGTCCGAGCGGTCAGCCAGGTCGGGACGGCGAGCGCGGTTGTTCCCGCGGCGGCGATGGGGTAGTGAACGGCCACCACCGCCGCGACCGTCGCAAGCGCCAGCACTGCCCACGCCACGAGCGTGGGGCCGATACTGCCGGTGTACGCCGGGTCGCGGTGCCGGGGCGGGTCGTAGTGCGGTAGGCGTCTCATCACGGTTGAACGGACGACCGCCGCGGCCATAAACATAATCTGAATTACGTTTCTGTAGCGGAGTTTACCGAACCCCATTTGTGTAGATGTTCTTATGATATCGGTCGCGTCCGGATCGACCGGCGAGCGTCGCAGCGAGATCGGTTCTCGTCGACCGGACGTGAATCGAATGCACGAGGCGCTCGAACAGACGAGGCGCTCGCAGCGTCGTTCACAGGAGGGTACGTTGGGACTGGGAATTGAACCGGAGCCAGACAGTCCTGCTCACTCGCTTCGCTCGTTCCGCGGGCTGTGACTGGCAGGGGTTCAAATCCAGCTCTGTGGCGATTTCCGCTCACGGAGTTGGCGAGCAGACGGGCTGCTCGCCGTGATGTTCGCAGAGAAGCGCCGGGACTGGGATTTGAACCCAGAACCCCGTAAGGGGACACGCTTTCCAGGCGTGCGCTTTGCCATTCGGCCATCCCGGCCCGCGGTGATTCGTAGTCCCGTCCCGCGTTTAAATCTTCCTTTCTACGTGAACAGCCGACCCTCCAGCGCGTAGGAGAGGCCGGTCGCGCCCACGCCGACCGCCAGCGCGACGCCGGCCTTGACCGCGACCGGGTAGCGGTACCCCGTCGCCAGTTCGTACCCCTGGAGCGCGACCAGGAAGGCGAGGAGACCGACGACGCCCCAGAGGACGCTGGCCTTCGCGCGCGGGCGGATCGGGCCAAGCTCCAGCGTCATGTCATACTGTCGGCTGTAATTCGACGACTCGAGGGTTACCCAGAAATGCCGTACAAGTCCGTGAAACGAGCATAGTTGGGATTCTTACGTACTTACAGCCGACAGTATCAATCGTTCGCGGCGATGGCCTCGATCTCGACGCCGACACCCTTCGGGAGACTGCCGGCCTCGACCGCGCTCCGGGCCGGCGGGTTGTCCTGGAAGTACTCCCGGTAGGCGTCGTTCATCTCGTCGAAGTTGTCGATGTCGTCGAGGAAGACGGTGACCTTCAGCACGTCCTGCATCGTCAGGCCCTCCTCCTCGAGGATGGCCTTGACGTTCTCGAGGCTCTGGCGGGTCTGGACCGCGATCTCCTCGTCGTCGAGCAGGTCGCCGTCGGGCGTCATCGGAATCTGGCCCGCCGTGAACACCACGTCGCCGTTGGTCGTCGCCTGGCTGTACGCGCCGACCGCCTCCGGCGCGTCCTGGGTGCTGATGATGCGCTTCATATCGCTTTGTTCGCGCCCCGGAACTTAAACCTGGGCAACCCTGCGCTCCGCGCCGACACCCCGGGCAGCCCCGGCTCGCGGCGTCCCCCGACGTTCCGTCTACGCCAGCACCTCGACGTCGAACCCCTCCTCGCGCAGCGCGGCCAGCAGCTCCTCGACGTGGTCCTGGCCCCGGGTCTCGAGGTCGAGTTCGACCTCCGCGGCGTTCATCGCGATGTCCCGGGAGGTCCGGTCGTGCTGGATGCCGTAGATGTTCGCGCGCTGGGCCGAGATGATGTCGATGAGGTCGTCGAGCGCGCCCGGCCGGTCCTTGAGCACGGTCCGGACCTTGACGTACCGGCCGGTCTCGACCAGCCCCCGCATGATGACGGTCGTGAGCGTGTTCATGTCGATGTTGCCGCCCGACAGCACCGGGACGACCACCTCGTCGTCCTCGTACTCGATGGCCCCCGACAGCATGGCGGCCAGCGGCACCGCGCCCGCGCCCTCCACGAGCGTCTTCGCCCGCTCGAGCAGGTGGGTGACCGCGACCGCGATCTCCGAGTCCGAGACCGTCACGACCTCGTCGACCCGCTCCTCGATGACCTCGAACGGCTTCTCGCCGACGCTCCGGGTGGCGATGCCGTCCGCGATGGTGTCGACCGCGTCGAGGGTGTGGACCTCCCCTTTCCGGAGCGACTGGGCCGCGCTGGAGGCGCCCTCGGCCTGGACGCCCACGACGCGGGCCTCGGGCTTCTGCTTCTTGATGGCGGTCGCGATGCCGGAGATGAGCCCGCCGCCGCCGATGGGGACGACGACTGCGTCGATCTCCGGCAGGTCCTCGATGATCTCGAGGCCGATGGTGCCCTGGCCGGCCATCACCAGTTCGTCGTCGAAGGCGTGGACGTAGGTCCGGCCCTCCTCGCGCTCTATCTCGTGGGCCTTCGCCTGGGCCTCGTCGTAGTCGTCGCCGTGGAGCACGACCGTCGCGCCGTAGCTCCGGGTCGCCTCGATCTTCGAGATGGGCGCGTTCTCGGGCATCACGATCTTCGAGTCGACGCCGCTCCGGGTCGCCGCCAGCGCGACGCCCTGGGCGTGGTTGCCCGCGCTCGCGGTGACGACGCCCGCGGCCCGCTCGTCGTCCGAGAGGGTCGCGATGCGGTTGGTCGCCCCGCGGATCTTGAACGACCCCGTGCGCTGGAACGTCTCCAGTTTGAGGTGGACCTCCGCCCCGGTCATGTCCGAGAAGGTGTGCGAGTAGTCGAGGGGCGTCCGCCGGGCGGTCTCCTCGACGCGGACGCGGGCGTCGAGAACGTCCGAGAGGTCTATCATACCGCACCCTAATCCCGGTGTCTCTTTAACCCTTTTTCAACTGTTGCTCCCGGCGCGGCGGTCGGCGTCCGACCCACGGCGTCCACGCCGTCGGCACTGACCAGCGCGGGAACAGGGGGAAAGGGGAAGTGGGCGCGAAGCGTGTGACGCGCATCCGGAGAGTCGCACGGGTGGTACTTAAAGCCCCGGTGGACGCGGTGAAAGTGAAAGTACAGGACAGCGGCGTGATGAGACGCCCGTCTGACGGGCGGCACACGTTGAATTCATCGTATAAACCTATTGGCCGTTATCACGGCCTCGGTTGAACTACGACCTCGTTCCCGCGACAGAATCGCTCGACCGCCGCGGGGAACGGCTCCGCGGCGGGCCACTCGACGTCGGCGCCCAGGGCGTCCGGGTCGCCGACGTACACGTCGACCTCGCGCTCGCCGGTATCGGCGTTCGACTCGTCACCGTTGGCGTTCGACTCGCCGGCGAAGTCGTCCCCCGACTCACCGCGGACCAGCGGGACCGACACCCGGACGTACAGTCCGGTCGCGACTCCTTCGTACGCGTCGAGCGCCTCGACCTCGGGGGTCCGGAGGACCCGCCCCGGCACCGTCCCGCCCGGCGCGAGCGTGGGGTACTCGCCGTCGACGCGGTGGAGGCCCTCCAGGACAGCGGGCCCGCGGAACTCGAACTCCGAGACGACCCGGGCGATCTGCTCGGGGTCGGTCAGCGTTCCGTAGACGAAGACGTCCATGCGCGACCCTGGGACGCCGACCGGCTTTCGCGTTCCGGTACACTCGACTTCTCGCCCCCGAACGGACACTTCACGACAGGGTCCGTGCGCAGTCGGCTGTCCGCGTCTGGCGGCGCATCCTCGCACTCGGGATCGCACCAGGGTAGCAGTGACACCCGGATGCCGCTCGTCGCGCGCACCACCGAGATGGTCCGGTCCGTGGTCGGGCGCTCGTGGCTGGTCGGCGTCCGCCTCGGCTTCGGCGTCGGCGGCGCCTACGCCGGCATCCTCGGCTACCGCGTCTGGATGACGCTGGTCGTCGGCGCGGGGTTCCGGTGGGGCGACTGGGCCGGGAGGGCGACCGCCACGATGCGCGAGCGGGGAGCGTCGAGCGGGCGTGAGAGGGGAAGTCCCGTCCTCGCAGAGCAACGGAACGGTCCCGAGTACTGGGCGCGTGCCGAAGGGGAGCGTTCGTCAGCCGACGGCGACTCGACCGTCACCGATATGTGACCGGGAAGTCATCCGGGGAAGTAACAGTGGAATTACATCCGACTAGGAGTTCGGCCGGATCGCACCCATCGAGCGATCGGGGACTCGAACGCCGCGACGTACTGCGGGCGACGGCCAGAATCGGTGTTGGTGTGTTCACGACCGACGCACTCCCCGGTCGTGCAACCGCAACGGAACCGGGGAGGGAGCAGTGGCGCTTTGAAACCGGCCTCTGGGGTCCCTCGTCCCCCACGGTCGTCGACGGCATCGTGTTCGCCGGAGGTGACCGCACGTACGCGCTCGCCGCTGGTGACGGGACTGAGCGCTGGAGCGACGGGGCGGCGGCCGTGCAGTCGTCGCCGACGGTCGTCGACGGGACCGCGTACGCCGTGAGCGGCGGGGACGAGGTGTACGCGCTGGAAGCGAGTGACGGGAGCGAACGCTGGCAGTTCGACGCGGCCACGGGGGACCGCCGCCCGGGGGCGGTGTGGTCGTCGCCGACGGTGGTCGACGACACCGTCTACTTCGGGAATCAGTCGGGTCGCGTCTACGCGATAGACGCGAGCGACGGGAGCGAACGCTGGCAGTTCGGGACCGACGACCAGGTCGGGTCGTCGCCGACGGTGGTCGGCGGCACCGTCTTCGTCGGAACCGACGCCGGGGCCGCGTACGCCATCGACGCCGACGACGGGAGCGAACGCTGGCGCTTCGACACCGGCGACGCGGTGTTCTCGTCCCCGACCGTCGCCGACGGAACCGTCTTCGTCGGCTGCAACGATGGCAACGTCTACGCCCTGGACGCGACCGACGGAACCGAACGCTGGCGGTTCGCGACCGACGCGATGGTCGTCTCGTCGCCAACAGTTGCCGACGGTATCGTCTACGCTGGGAGTCTGGACGGTCGCGTGTACGCGATAGCTTCCGACGGGACCGAACGCTGGCGCGTCGAAACCGGCGGAGCGGTCGGGTCGTCGCCGACGGTGGCCGGCGGCACCGTCTTCCTCGGCAACCGCGACGGCGACGTGGTCGCCCTGGACGCGACCGACGGGACCGAGCGCTGGCGCTTCGGGACCGGCGGGCCCGTCGATTCGGGGCCGACAGTGGTCGACGGGACCATCTTCGTCGGGAGCAACGATGGCAACGTCTACGCCCTGGACGCGGGCGTCACGGGGGCGAGCGAGGACTCGCGCGTGAACCTGGGAACGCTGGGCCACCACGAGGGGTGGACCGGCCCGCAGGACATCGAGACGGACCGGGACGGCGGCCTACCGGGTGCTGGGAGGCTGGGTGTGGGCATCGCGGCGGGACTCGCCTCCCTCGGGGCCGCCGGCTACGCCCTGAGACGGTGGTTCGCGACGAAAGGGGAGTGACACCGCCTGTGTTCGCCACAGAGACTCGGCGATTCCGGTCGTGCTCACGGCCGTCTGGTCCGAAGCGGAGAACGTTGGACTACGTTACCGCTCGCCGAGCGGGACCCAGTCCTCGTGGTCCGAGCCGGTGTACTTCGCCCGGGGCCGGATGAGCCGGTCGTCCGCAACCTTTTGCTGCGCTCGTCGCTCGCTTCGCTCGCTCCGGCGCTGGCAAAAGGTTGATCAAAAACAGCCGCAGCGGGACGGTCGCTCGCAGTCCTACCGCTCGTCGAGCGGCACCCAGTCCTCGTGGTCCGACCCGGTGTACTTCGCCCGCGGCCGGATGAGCCGGTTGTCCTCGTACTGCTCGAGCACGTGGCCGATCCAGCCGCCCGACCGCGACATGGCGAAGATGGGGGTGTAGAGGTCGATGGGGATGCCCATCTGGTAGTAGGTCGACGCCGAGTAGAAGTCGACGTTGGGCGCCAGCCCCTTGTTGTCCTGCATGTACTCCTCGATCTCGACCGACATCTCGTACCACTTGGTGTCGCCGGCGGCCTCGCCGAGCTCCTCGCTCTTCTCGCCGAGGATCTTCGCGCGGGGGTCCTTGACGTTGTAGACGCGGTGGCCGAAGCCCATGATGCGGTCGCCGCGGTCGAGGGCGTCGTCGACCCACGTCTTGGCGTCCTTGCCGCTCTCGTCGAGCTCCTTGAGCATCTTCATGACGTTCTGGTTGGCGCCGCCGTGGAGCGGGCCGGCGAGCGTCCCGATGGCGCTGGTGATGGCGCTGTGGAGGTCAGACAGCGTCGAGGAGGTCACCATCGAGGAGAACGTCGAGGCGTTCAGGCCGTGGTCGGCGTGGAGCACCAGCGCCATGTCGAACGTCTCGGCCAGCACGTCGTCGGGCTCCTCGTCGTTGAGCATGTAGAGGAAGTTCGCGGCGTGGCTCAGGTCCTCGCGGGGCTCGACCGCCTCGTTGCCGTTCCGGAAGCGCTTGAGCGCCGCGACGATGGTGGGCATCTTGGCGGTGATGCGCCGGCCCTTCCGGAGGTTGATCTCGCGGTCGGTAGGGTCGGCCTCGGAGTCGTCGGGGTCGTAGGCCGAGAGCATCGACACCGCGGTCCGGAGCGCGGCCATCGGCTCCTCGTCGGCCTCGGCGAGCTTCCGGACCGTGTCGAGCACGTCGTCGTCGACGGCTCGCTCGGCGGCCATCGACTCCGAGAACGCCTCGAGCTCGTCGCGCGTCGGGAGTTCACCGTGCCAGAGCAGGTAGAGCACCTCCTCGTAGCTCGCGTTCCGGGCGAGGTCCTCGATCTCGTACCCGCGGTAGATGAGGCGTCCCTCGTCGCCGTTGATGAAGCTGAGTCCCGATTCTGCGACGACGACGCCCTCCAGCCCTTTCTTGACCTCGTCTGACATACCCTGATACTTCTCGACAGGACCGGAAAAGCATTATCTTTCCTCTCGGTTCCGAGCGGCCCGTCGGGGCGAACGGCTACGAACGTTTTTATCCGGAGGCGCACAACCCTCCGCCATGGACAGGCCGGGCGGCGAGGTGACGTACGAGCCCGTCAGCGTCAAGGCGGTGCTGGCGGAGATGAAGGACACCGCCGAGCTCCTCATCGACCTCTCGTACTCGGCCGTGCTCAACGGGAGCGACGACATCGCCCGCGAGGTGCTCGACCTCGAAGCCCGGATGGACGTGCTCCAGATGCGGGCCCGGATGAGCCTGCTGATGGCCGCCAGGAGCCCCGAGGACGCCGAGCAGCTGGCGCCGGTGCTCGGCGTGGTCGGCGCGGCCGAGAAGATAAGCGACGCCGCCGGCGACATCGCCAAGGTCGTCCTCGAGGACATCGGCCTGCCCGACGCGATGCGGGCCGCGCTCCCCGAGGCGGTCGAGACGCTCGTCCGCGCGGGGGTCGCCGCCGACGCCGGCCTCGCTGGCCGGACGCTCGGCGCGGCCAACGTCGAGACCGAGACCGGCGTGCGGGTCATCGCCATCCGGCGGGGGGAGGACTGGATCACGAACCCCGACCGCGACACCGCGCTCGAAGCCGGCGACACCGTGCTCCTGCGGGGCCCCGACGAGGGCATCGCGGCGGTGTACCGGCAGGCCACCGGGGAGGCCTACGAACCGCCCGAACCGCCCGAGCCCGGCATCGATGACCTCGAGCGCGCGGTCGACTCCATCGTGCTGATGAAGAACATCAGCGAGCTCGCGGTCGACCTCGCGTACGGCAGCGTGCTCTTCGACAGCGCGGCGGTCGCCGAGGAGGTGGTCGAGCTCGAGGCCGAGGTCGACGCCCTCCAGTCGCGCTTCGAGGCGTGGACCCTCCGGGCGGCCGCCCGGGTCGACGACCCGGTCTCGCTTCGGGGGCTGGTCCACCTCGCCAACGCAACCGAGGTGATCAGCGACGCCGCGGTCGAGATCAGCGAGGGCGTGCTCCGGGGGCTGGGGACCCACCCGGTCGTCGAGCAGGCGGTCGAGGAGAGCGACGAGGTCATCGTCCGGCTGACGGTCGCGCCGGGCAGCGAGTTCGACGGCGTGACCCTGGGCGCCCGCGAGGTCAAGACCGAGACCGGGATGCGGGTCATCGCGGTCCGGCGCCCGGGCGACGACCGGGGCGAGCGCGGCGGCGACTGGGTCATCCAGCCCGGTCCGGACACGGAACTCCGGGCCGGCGACGTGTTCATCGCCAAGGGGACCCGGTCGGGCGCCGAGCGGCTGGCGGAGCTGACCGGCGACGAGTACTCGGCGGAGTAGGCTCAGTGGGCCGGCGAGTACGACTCGGAGAGGAGATTCAGGACGAGGACGCCGGCGACGATGAGCGCCATCCCGGCGAGCGCGGCCGCGTCGACCGACTCGTCGAACAGGACGACCCCGACGAGGGCGGCGGCCACGATGCCGACCGCGGACCAGGTGGCGTACACCAGCCCGACGGGCAGGTCCTGCAACACGAGACTGAGCAGGTAGAACGAGCCGATGTAGCCGACGAGGACGACAGCCGTCGGCAGCAGGTTCTCGAACCCGTCGGAGAACTTGAGCGCGGTCGTTCCCGCGACTTCGGCGGCGATGGCCGCGGCCAGGTAGAGGTACGCTCGCATGGGCTGACCGAGCCCCCGGGACGCATTAAATTTTCAATTTCAGTAGGCTTACCGGTCCGGCAGCGTCCCATCGGAGCGGGCCGCGACGCGGACTCAGTCGAGATCTGTCTCCCGGGCGAGGTTGTAGGCCGACACCAGCGTCAGCACCGTCGTCGTCAGCGCCCCCAGCGCCGTGACCAGCACGAACCCCAGTCCGAGGTAGTACACCGCGGGTTGGTGCGTCCCCGGGACGAAGACGAACACCGCGAGCACCGCCGCGGTGAACAGCAGGCTGAACGCGAACCCGCGGACGGCGTTCCGCCGGACGTTCAGCGCCGCCGCGAAGTTGGCCCGCGGTCGCTCGGGGACGTTCCCGGACATGGTCAGACGTTGGACCGGCCGGACGAAAGGCGCGTCGGTTCGCGGCGTCGGGCGTCCGAGCGCCGACCGCGGGACCACCGCTACGACCTTTCGCGGACCGTCTCGACGAACGCGTCCCCGGAGCGCCGCCACGCCTCGACGACGGCGTCGTCGTTCGTCGCGTCCCACGGGTCGATCCGGTCGCGCTCGTCGAGCCACGCCACCGTGCGGGCGACGCCCTCCTCGAAGCCGACCGTGTACGCGAAGTCGAGGTCCCGGCGTGCCTTCCGGTTGTCGAAGACGGTGCTGTACCGGAAGTGGTCCTCGAGCATGTCGGTCCGGTCGGGGAGCGCCCGGACCAGGAGGTCGGTCGGGACGTGGACGAGGTCGGGGTCGGGCGCGTCGAGCGCGCTCGCGACCCGGCGGTGGTACTGGTTCCACGTGATGACCTCCTCGCTCGTGACGTGGTAGGCCTCGCCGTAGGCCGCCTCGCTGCCCACCGCCGCGACCAACGCCCGCGCCACGTCGTCGCGGTGGCACGGCCCCCACAGCGAGGTGCCGTCGCCGTGGACGAGAATCGGCTCCCCCTTCCGGATGCGGTCGACGTAGTAGGTGCCGGTCCCGAGCGTGTGGAGGACCGCGCCACCCTCGCCGTAGGTGCTCCACGGCCGGATGATGGTGGCGGCGAACGCGCCGTCGGCGTCCGCCTCGCGGAACGCGTCCTCGGCGGCGGCCTTGTTGGCGCCGTACTCGCTGACCGGCGGGTCGCGCCGGGCCTCCTCGGTCGCGGGGTTCGCGTCGAGCGGCCGGTGGTAGACGTCGACCGTCGAACAGAAGACGTACTGCTCGATGCCCTCGAAGACGTCGACCGCGGCCCGGGCCTGCTCGGGCGTGAAACACACCATGTCGATGACGCAGTCGGGGTCGACGGCCCCTCGGGCGCCCGCGAGGTCGGCGTCGTCGTTCCGGTCGCCGCGGACGAACGAGACCGCGTCGGGAACCCGCGCCTCGGTCTCGCCCCGCGTGAAGCAGGTGACGTCGTGGTCGGAGTCCGCGAGCTGGCGCGCGATACCGGTGCTAATGAGCCCCGTACCGCCGATGAGAAGAACGTCCATGGACGCAGGAGGAGCGCGCGGGGGAAAAGGATGGCCGTAGCCGGGACGGAGCGGGACCGACCGCCGCCCGTTCAGTCCGCCGGGTCGGGCACGCAGATGTTCCGAATTCCAGACCCGGCGTTTTTTCCTGCCGGTCGCGGTAGCTCCGACCGAGAGATGGCCCCGCTCGACACCCGGTTCACCGACCTGCTCGACCTCGACGTGCCGATAGTCCAGGCCCCCGTCGGGAGCGCGACCTGTCCCGAACTCGCCGCCGCGGTCGCGGACGCCGGCGGCCTCGGGATGCTCGCGGTCACGTGGCGGAGCCCGGAGGAGACCCGCGAGACCGTCCGCGAGACGCGGCGCCTGACCGACGGCGCGTTCGGCGTGAACGTCGTGATGGACGACGACGCGAAGGCGGTGCCCACCGGGGACCACCTCGACGCCTGCCTCGCGGCGGGCGTCGACGTCGTCTCCTTCTCGTTCGGCGCGGGCGACGAGCACGTCGAGCGGGTCCGCGACGCGGGCGGGGTCGTCCTCCAGTCGGTCGGCAGCGCCGACGCCGCCCGCGGCGCGGCCCGGGCCGGCGCGGACGCGGTCGTCGCGCAGGGCTGGGAGGCCGGCGGCCACGTCGAGAGCGAGGTCGCGACCATGCCGCTGGTCCCCCGCGTGGTCGACGCGGTCGACGTCCCGGTCGTGTCGGCTGGCGGCATCGCCGACGGCCGGGGTGTCGCCGCGGCGCTGACGCTCGGCGCCGACGCGGCGTGGCTCGGCACCCGGTTCCTGGCGACGGCGGAGGCGCGGGTCCACGACCGGTACCGCGAGCGCGTCGTCGACGCCGCCGAGACCGACACCTACTACGGGACGCTGTTCGACGAGGGGTGGCCGGACGCGCCCCACCGCGTCCTCCGGAACGCCACGGTCGACGACTGGGAGGCGGCGGGCGGCCCGCCGCGCGGCGAGCGACCGGGCGAGGGCGAGGTCGTCGCGGAGGGACCCGACGGCGACCCGGTCGAGCGCTACGAGGACTCGCTGGCGCTCCCCGGGACGACCGGCGACGTCGAGGCGCTCCCGCTGTACGCCGGCCAGAGCGCCGGCCTCGCCGAGGAAGTGGTCTCGGCCGAGGACCTGACCGCGGAACTCGCCGCGGAGACGCGGGCGGCGCTATCGCGGGCGAGCAGTGGGCGCGAGGGAGACGCGGAGCGCTCCGAGGAATAGATTCCGAGAGCCGACCGTCACCGGTACGCCGGAAGCTCCTTCCCGAAGACGAGGAAGTAGCCGGTCCCGACCAGGCCGACGGCGGTCGCCAGCCCGAACGCCAGCGGCGGCGAGAAGCCGTAGATCCAGCCGCCGACTGCCGCGCTCGGGACGACGACCGCGTTGCGCGCGAGGTAGTACGACCCGACCACCCGGCCGCCGGCGTCCTTCTCGGCCGGGCCGACGATGAGCGCCTTGTGGGCCGGGAGCCCGGCGAACCGGAGCCCCGAGACCGCGAACAGCAGCGTGACCAGCGCGGTCTCCGAGAGCGCGAGGCCCGCGACGGTCAGGCCGTCGGCGGGCACGTTGACCAGCAGCGCCGGGAAGACGGCGTAGACGACGAACCCGAGCGCGACCACCGGCTTGAGGCCGACCCGGCGGGCGAGCTTCGAGACCGGAATCATCACCGCCAGCGCGACCGCCATCTCCACGGCCAGCAGGACCCCGAAGAAGGCGTCGGGACCCAGGAAGCCCACCACCGGGAGGGTCGCGCTCACTTCGAGGTACTGGGTCACCACGAGCACGACGAAGACGTACACCATCCCGTTCGCGAACCGGACGAGGGTGTCGCCGACGAGCAGGGGCCGGAGCACCGCCGGCATTCCCCGGAGGTCGTCGAGAATCTGGGCGACGCCCTCGAACTCCTTGCCGAACGAGTCACGGCCGGCGTCGTACAACACGTGCTGGGCGACGGTCGCCACCAGCCCGAACCCGGCCGCGACCGCCAGCACGTAGCGGAAGCCGACCTCGAACTCGTACGTCGCCAGCAGGCCGGCCGCGATGAGCGGGCCGAGCAGGAAGGCGGTCCGGCGGAACGTCTCGGTGCTGGCGAACCCGGTCGCCAGCTCCTCGGGCGGGACGCTCTGCTTGACGATGGCGAACGTCGCGCCGAGCCCGAACGACTTCCAGGCCTGCGCGAGCAGCAGGCCGACGAAGATCCACGCCCAGCCCGGCACCGGCAGGACGTCGAACTCGGGCGCGAGGAACCACAGCAGGAAGCCCAGCGTCGAGGCCAGCCCGAACGCGGTCAGCGCGGTCCGCGAGCCGATGCGGTCCGAGACCGCCCCGCCGGGGTACGGGTAGACCGCGCCGATGAGGTTGCCCAGGCTCCCGTAGAGGCCGATGACCAGGCTGCTCGCCCCGAGGACGCCCAGGTACCGGCCCATGTACCGGCCGGTCATCTGGAAACCGAGGCTGAACGCGAACATCGCCAGCGAGAGGACGAGGACGTCCCGCTCGAGCGCGAGGAACTGCCGGAACGCCGCGAAGGGGTCGGCGCGCTCGCGGTCGGTCGCCATGTGAGAGGGATGGAAACCGACCGACTAAACTCCCGGGGAGATGCCGATACGTTCGTCTACGGACGGTGGGGGACGGCTCGATAGGTCGAAGCCGGCCGGAGGAACCGGCAGTTCGGCGTCGGCGAGTCCGACGCCGCCGACGGTCAGACCGAACCGCTAAAGGGCGTGTAGCCGTCGGTTATGGGTAATGAAGACGCTCGGAACGGCGAGTGCTGCGCCCGGCGAGGTGGACACCGGGCGGTTGCAGGTCGGCGAAACGCGCGACGGCGGCGACTTCGGCCTGCCGGTCGCGGTGGTCAACGGCGCGGAGGACGGCCCGACGCTGTACGTGCAGGCGGTCAGTGACGGCGACGAGCTCAACGGGCTCGGCGTGATCCAGCGGGCGATCCCCCGCATCTCGCCCGAGGACCTCTCGGGTACCGTGCTGGTCACCGGCATCGTCAACTACCACGCGTTCCAGGTGGCCGAGCACCGCAACCCCATCGACGACACCAAGATGAACCGCACCTACCCCGGCGACGAGTCGGGGACCTCCAGCGAGCGCATCGCGGCCGCCACCTTCGAGGCGGCCACCCGGGCGGACCTCATCCTCGACCTCCACCAGGGCTCGACCAGCCGGATGCTCAACGAGGTCCGGGTCCGGTGCGGCCAGCGCCACCGGCTCCACGAGGAGTGCCTGGAGCTCGCGAAGGTGTTCGGCTGCGGCCACGTCCTCGACCAGAAGGGTCCGGAGGGCCAGCTCGCCCGCGTCGGCCCGGACGAGGGCATCCCGACGGTCGACCCGGAGCTCGGGGGCTGCATCGGCTGGGACGAGGAGAGCATCCGGTACGGCGTCGACGGCCTGTTCAACGTGCTGCGGTACTACGGCTTCCTCGACGGCGACGTCGACCGCCGGCCCCAGACCCGCGCCACGGGGTTCGACCGCTACGGCTCGCCCTCGGGCGGGCTTGTCCGGTTCCGGAAGGACCTGGGCGACCGGGTGGAGGTCGGCGACGTCATCTTCGAGGTGACCGACCCGTTCGGCCAGCTCAAGGCCGAGGTGACCGCCGACGACAGGGGCATCTTCTGGCGCTCGCGCCGGCTCCCGCAGGTCGCGACCGGCGAGTACGTCTGCTCGGTCGGCACCGACGTCGACGAGTTCTGACCGACGATAGCGCGGTCCCTTCGACAACTATTGGTTCCTGAGTCCGACAGTGATGGGTATGCCGACCGACCTCGCCTGCCCGGACTGCGGCCGGACCTACCACGCCGGCCCGGACGAACCGTGGCGCTGCGATTGCGGCCATCCGCTGGAGTTCGCCGACCGACCGCTACCCGACGGTCCCGCGCCCGACTTCGCGGAGTTGGACACGCGGACGGGGCTGTGGGCGTTCGAGGAGTTCCTGCCGGTCACGCCCCGCGTCACGCTGGGCGAGGGGTTCACGCCGCTCGTCGACGCCGAAGTCGATTCGAACTCCACCGCCGACTGGGGCCCGAACGTCCAGTTCAAGCTGGAGTACGTGTTCCCCTCGGGGAGTTTCAAGGACCGCGGCGCGACCGCGACCCTCTCGCGAGCCGCCGATTTGGGCGTCGAGAAGGTCGTCGAGGACTCCTCGGGCAACGCGGGCGCCGCCGTCGCCCAGTACGCCGCCCGGGCCGGCATCGACGCCGACATCTACGTGCCGGCCGACGCCAAGGCGTCGAAGCTGGCGGCTATCGAACGCGTCGGCGCGACCCCCGTCAGAATCGAGGGCTCGCGCCGGGACGTGACCGACGCCTGCGTGGAGACGGTCGAATCAGACGACGAGGCGGGCTGGTACGCCAGCCACGCCTGGAACCCCACGTTCTTCGCGGGCACCCAGACCTTCGCCTTCGAGGTCGCGGCCCAGCGCGACTGGGACGTTCCGAACGCGGTGGTCACGCCGCTGGGTCACGGCACGCTCTTCCTGGGGGCCTACCGGGGCTTCCGCGCGCTGAAGGACGCCGGCTGGACCGACGAGATGCCGAAACTACTCGGCGCGCAGGCCGCCGGCTACGCGCCCATCGCGGCGGCGCTCCACGGCAGCGAGGCGACCGAGGGCGACAACTCGACCGCCGACGGCATCCAGATCGTCGACCCCGTCCGGAAGGAACAGATCCTCGACGCCATCGAGGAGACCGGGGGCGACGCCATCGCGCTCGGCGCCGACCCGGTCGACGCGGCGCTCGACCGCCTGCGCCGCGGGGGCTTCTACGTCGAACCCACCTCGGCGGTCGCGCCCGCCGCGGTGGCCGCCTACCGCGAGCGCGGGATCCTCGAACCGAGCGACGACGTGGTCGTCCCGCTGACCGGGAGCGGGCTGAAATCATGACCACCTACCCCGCGAACTACTGCCCGCAGTGCGGAACCGAGCTCACTGCACGCGAAATCGAGGGGCGCGAGCGCCAGTACTGTCCCGACTGCGAGCGAGTGGTCTGGCGGAACCCCGCTCCGACCGCGGGCGTCGCGGTGGTCGACCACGCGGGCGTCCTGCTGACCGAGCGCGCGGTCGAACCCGGGGTCGGCGACTGGGCGGTCCCCGGCGGCCACCTCGAAGTGGAGGAGAGTCCGCGGGAGGCGGCCGCCCGCGAGCTCCGCGAGGAGACCGGCGTCGGGGTCGACCCGGACGACCTCCTCCTGCTCGACACCTTCGCCGCCGACCAGTTCGAGGGCAAGCGCATCGTCTCGATCGGGTTCGCGGTCCGACGCGAGGGGACCGACGGGGAACCGGCAGCCGGCCCGGAGGTCGCCGACGTGGGGTGGTTCACCCCGGAGTCGTTCGCCCGGACCGGCGGGGCGTTCCACCCGCCGCACGGCGAGCGCTTCGAGAAGGCGTGGAGTAGATTGGGGTAGGAAGGGAGGAGTCTTCTCGGCGATCCAGTAACGGCTATGAGTTGACACTTCGATGAGTCGGCAAATGACCCAGGAGGTCGCCGATTACTGCCCGTACTGCGGCGGCGAACTCGCGGACCGTCGGACGGACGACCGCGAGCGCCGGTACTGTCCCGCCTGCGAGCGCGTCGTGTACCACAACCCCACGCCGGGAGCCGACGTGACCGTCGTCCGCGACGATTCGGCGCTGCTCGTCCGCCGGGCGGCCCCGCCGGGAGCCGGCGAGTGGACGGTCCCCGGCGGTCACCTCGAGGCCGACGAGCACCCTCGTGTCGGGGTCGTCCGCGAACTCCGCGAGGAAGCGGGCGTGTCGGTCGCCCCCGGGACCCTCACGCTCGTCGGGACGGACCTGCTCGACTCGACGGGGGAGAAGTACGTGCTCAACGTGGGATTCGCCGTCAGGGCGTCCGAGTCGACGGGCGAACCGACCGCCGGCACCGACGCCAGTTCGGTCCGCTTCTTCCACGCGGACGAACTGGCCGACGACGGGTACGACCTCCGACCGCACGTCCGCGACCGGGTCGAGGCGGCGATGGCGGCGCTCGACTGAGTCACTTCTCCGGGTGAATCGGCGCGTCGAACCCGCCCCGGACCAGCGGCTTGGCGATGTGGCGCCTGGCCTCGGGCGGCACCTCGTACCAGCCGATCTCCAGTTCCCGGTCGACCTCGCGCTCGACCTTCCCCGGCGCGGTGGTCCCGCAGTCCCGACACCGGTAACCCTGGCCGGCGCCTGCGCTCTCCATCGACCGGCCGCAGTCGGGACAATCGGGCGTGACGAGTTCGGTCCGGTCCAGTTCGCGCACCGCGAACTTCTCCAGCTTCAGGGTCCCGCCCGACACCTCGCCGCAGGCCGCGATGCGGTCGCCGGGCCGGAGCGCCCGGACCCGGTCCCGGAAGCGCTTGGTCGGTTCGAAGGCGGCGCACCGGAGTTCCGCGTCTGATTCGGGGTCCGCCAGCGGGAAGAAGACGTGGCCGCCGCGGCGGGTCTCGGGCGCCTCGGCGACGGTCCCCTCGACGCGGTAGGCCCGGCCGTCCTCGACGTCGGCGAGGTCACCGTCGCGGAGGTGGGCGTCGGTGCCCTGGTTCGTCACGAAGACCGCGCGGCGCGAGACGGGTTCGCTCTCGATGGCCGCGGCGACCGTCCGGACCGTCTCGGGGTCGTCGCCCCGGATACCGTGGAGGATGGGCCCGAGAGTGTGCGGGACGCAGACCAGCTGGCCGGTCTCGCGGTCGACGGTGTCCCAGGCCGCGGGGTAGGCCGCATCCGCGGCCGCGAACACCGAGTCGGCGTCGACCTCGCGGGGCGTGCCGACCCGTTCGGGCTCGCGGTAGGAGATGCACTCGTAGGTCCAGGGGTGGGCGACGTCGCCGTCCTCGCCCTCCGCGTCGTCGCGGTCCTCGAACGCCGCCCACGCGCCGACCGCCGCCAGCGCGCCGATCTTCCCGCGGCCCAGCTTCCATCCGGCGCTCCGGTAGCCCGCGGCCGCGATGCGCTCGTCTGCAGTCTCGACCGAGAGGTGGTCCCGGACCGCCGCGCGTGCGAAGTCGGCGACGGCGTCCGGGACGTCGTCGGGGTCGCCCGGCGCGACGACCAGGCCGGGGTTGGTCCGGGGGTCGTCGGTCTCGGCGACCGCCTCGACCTCCTCGCGGGCGATGTCGAAGGCGGCGTCGGGATCGGCGTCGGTGTGGACCGCGAGCGCGGCGTTGCCGCGGGTCTTGTGCTCGACCGCGGGGTTGAGCCTGACGAGCAGCAGGCGCTCGACGCTCGCGGAGTCGGTCGCGTCCTCGCTGCCATCGTCGCGGAGGCGCTCGGCCAGGCGGGCCGCGAGGTAGGTCGTGCACATCCCGCGCTCGCGGGAGTCGGTGTCGTCGACGCCGATTACCGTCACTGTCTCGGGTTGGACCGTGTCGGATTAACGACTTTCGGACCGACCCCGTCTTCGGTAATCAAGCTACCGTTCCGTACGCGGCCAATCGCAAGCAGTCGCCGGGGTGAGGTCGGCACAATGTATATATAGGGGAATCACTTACATGCGGATATGTCCCGGTCTGCACTGGTCGGGAACGTGACCGCAATGCTGGAGGACGCGGGGTTCACCGTTAGCGACCGGTGCGCAATCCGACCCAAGAGCTTCGACGTGGCCGCGCGGCGCGGCCGCGACCTGCTCTTGCTCAAGATACTGGCGAACGTCGACGCGTTCGACGGAGAGACGGGTCTGGAGATGCGGCGACTCGGGGAGTACCTCAGCGCGACCCCGGTCGTCGTCGGTCTCCGGACCCGCGACGAGGAGCTCGAGCCGGGCGTGGTCTACTTCCGGCACGGCGTCCCGGTCCTGAGCCCCGACACCGCCATGGAACTGTTCGTCGAGGGGATGTCGCCGCTGGTGTACGCCGCGCCGGGCGGCCTCTACGTCAACATCGACGGCGACGTCCTGCGCGACGAGCGCGAGGAGCGCGACTGGAGCCTGGGCCGGCTGGCCTCGGAGCTCGGCGTCTCCCGGCGCACCGTCTCGAAGTACGAGGACGGCATGAACGCCAGCGTCGAGGTGGCGCTCGAGCTCGAAGACATGTTCGAGGGCGACCTCACCAGCCCCGTGGACGTGCTCGACGGGGCCGAGGAGGTCCGCGAGGGCGAGCCCACGCCCGAGGACCCCGAGCCCGAGCGCGACGACGAGCGCATCGTCACGGTGCTGACCCGCGCGGGCTTCGAGGTCCACCCCACGGTCCGCGCGCCGTTCAAGACGGTCAGCGAGGACGAAACCAGCCACGAGAACGTCCTGACGGGCCACTCGGCGTTCACCAAGGCCGCCGAGAAGCGCGCCCGCATCATGTCCTCCATCGGTCAGGTCGCCCGGACGCGCTCGGTCTACTTCGTCGACGAGGCCAAGCGCGAGAGCGTCGACGGCACCGGCCTGGTCGAGCGCGAGGAGCTCGAGGACATCGACGACCCCGACGAGCTCCGGGAACTCATCCGCGAGCGCGGCGAGAAGCCGGCGTGAAGCCTTTTGCTATCGGGAGTATAACGGTCGGGCGATGAACCGCCGCGCGTTCGAGACGCCCGACGAAACGTGGAAGCAGATGGTCATCGGCGGCGTCGGCGGTGCTCTCGGGTTCTCCGTCGCCGAATCGACGGTCGGCGGTGAGAGCGCGGTCCTGCTCGCGGTCGCGACCGGGGTCGTCGCCCTCGTCGTAATGGTGGCCCTCACTGCGGCGATAAACAGGTTCGGCTGAGAATCGGGATTCGAGCGGGGCCGTCACCGGACGGCTCAGGCCGCCTGCCCGTCGCCGTACGTCTCCTCGAGGTACTCGACGATGTCGTCGCTCTCGGCCATCCCTTCGACGCCCTTCTCCTCGTCGACCAGCACGGGCACGCCGGTCTGGCCGCTGACCTCCTCGACCTCGTCGCGCTCGGCGTGGGCGCTCGGCACCATGTGGGACTGGTAGTCGAGATCGAGTTCGTCGAGTTTGTCGGTGACCTTCGCGCAGTACGGGCAGCCCTGGAGTTCGTACAGTTCGAGGTTCGGCATGTCCGTTCGTAGGTACTTGCCGGGTAAGAACGTGGTGGTGCCGGAAGCGCGTGACGAGACCTCGGAGGGAGACGGCGGAAATACTCAACAGGTGGCAGAAAGTGGACGGATAAGAGATAGCTAGCTACTGCCGTCACAAATGTACCGCACAGCACCGCGACCGCGGGCCTCCCGCCTCCCTCGCACGCATCGGTGCGGTCCTGAAGACCGCGCCGGCGTGCGCCGAGAGGAAAATCCATCGAGCGCGACGGTTTCGATTCGGCCCCTCCAATCGCACCTCTCACTCCACCGGTCGGCGCACTCGCCTGACGATGCGCGAGACCCCGCGCCGGATGCGGCGGCGCTGGTAGATCGTCTCGCCGAGGCCCCACGCGACGACGACCGCGCCGGCCAGCACCGCGCCGAGGAACTCCCAGCTCGACATCCAGACCGGGCGGATCCACGGCGTGACGTGGGCCCAGAGCCGGGCGGCGTGGTTCGCCCGGTCGGCCAGCGGCGTGCCCTCGAACGCCGCGGCCAGCCAGAACGAGACGGTCTTGGTGTCGCCGCCGACCGCGAGCCGGCTCCCGCTGAGTTCGTAGTCACCCGTCTTGCCGAGTTCCCGCATGGTCGGGCCGCCGGGTTCGTCGCCGTAGGTGATGCGCTCGACGTCGTAGGGCGCCCACGGCGCGTGGAACTCCCAGACGACCTCGCCGGTCGGAGTCACCTCGAAGACGCGGTGGTGCATGGTGTCGACGACGAGCGTGTTGCCGTTCGGGAGGCGGTCGGCGTCCCGCGGCCAGTTGAGCCCCTGCGTGCCGACGCTCCAGGTCTTCGTCCAATCGCCCTCGCTCTCTCGGGCGTACTCCACGATGCGGTCGTTCTCGCTGTCGGCCACGAGCACGGTCGGCGTCCCGTTCGCCTCGCGGAGGTACTGGGGGTTGTGCTGCTCGTACAGCACGTCGTGGTTCCCGTCGCTGCCCAACTGCATCGTCACCTCGTCAGTCGAGCGGTTCACGACGACGACCTGATCGAAGTTCCGGGGCGAGACGAGGTACTCGCCGTCGCCGATCTTGTCGATGTCGTTGACGTGGGTCCAGTCCTTCGCCCGACCGCCACCCGACTCGGGGTAGCCGTGGTCGGCGAACTCCCACTCCCAGACCGTCTCGTCGGTGGTCATGTTGTAGACGAAGATGCGGTCGCCGCGGTCCGGTTCGCGCATGTTGGCGACGAGCAGCTGGTCGCCGTTGATGAGGTCGACGTCGTGGGTGTCGTGGATGGGCAGGCGCTCGGTCCAGACGCGCTCCCGGGTCGCGGGGTCGAACTCGTAGACGAGCGTCGCGTTGGGCGTCGTCGCGGTCACCAGCAGATTGCGGTTGTCGAGCGGGTCGACGTCGTAGAACCACCGCGCGTCGAACCCCGAGCCGTTGTGGACCCACTGCACCTCGCCCCGGGGCCCGACCGCGACGAGGCGCGCGGGCTTGTTGGCGTTGGCCATCCCCTGGAAGTGGAAGCCCTGGATGGAGATGACCGTGGTGCCGTTCGCGGGGTCGTCGACCGAGGCCCGGAGGTTGGTCGGGTCCTCGCTCGTGGCGAGGAACGTCGCGCCGGAGATGCCGGCGGGCGCGACCAGTCCGAGGACGAGGAGCGCGACCGCGCCTCGCACCAGCCACCGGCGCGGAACCCCGCGGAGGGCGTCGGAGGAGGGAGCGTTCATGTCGGTTTCCACGCAAGCGGAGGGGATTAAAATTGGGGCGCGGCGGTCAGACCGGCAGCCGGTCGGCGAACGTCGCGGCCTCCTCCTCGTCGACGCCGTAGGCGGTCACGCGCTTGCCGTTGCGCGAGAAGGAGGTGTACTCCGGGGACATCACGCCGATGACCTTCTCGACCGGAATCGAGACGTAGTCGTACTCGTCGGTGGCGACCTGGTTGAACCCGACCACCCAGTCCCAGTCCTCGATGACGAAGGCGGCGTCGACCTTCGTCGCCTCCTCGTCGGCGTAGTATATCTTGGCTATCGGGCCGTCGTCGGTCTCGGAGCGCTGGTATTCGTCCATTGTCGAGATATACATCGACGTCCGACGACATAACTGTTACTCGGCAAGACAACGACTCGCAAAGGGAGTGACCGAGGTCCGAGGAGGTTCGACCCGAGAACCGAACGCAGAGAGGCGGAGAAGAGTCGGAGGCGAGACCGAGCGGCTCAGACGCTGGCCTGGAGGACCCCGCTGGTCCGGACGAAGAAGTAGACGACGAACGCGGCCGCCAGCACCCAGTGGCCGAGCCGGACGTCCTCGCGCTTGCCGGCGGCGAGCTTGACGATGGGGTAGGAGACGATGCCCGCGGCGATGCCGTACGCGATCGAGTAGGCGAACGGCATGATGAGGATGGTCAGGCCGGCGGGCACGACGTTCGTGACGTCGTCCCAGTCGATGTCGACGACGTTCTGGAGCATCACGACGCCGATGACGACCAGCGCGATGTGGGAGGCGTACATCGGAATCGCGGCGGCGACCGGCACGAACACCAGCGAGACCAGGAACAGGACGCCGACCGTCAGCGCGGTCATCCCGGTGCGGCCGCCCTCCTCGACGCCGGAGGCCGACTCGATGTAGGTCGTGACGGTCGAGGTGCCGAGCATCCCGCCGACCGTGGTGCCGACCGCGTCGGCCATCAGGGGCCGGTCGATGTCCGGGAGGTGGCCGTCCTCGTCGAGGAAGCCGGCGATCTGCGAGACGCCCGTCAGGGTGCCCGCGGTGTCGAAGAAGTCGACGAAGAAGAACGTGAAGACGACGAGCGCGAACGAGAACGCCTCGATGTCGCGGAGCCCGTCGAGGAAGGCGCCGGCGAGCGGCGTGATGTCGTAGGTGGTCGCGGCCGCGCCGGGGGTGAGCGTGCCGGCCCCGACCAGACCGGCCCACTCGGCGGCGTAGCCGATGCCGGTCGTCAGCAGGATGCCGAGGATGATCGACCCGGGGACGTTCCGGGCGTAGAGCGCGAAGGTGAGGAACAGGCCGACGACCGAGACGACGGCGACCGGACTCTGGCCGATCGGGGCGAGCGCGACGATGGTGCCGCCCTCGCCCGTGACGATACCCATCGCCTCGAGGCCGATGATGGCGAGAAACAGGCCGATACCCGTGCCGACCGCGAACTTCACGGGTTCGGGAAACAGCCGGATGACGTACTCGCGGGCGCCGACGGCGGTGAGCACGATGAAGATGATCCCTTCCGCGACGACGGCCGCCAGCGCGACCTGCCACGCGATGCCCATCCCGATGACGACCGTGATCGCGAAGAAGGCGTTCAGGCCGAGGCCGGGCGCCTGCGCGAACGGCCTGTTGGCGTAGAACGCCATCGTCAGCGTCGCCACGGCCGCCGCGATGAGGGTGACGACCGCCAGCATCGACTCGGTCTGGGCGGCCGAGTAGTTCTGGAGCTGGATGGCCTGCGCCAGGATGTCGGGGTTGACCACGACGATGTAGCTCATCGTCAGGAACGTCGTCAGCCCCGCCAGTATCTCGGTCCGGAGGTCCGTGCCGTGCTCCTCGAAGCCGAAGTACTCCGCGAGCGCGCCGGTCACGCCCGAGTCGGAGCGCGCGTCGGTCGTTTCTTCAATACCCATGATGCACGAGTGGGCATACTCGCGAACGGATATTTAAGTATTCTCATCGCGAGAACGCAGATATGCACAACAGTGCATCGATTCGCCGCCGATTACCGGGTAGAAATCCGGAACACCACATGGACGTGCCCACAATTACCCGACGCGCCCGCGTTCGCGAAGTGGGCGCCGGCGTACCGCGTGAAACCCGCGCGACGGTCGGGGGGCTCACTCCACGAACGTCGTCAGCGCGCCGACCGGGGCGTCGGTCCGGCTCTTCGCGCGCTCCATGCCCTCCTCGCCGGCCGCGATGAGCGCGAAGACCCCGCCGACCGCGGCGTCGGCGCGGTCCACGATGTCGAGCAGCAGCTCCTGGGTCTCGCCCGACCGGATGAGGTCGTCGACCACCAGCACGGTCTCGCCCGAGCCGATGGCCGACGCCGGCAGGTAGTAGGTGAGCTCGATGCCCGACTGGAGGCGCTGGCGCGACTCGATGAACTCCTCGACTGCGGTCTCCTTGGACTTCTTGGCGTAGGCGACCCGGGCGTCGAAGTAGCCCGCCATCGCCGCGCCGAGGGTGATGCCGTCGGTCGCGGCGGTCAGCACCACGTCGGGGCGGTCGAAGTCGAACGTCTCGGCCGCCACGGGGGCGACCAGGTCGAGGAACGACTGGTCGAAGACCACCTCGGAGTTGTCGACGTACCCCTCGTCGTCGACCCGGATTCGGGCCTCGAGTTCCTCGGCGAGCTCCTCGCGACCGACGCCGCCGACGATCTCCTTCGCACGGTCGACGCTCGGCAGGACGTGGCCGTTGACGTAGCGGTTGAGGTCGCCCGCGGGGAGGCCCGTCACCGCCGCGAGTTCGTCGTAGGTCCGGGTCTCCTTCAGCATCCGGAGGACGGCGACCGCCTGCAACTGCAGGGTCGCCTTCTCTGCTCGGTTCATGTCTCGGCCGAATCATCCCACGAACTTGAATACCTCGATAGCCGACCGGAGGAATTTCTGCAGAACTGCGCAATCGTGGTCGGGGTCGGTTGCGTAATCGTGGGGTCGCGGTCGCGGCGTCGCGCACGAAGTCGTAGTCGGACGCGAAGACTGCGTCGCGGCTACTCGGCGTCGAGCAGGTCGGTCGCGGTCAGCAGCGATTCGAGCTCCACGCCGTGGTCGGCGAGGTTCTCGGCCGCGCCCTCCTCGCGGTCCACCACGACGAGCACGCGGTTCACCGTCGCGCCCGCGTCGCGGAGCGCCTCGACGGCGTCGGCGGCGCTCTGTCCGGTGGTGGCGATGTCCTCGAGGACGACGACCTCCTCGCCCTCCGCCAGGCGGCCCTCGACCAGGTTGGCCGTGCCGTACTCCTTCTGCTGCTTGCGGGCGATGACGTAGGGGTTGCCGGTCTCGACGCTGGTGGCCGCGACCAGCGGGACGCCCCCCAGCGCGACGCCCGCGAGCTTCTCGTCGCCGACCCGCTCGGCGAACGCCCGGGCGATGCGTTCGAGGCAGTCGGGGTCGGTCTCGAAGAGGTACTTGTCGACGTAGTAGTCGCTGGTGCCGCCGTGCGAGAGCTCGAACTCGCCGTACTGGACCGCGTCGGCGTCCCGGAGCGCCGCGATGAGTTCCTCGTCGGTCATCGTCGGTGAGTCGGGGCGGCGGGCGGATAAGCGGTTCCGTTTGGCGCGGGCGCGCGACGTCCGGGAGAGAAATCGTTCGTTCGGACCGAGTCAGTCGTCGGCCGGGCCGGGGTCGGCCGGGCCGGCGTCGATCCACTCGTCGGCCCAGGATTCGAGCTCCTCGAAGACGGGGCAGAGCTGGCGGCTCTTGTCGGTCAGGCTGTAGTACGTGGCGATGGGCTTGTCCTCGACCCGGCGGTTCACCAGGCCGGCCTCCTCGAGGTCGTCGAGCACCCGCGAGAGCGTCCGGGAGCTGGCGCCGGTCGAGCGCTCGAGTTCGTTGAAACGCTTCTCGTCGCTCTCGTGGAGGTCGCTGAGCACGACGAGCCGCCACTTCGAGCCAATCTGCTCGATGGCCTCGACCACCGGGCACGCGCCGGGGTTCTTCTCCTCGACGCCGTCGGGCTGGGAATGGATGGACGACATGGCTGGTAGCTACTATCCGTCTCGTTGTCAAACGCACAAATAGGTTCCGATACGAAGTAGGTAACAAGACGAAACCAGCTTCCGGAACGCAAGCGGAGATCCGCGCGCCAACCACTGCCGCACCGGAGGTGACCGCCTGATGGCGGTCGAGACTGCCAGTTCGGTCGCCCCTCTCGCCGGTCGCGTCCTGTTCGGCGGCGCGCCATGGTCATGGCCGCAAACCGCCCCGTGGATACAAACGGGATCACAGATTACGCCGAGGCTAAAGGAGCCTCGGCCCCAAGGATCTCAGTGTCAGAGAGTCGCGAGCCCGCTCCGTCCGACGGTCTCCGGTCGCTCACAGCACGGACCGGACCAAGATAGCGAGGAAGGCGCTGGCCGCTTTGAGGACCAACAGGAGTGCGAAAACGGCGGCGAGCAGCCCCAGCACAGCCGTCGCCCGCTCCCATCCGACGACGGCGCTGGCGAGTACCGGGGCGAATACGAGCGCAAGTACGCCGCCGAACAGGGCCCGGCGGTACTCGTAGAGGCGGCCGTCCATGGCCGTGATTCCGAGACGGGGCGCTTAAATTTTCAGGACACCTCGACTCCCGGCCGGGTCGTGCGGCGGTCGGCGTCGGGGGATGCAGTCCCGGTCTGCACCGCGAGCGAACGCAGTGAGCGAGCGGCACGAGGAACCCTCGACGAGCGCCGGAGGCGCGAGTGAGGGGGTGACGAAGTGTCGTCGTGAGCGGCGCGAACGACGGCTCGTCAGAGCGTCGCTCTGACGGTGTTTTTCCCACGTTTTTGCAAGGGAGCGCCTCTGGGGGCGCGACCGCAGCAAAAAGTGGTTTACCAGGGCTCGTCCTTCAGCCCGAGTACGTACGCGATTCCGTTCGTCACCAGGTGCAAGACCGGCGTCGCGACGACGACGACCGCGAGCACCGGGACGGTGAACACGTCGCCGAACCAGTCGGGCGCGGCCAGGAACGCCAGCAGGAGCGCGAACACCACGAAGTCGAGCTGGTCGACCCCGGGGAACGCCGCGCCGCGCTCGCGGCCGGTCCGGCGCTTGAGGAACGACGCCGCGATGTCGCCGAGCATCGCGCCCGCCGGGAGCGCGACAGCGACCGCGAGCGGGAACGTCGGCAGGCCGACGCCCACCAGGTCCGAGACGGCGGGTTCGACCGCGTTGAGGACCAGCGCCAGCGCCGCCCCGACGGCGGTTCCGACCGCGGTGCCCCGCCACGTCTTGCCGTCGCCGAGGAGTCGGCGCCCGTTCCACGTCCGCCCGGCGTCGATGGGCCGGCCGCCGCCCGCCAGCACCGCGGCGTTGTTCGGGACGTAGGCCGGCAACATCGCCCACAGCGCGACCGCGACGGTCTCGATGACACCCATATGGCGATACGCGGACCGGCGACCCTTAAGAACCAGAGGTTCGTCCCCGGCGAGTGGCCTTACGGGGCGCGGGCGCGTACGTCCACCGTGACCGACGCACTCGAACCGATGGCCGTGATCGTCGGGACGACGCTGGTCTCCTACTGCCTCTGGCAACTGCTCTTCGACCCCTTTCGCGGACCGATCCCGGGGCAACTGCTCCCGGTCGCGGTCCTCGGGGCCGGGGTCATCGCGGGGATCGGTCTCGTCGGGTGGGGGTTCCGTCGTCTCGGCGTCCTGGCTCCGGCCTGATCCGTCGGCGACAACCGTTACCTACCTCTGCGACGTAGTCGGGGCAGTCCGTCTCTCATGTACCCGACTGGCCACTACGGCGTCGCGCTCCTCGTCGCTGCACCGTTCGCATCGTTCCTCGGTCGGAAGGCCGGGACGGTGTTCTCCGCGTTCGTGGTCCTCGTCGCCCTGCTTCCGGACCTCGACAAGCACCTTCCGGTCGTGACCCATCACGGGGTGACCCACACGTTCCTCTTCGCGGCGGTCGCCGCGGGCGTCGTCGGCGCGCTCGGCTGGGCGGCCTACCGGGCGTACCTCGCTTCGTCGGCCACGCCTCGCTGGTCGAGTCTGACTCCGAAGCGCGTGTTCGTCTGGGGGGCGGCCGGCACGTTCGTCGGCGTCTCGGGTCACGTCATCGCCGACATGCTCGTCCTGCTCCCGGGTACGCAACCGATCAGCCCGTTCTGGCCGGTGTTCTCGCGGAAGCTCACCATCGAGATCATCCCGCTGGGGGCACCGGCACGGAACCTCGCACTCCTGGGACTGGGTCTCGCCGCCCAGGCGGCCGTCTATCACTTCGGAATCGACATCGGCGGCGAAGGACGGGCGGCCTCCTCGAACTCCCGGTAACGTTGCATTGTCGGAACCGTTATTCGAGTAAAATTCCCTTTAGAAGGGCTAAAAGCGGCTTATATCAGGAAGTGGCCAACGCCATTAACCGCGTGGGCGGAGTTGTTACGCATGTCCTGACGCGGGACAATCCTACTCTCTGAGACAATGATGGGGAACGACAACAGCGACATCACGGCGAACGAAGGTGCGTTGCAAGACGACGGCGGCGGGGAGGCGTACATGTTCCAGAACCAGTTCTTCCCGGACGGGCAGTTCCACGTCGTCTCGACCGAGCTCCAGGGAATGTCGACCCCCGCCGGAGCGGGCGAGGGGCAGTTCCTGTCCAGTTTCGACAACCGGCTCATCCAGTACACGGGCGCGCGGAACATGTTCGCGTTCTTCTTCCCGTACGAGGACGCCGAGATCCAGCAGGGCGTCCTCTACCGCCTCGGCGGGGACTGGGCGGACATCGACGACGACGGCGCCAACGACGGCGGCGGCGACACGCCATCGTCGAACCTTATCAACGTGACGTTCTCGCCGGTCGGTAACGTCGACGATGACGACGAATGGTTCGACCGTGACGGAATCTGAACCGAATAGTTCGCTAACCGATTCAGCTTATACCACACAAGGATGACGGACAACGACAGTATCCTCGGCGGACTCGCGGACGAATCGCGCCGGTCGTTCATGAAGAAGAGCGCCATCGCGTCGGGCGGCCTCGCCACGGGGCTGTCCGGGGCGGGCACGGTCGCGGCACAGGACGGCGGCAACCAGGACGGCAACGTGATGCGCGGAGTGATGTTCAGCACTCAGTTCCATCCCCGCGCGCAGTTCGAAATCGTCTCCGAGTCGATAGACTGGGCGCCGCTCGAGAACGAGGAGAACGACTTCCTGACCGATGCGAACGACGAGCTGCTGTTCGACGACGCCGCGGTGTTCGCGAACTTCAACACCCGGGTGGTCAACTACCAGGTCGGTCGCCAGTCGTGGGCGCTGCTGTTCGTCCAAGAGAGCGCGAACGTCCAGCAGGGACAGACGTACACGCTGAGCCCCGCGTTCGGGCCGTTCGGCCCCGACGACTTCCAGCAGTTCGGCATCGACTCCGGCGACTACGACGGGTTCTACGGCCCGGACGAGAACGACTACGGCAACCAGGGCTACAACGAACTCGGCATGGTCACCGTCCAGTTCTCGCCCGGCGGCGGCGGTGACGGCAACCAGACCGACGGTAACGAGACCGACGGCAACGAGACGGCCTGAGCGAACTGACTCGCCGCGGGCGACGCTGACGACCGGAGCGGCTATTTTTCGCGACGGTGTCTCAGATGGCAACGTTATAAGACGAGGGGTTCCAAGAGCCGACCATGATTCCCCCCGTCGCCAGTCGGTTCGTCGCCGGCGAGACGCCGGCCACGGCGCTCGACCACGCCCGGGAGCTGAACGACCGGAACGTCAGGGCCATCCTGAACCTGCTGGGCGAGCACTACGACGACCGCGGCCCGGCCGACGAGGACGCCGAGGCGTACCTCCGGCTCGTCGACGACATCGAGGACACCGCGGTCGACGCCTGCGTCTCGGTCAAGCCCTCCCAGATCGGCCTCGACGCCGGGACCGAGGTGTTCCGCGAGAACGTCGAGCGCATCGCCGACTACGCCGCCGACCGCGGCGTGTTCGTCTGGGTCGACATGGAGGACCACACCACGACCGACGCGACCCTCGACGCCTACGAGAAGCTCGCCCGGCGACACGGGGGCGGCGTCGGCGTCTGCGTCCAGGCGAACCTCCGGCGCACCGACGACGACCTCGAGCGCCTCGCGGACGTCCCGGGGAAGGTCCGGCTCGTGAAGGGCGCCTACGACCCGCCGGCCGACGTCGCCCGCAAGGAGAAGTCCGCGGTCGACGCCGCCTACCGGGAGCAACTGGAGTACATGTTCGAGCACTTCGACGGCGGCATCGCGGTCGGGAGTCACGACCCGGAGATGATCGACCGCGCGAAGGCGCTCCACGAGGAGTACGGCACCGACTTCGAGGTCCAGATGCTGATGGGCGTGCGCGAGGACGCCCAGTACGAACTCGCGTCGGAGTACGAGGTCTGGCAGTACGTCCCCTACGGCGACAAGTGGCTGTCGTACTTCTACCGGCGCGCGGCCGAGCGCAAGGAGAACCTGCTGTTCGCGCTCCGGGCGGTCCTGGGTCGGTGAGCGCTCGGACGGGGATCGTTTGAGACTCGGCGGGCGGCGGAGCCCGCCAGAGAACATCTAGTTTATGAACCTGCGCTCGGATACACCCGATAAATGTCCTCGTGGAAGCGCGACATCGCGAGCGGACTCGTCGTCATCTTGCCCATCCTCGTCACGGCCTACATCATCGCGTGGCTCTACCTGGCGATAGCGGGCCTGCCCTTCCTCCAGGACGTCACGCCGCCCATCCGGGTCGCGACGGTCCTGGTCGTCTTCTCGATGCTCGTCCTGAGCGTCGGCTACATGATGCGGACCGCGGTCGGGTCGCTGGTCGAGGGGGCCATCGACGGCGTGATGAACCGGCTCCCCGGCCTCCGGGTCGTCTACAACGCCTCGAAGATGGCGGCCGAGACCGCGCTCTCGGACTCGACCGACCTCCAGGCCCCCGTCAAGGTGTACGTCTTCGGGGGCATGCGGATGACCGCGTTCAAGACGGGCAAGAAGACCGACGACGGCCGCGAACTCCTCTTCATGCCGACCGCGCCGAACATCACGACCGGGTTCGTCATCGAGGCCGAGCCCGACGAGTTCGAGGAGACCGACGAGAGCGTCGAGGACGCGCTGACCCGCGTGCTGAGCGCCGGGTTCGGCGAGACCAGCGAGTCGGGCATCCCCATCGACGTCGAGGACGAGAAGGAGACCCAGTCGCCGCCGCCCCAGTAGCACTGTCCGGGAGCGCAGTTCGGACGGTTCACCGCGAGCAGCTACGGGACGACTCCCTCCTCCAGTCTCCGGTCCGGAACGGGTTCGATGGAGCCGCTACTCCGTAGTGCTCATCGCGTATCTGAATGGCGCGTCACTCGCTTACCTCCGGCTTCGCCACAGTTCGCTGAGTGGCGATGTACGAACAGCGTCCACAGAGGGTCAGTCCGCGCCGCTCGGCCGTCTCCGGTGACAGCCGTTGACGGATGTCGGCCGCAAACTGACTCTCGGCGTTTATCGACCCGCACAAACTCGCCGTCTCGGCCTCGTTCAACAGGTGATATCGCCCGGAACTCGATTCTTCGGTCTCGTGAGCGGTGATAGCCTCCATAACAGGTCACCCTGTCGCGGACGAGCGGAAGTGTGTCCGGAGGTGTGCGTGTTCACGGCGGTTCTGGAGTTCCCCGGTCCACCCCGACATACGTTCCGCGTACTCGTAGAAGACTCGCGAGAACCAATGTCAGTGTACCCCGCGCACAGCGGTTGCCCCCTGCACACTCGACCACTCGGCGCGAAACCGTCGGCCGAACCACCGCCTGTTGAGGTTATCAGTCCACGACCACTGGTTGCGCTCGAGTCAGATGCGCCTCGTAGGAATCGCGAGCCCAGCCGTGCACGTCACTGTCCGTGGTCTCTAGAAGTGCACGCGGCTCGCCATCTTCATCGACACCAATCTGCACGATCTCGTCGAGAATCCCTAAATAGTAAAGCGTCTCTTCGTCAGTAGAATACAGGTCAAATCGTTCGGATTTCATCAAGTCGTCGTATATTTTCCTGTAGTCGGAACTGGCCTGGAGGGTGTCGACGACGTTCGACGTCCCGATGAATTCGACACGAGCACCGTCGTCTAGAACTCTATCACGAGTGACTTCCATGGCGTGAAGTCCGGTAAGCGGTAGAATCGCCCGGACGCTCTCGGCCTCCCGAAGCCGTTTGACGTGCCGATTTACCATCGCCCACGGGTCACCCTCCGAAGCCGTGACGATATCTGCCTCGGACAGTAATCGAAGATCCAGGTCCAGCTCCGACCGGTCGAGCCACTTCAGAACCGGTTGGAGGCGTTCGGTAGCGGAAACGGTGTCACGGAGACCGGTGAATTCGCGAGCGATCAACTCCCCACACGTTGCCAGTGAGTACGCTCGATTGCTGTTCCGGACCCATCCCCGGTCTTCGAGCGCCTCCAGATTTCGCTGGACGGTCGTCCGGGACGCGTCCATTCGTTCTCGCAATTCGCGTTTACTCAGTTCTCCTTCTCGGCGTAAGGCGTCCATCAGTTGGACTCGCGTCGCCGACCTCGCTAAGAACTCGATGTCCTCTATCCCACCCTCCATACCCCGCCTGTCCAATCAACTCGGTAATAAAGATACGGCCGGTCTTTCGGTTGAATCGTGATTGAAGCAAAAGAAGGTGCGTCGAATACGCCCCGCCGCGCGTCGGTCATCACATCGATTCGAGGACACGGCGCGTTTTCGGTTCCGACCCCGGATACAGAGACCGTGCTCCCGGCAGCTCTTACGCCTCGACGTACTCGAACCACTCCTCGTAGTCGTCGGTACGGCGGTTCACGACGTCGAAGAACCGCGACTGGAGCTCCTCGGTGACGGGGCCGCGGCCGCCGTCCCCGATGACGACGTTGTCGACCTTCCGGATGGGCGTGACCTCCGCGGCCGACCCGGTGAAGAACAGTTCGTCGGCGGTGTTGAGTTCGCCCCGCGAGATGCTCGCGTCGTCGTGGACCTCGTAGCCCAGCTCCTCGGCCAGCGTGATGACCGAGTCGCGGGTGATGCCGTCGAGGATGCTCTCGGAGAGCCCGGGCGTGTAGATCTCGCCGTCGCGGACGAGGAAGAGGTTCTCGCCCGGCCCCTCGGCGACGTTGCCCTCCTTGTTGAGCACGATGGCCTCGGCGAAGCCGTTCCGGCGGGCCTCCTCGCCCGCGAGCATGCTGTTGACGTACAGCCCGGTGGTCTTGGCGTTGGTCGGGATCTGGCTGGAGGCGTGCTTGCGCCACGACGACACCATCACCTCGACCCCGTTCTCCAGCGCCTCGTCGCCGAGGTAGGCGCCCCACGGCCACGCCGCGATGGCGGTCCGGGTCGGGCAGTCGCCGGGGCTGACGCCCAGGCTGTTGTAGCCGTAGAAGACGACCGGCCGGACGTAGCACGACGCCAGGTCCTGGCGGCGGATGAGTTCCTCGGTCGCCTCGGTCAGCTCCGCGGGCTCGTGGTCGATGTCGAGGTCGTAGGGTTTAGCCGAGTTGTACAGCCGCTCGAGGTGCTCGTCCCACCGGAAGATGGCCGGGCCGTTCTCGGTGTCGTAGCACCGAACGCCCTCGAACACGCCGCTCCCGTAGTGCAGGCCGTGGGTGAGGACGTGGACCTGGGCGTCGTCCCAGTCGACGAACTCGCCGTCCATCCAGATCGTGTCCACGTCCATCTCGTCGAAGCTCATACGTGTGCACGAACGGAGGCCTCCTTTAAGAGTCTTCACGGTTCGGCACACCGGTTCGCAGTACCGGCGGCCGGGCGAGCGCCCGACGTCCGACGAGGCGGTCGGCTTCGACGGCGCACCTGACGCCCGACGGGAAGCCGCGTCCCCGCCGGCGCCGGCTACTTCTCGAAGACGACCGGCGCGTCCGGTTCGACGGCGAACCCGGCGCGCTCGCCCGGCGAAGCCGGGCTGTCGCGGCCCTGCATCACGACCTGGACTTCCGAGAGGCCGTCGGCGCCCGCGTCGACGACGTAGTTGGTCTGGTCGCCCTGGAAGTACCGCTCGACGACCTCGCCCTCGAAGGTCGCGTCGCCGTTCTCGGCGAGCCGGAAGTCCTCCGGGCGGATCGAGACGGTCACGTCGCCGGGGCTCACGCGGTCCTCGGGCGCGAACGAGAAGCCCGCGTCGCCCCCGACCTCGACGGTGGTCCGGCCGTCCCGCTCGGTCGCGCGGCCGTCGAGCAGGTTGGTGTCGCCGATGAAGTCCGCCACGAACTCGCTGGCGGGCTCCCGGTAGATTTCCTCGGGCGTACCGACCTGCTCGATGCGGCCCTCGTTCATGACCGCGAGGCGGTCCGAGAGCGTCATCGCGACCTCCTGGTCGTGGGTCACGTAGAAGAACGCGCCCTGGGTCTTCTCGTGGATCTTCCGGAGTTCGACCTGCATCTGCTTGCGCAGCTTCCGGTCGAGGCTCGACAGCGGTTCGTCGAACAGCAGGACGCTGGGTTCGTTCACCAGCGCCCGCGCCAGTGCGACCCGCTGCTGCTGGCCGCCCGAGAGGTCGTCGGGGCTGCGGTCCTCGTACCCGTCGAGGTCGACGAGGTCGAGGTACTCGGTGACGTACTCCTCGCACTCGGACGCCTCGACGCCGGCCTTCTCGAGCCCGTAGGCGACGTTCTCGCCCACGGTCATGTGGGGGAACAGCGAGTGGTGCTGGAACACCAGGTTGGTGTCCCGGGCGTCCGGCGGCACGCCCGCCATGTCCCGCCCGTCGATGTGGACCGACCCCCGTGTCGGGGTCTCGAACCCGCTGATCATCCGGAGCGTCGTGGTCTTGCCACAGCCCGACGGCCCGACCAGCGAGAAGAACTCGCCCTTGTTCACCTGCAGGTCGACCTTCTCGACGGCGGTCACGTCGCCGAACTCCTTGCGGACCCCGTCGAGGCGTATCAGCCCATCGACACCCGTTGGCATACGCCATCGTAGCTCACTGCTCCGCATAAACTGTTTCGGAACTGTCGTCAGATATTTTAGTTACGATAGTGAAACTTTCGCAATTTTCCAATATTGTCGCGAAATGCCGTACAGTGTTACCAATTCTGACGGGATGATTGAGTAAGAATTAAGGTAAGTCTCTGTGAGGTGGCATGACATGCCCAGGAACTGGGACGACAGCGGAGACGAATCGGCGACGACGAGCGGTAACGACCGTCGGACGTTCCTCAAGGCGACGGGCGCCGCCGGCGCGCTCGGACTCACCGCGGGGTGCATCGGCGGCTTCGGCGGCGGGAGCGGCGGCACCGCGACCATCAACATCCTGACGTGGGAGGAGTACGCCGACCTCAAGGAGGACATCGAGAGCCGGCTCGACGTGAACGTCAAGTTCACGAAGTCGACCTCCTCCTCGAAGATGTTCTCGTCGTGGAACTCCGGGCAGAACGCCCAGTACGACATCGCGGTCCCGAACAACAACTACGTCCCGAAGATGATGGACGCCGGGCTCGTCGACACTGTGCCCGAGGACGTCGTCTCGAACTACAGCGACGTCTACGACGTGTTCCAGGGCTTCGCCGACAACCAGTTCACCGACGGCGGGAACATGTACGGCGTCCCGATCCGGTTCGGCTGGTACGGCTACTCCTACGACTCCCGGGAGGTCGAGGACCACGAAGCCAGCTACGCGAAGCTGTTCTCCGACGAGTACGAGGGCGACATCATCATGTACGACAACCACTTCAAGGCGATGAGCGCCGCGGCGCTCTACCTGGGGATGCGCGACGCGTTCGAGGGCCAGAAGGTCACCCTCTCGGAGGACCAGATCGCCGAGGTCAAGCAGACGATGATCGACCAGAAGCCCCTGCTCCAGGGGTACATCGCCGCCGACCCGACCTACATCAAGTCGCTCAAGCAGGGCAACTTCGTCATCGGCCAGTCGGGCCGCAACGAGATCGTCGAGATGTGGGCCAACGGCACCGACTGGCCCGAGATGGCCGCCCCGAAGGAGGGGTCGCTGGCGTGGTTCGAGTCTGCCGTCGTCTCGAAGGAGTCCGAGAACAAGGAGCTGGCCTGGAAGGTCGTCAACGAGTTCATCGCGCCGAAGCTCGGCGCGAAGCTCGGCAAGGTCGGCTACTCGCCCAGCGCCAACCCCAGCACCCAGGACCACCTCAGCGACGAGGAGAACGAGATGTACGGCTCGGTCGACCCCTCGCGCCTCGAGCAGATGATCCCGTTCAAGGCCGTCGAGAACGAGGATGCCTGGATCAAGGCGTGGGAGGAGATCAAGACCGCGTAATCGGTTCTTCCTCTCATGTCCGTAGACTCACCACGTCGGTCGGAGACGCTTCGCCAGCGGTTCGTCGGCGCGTTCGCCTCGCGGGGGACGCGGCTGTCGATCACCGCCGGACCGGGGCTGGTCTGGCTGGCGCTGCTGCTGCTCGCACCGCTCACGTTCATGGTGACGGTCAGCTTCCTGAACGTCAACGACGCCTACCAGATCGTCTGGCAGCCGTCGCTGGAGAACTACGCCCGGCTCGGCGCCGACCAGGGCGCGTTCTGGAACAGCGCGTTCTTCGAGTCGCTGTTCCTGTCGTACTTCATCGCGGCGGTGACGACGGTGCTGTGCCTGGTGCTGGCGTTTCCGCTGGCGTACCTGCTGGCCCGGCGGGGCGGGACCACGTTCAAGGTGGTCATCTTCCTGGTGCTGCTGCCGTTCTTCACCATGTACCTGGTGCGGGCCTACTCGTGGTACCTCATGTTCGGCCAGAGCGGCGTCATCAACAGCGCGCTGCTACGGCTCGGGCTGGTGAGCGAACCCGTCGGCCTGCTCAGCTACGGGGTGCCGGCGATCATCGTGGGGCTGACCCACGCGTACTTCCCGTACATGCTGCTGTCGCTGTACGCCAGCCTCGAGGGACTGGACTTCTCGCTGGTCGAGGCGGCGCGCGACCTGGGCGCCAGCCGGGTCGACGCGCTGAAGGACGTCATCCTCCCGCTGGTCCTCCCCGGGATGATCAGCGGGAGCCTGTTCGTGTTCGTGCCCGCGCTGGGCGCGTTCATCACGCCGCGGTTCCTCGGTCAGGGGAAGGTGCTGATGATCGGCCAGCTCATCGAGAGCCGAATCAACTCGCTGTACGCCATCGGCTACGGCAGCGCCGCGTCGATGTTCATCGTCCTCAGCATCGTCGTCGCGTTCGTGGTCGCGTTCCGGTACGTCAGCATCGAGGACCTGGGAGGCGTCTGAGATGGCGACCGAGACCGGCTCCACGACCGAGGAGGCCCGCGAGACCGCGAGCCCGTCGCGCCTGCTGGACCACGAGCGCAAGGAGTGGCTGCTGAGCCGCGGCCTCTGGCTGGTCGCGGGCGCGCTGCTGGTGTTCCTGTGGATACCGCTCGCGGTGATGATGTTCCTCTCGTTCGCTGTCAACGCGAGCACCATCTTCCCGTTCCGGGGGTTCACGCTCGACCACTACGCTGCGACGTTCGCCGACGGCACCCTGATGTTCGCGCTCTGGAACAGCGTCCAGATCGCGACGCTGTCGGCGGCCATCGCGACCGTGCTGGGGGTGCTGGCGAGCTTCGCGCTCGCCCGGTACGACTTCCCGTTCAAGGAGCTCTACCGGACGTTCGGCATCCTGCCGATGGTGATCCCGGGCGTGGTGCTGGGCATCGCGCTGCTCATCTACTTCCGCACGCTGCTCGGCATCGTTCCCGGGTTCCTGACCGTGGTGCTGACCCACAGCGTGTACGGCTTCCCGTTCGTGCTCCTGATGGTCACGTCGCGACTCTACACGTTCGACGAGTCGCTGGAGGAGGCGGCCCGCGACCTCGGTGCGGACCCCCTCACCGTGTTCCGGGACATCACGCTACCCATCGTGGCGCCCGCCATCGGCGCGGGCTTCCTGTTCGCCTGGATCCGCTCGTTCGAGGACTTCATCCGGGTCTACTTCGTGAAGGGCACGATGGACGTGCTGACGACCTCGATGTACTCGATGATCAAGTACGGCACCGCCCCGAAGATGAACGCCATCTCCTCGTTCATCGTCTTCGTCATCGCCGCGGTGCTCGCGGTCGCGATGAACGTCGGCAACGTCGCCGGCATGGTCGCCGGCACCGAAGAAGACTCGTAGCTCGCGACCGACCACCTTCTTCATGGACGACCGCACCGACAGACTCGTCTCCCGGGCCCGGGCGGTCATCCCCGGCGGGGCCCAGACCGGCCTGCGGGCGCAGGCCTACGACCTCGGCGACGTCGCGTTCGAGGCCGCAGACGGGGCGACCCTCGCGACGGTCGCCGGCGAGACCCTCACCGACTACCACCTGGCGTTCGGGCCGATTCTCCTGGGCCACGGCCGCGAGGAGGTCGATACCGCAGCCAAGGAAGCCATCGACCGGGGGGTGCTCTACGGCGCCGCGACGACCGACCTCGAGGTCGAGGTGGCCGAGCGCCTCGTCGACCTGCTGCCGAGCGTCGAGATGGTCAACTTCTGCAACAGCGGCAGCGAGGCCACCTACCACGCCATCCGGCTCGCCCGCGCCCACACCGGCAACGAGAAGCTGCTGAAGTTCGAGGGGTGCTACCACGGCTGGCACGACTACGTGGACGTGAGCGTCTATCCGCCTGCGGAGGAAGTCGCCGGGCGAAACACCGGTGGCGACGCGAGCCCGGAACTCGACCCCTACCCCGAGTCCGACGGGATGCTCTCGGCCGCGGTCGACAGCACCGTGGTCGTGCCGTTCAACGACCCCGAGGCGTTCCGCGCGGCGATGGAGCGCCACGGCGACGACCTGGCGGGCGTCATCCTCGAACCCGTCCCGCACTCGGTGGGCTGCCTGCGGCCGACCGACGCGTTCCTCGATGCCCTCGAAGCAGAGACCGACGCCCGGGACGTCCCGCTCGTCTTCGACGAGGTCATCACCGGATTCCGCCACTCGGCCAACGGCATGCAGGCCGAGCTCGGCGTCGACCCCGACCTGACCTGCGTCGCGAAGGCGATGGGCAACGGCTACCCGGTCGCGGCGGTCGGCGGCCGGGCGGACCTGCTGGCGCAGGCCGGCGGCGACAACGAGTCGGGCGTCGTCATCAGCGGCACCTACTCGGGGAGCCCGATGGGCCTCGCGGCCGCCCGCGAGACGCTCGGCCTCGTCGAGTCCGAGGACGTCCCGGCGCGGGTCGGCGACCTCGGCGACCGATACCGGGCCGGACTCCGGGATCTGCTCGCCGACCGCGGCATCGAGGGGCGCGTGGTCGGCTACGGGAGCATCTTCAGCGTCCAGTTCGGCGTCACCGGCCGGCCCCGCGACTACGCGGACGTGGCCGGCCTCGACGAGGAGCGGTTCCGCGAGTTCGCGGCCGGGATGCGCGAGCGCGGCCACTTCTTCACCCCGAACCCCTACAAGCGTCACCACCTCTCGCTGGCCCACACCGACGACCACCTCGACGCGTACCTCGACGACGCCGACGAGGTGCTGTCGGGGCTATCGGCCTAGGCGAACGGCCCCGAGCGGCGTCGCTGTGCGATTGCTGACGGATCCGGAGGAGAACGAACCCGGAGAAAGGAGGCCGGGGCCTCGATTCCGTCAGCCGAGGCGCTCGATGAGGTCGGCGCCCTCCAGGTACGGGAAGCCGTGGCGCTCGGCGTAGGCGCGCGCGTCGGCGGGCGCGAGCGCCTCGCCGGACTCGTCGTCGAGCATCTCGCAGACCACGACCGCGGGCTCGCGGTCGGCGGCCGCGGCCAGCGCGATGCCGAGTTCGGTGTGGCCCTCGCGGTCGGCGAGCAGGTCCGGGGCGGCCCGCAGCAGGTGGACGTGGCCCGGCGCGCGGAACTCCTCGGCGAAGTCGGTCGCGTCGGGGTCCGCGGCCGCCTCGGCTAACTCCGCGATTGTCGTCGCGCGGTCCTCGTCGGTGATGCCGGTGTAGGTGTCGCGGTGGTTGACCGGGAGCGAGAACGACGAGCGCTCGTCGTAGCCCAGGTCGTGGGCCGCGCTCGCGGGGTGGTCGAGCGCGTCCTCCAGGAAGGGAAGTCCGAAGGCATCCGCCACCTCGTCTGCGAGCGCGACGCAGACGAGGCCGCCGGCGTTGTTGCGCATGCGCGAGACGTCCTCGGGGGCGACCGCGCCCGCCGGGTAGATGAGGTCGGTCTCGCCCTCGCGGTCGGCGGCGTCGTGGACCAGCACGGGCGACCCCTCGCGGAACGCCTCGACCGCGGCCTCGACGCCCGCAGCGGCCTGGCTCATGCTTTCTCCTCGACGTGGACGGTCACGTGGTCGCCGTCCTCGAGCCCCAGTTCCTCGCGGAGCTTGACGGGCGCGATGACCTCCAGTTGGTCCTCGTCGTGGTGGGTGCGCTCGGGCGCGATGGTGTGGGCCCGCTCGAACACCTCTCCGTCCCGGGTCTCGACCACCGCGGGGTAGCAGACCGCCGGACCGTAGGTCCGGTCGTCGTCCTCCCAGCCGTCGATGTGGACCGGGTCGAGCGCCTCCATCGCCGACCGGGCCCGGACGCTCTCGTCGGAGAGCTCGACGTTGAGCGTGCCGAGGAACGGCTCGTAGCCCAGCCGGTCCTCGAACTGCTCCATGTAGCCCGGCAGCGAGATGTAGTGGCGGCCCTCGCCCATTCCGCTGGTGACGACGCCGGTCAGGTCGATCCCCGCGGGCGTCTCGAAGATGCGGCGGTAGTCCTCGTACTCGCGCTTGAGCGACCACTCGCCGTCCTCGGTGACGGAGACCCACTGGCCGTCGCTGACCATCTCGCGCTCGACCAGCCCGGCCTCGTCGAGCTGCTGGAGCCGCCGCGAGGCGGTCTGGTTGGAGGCGTCGAGCCGGTCGGCGAGCCCCGAGCAGGAGACCTTGACCTCCCCGTCGAGCCCGCCGTCGAGCGCGAGGAGCTTGAGCGCCGCGAGCTCGTCGTAGCCGACGGCGCGCGGCCGTGTCGCTGACATACCCGACACTCCGGCCGCTCGCGGTTTAAGCATAACGGAAGCGGTACGGTCCCCAGAATTGGAACGGTGTGGGACGGAGTGGCAGGGCGAGTCGGTCGGATGTCGAACTGGGGGACGGTGACACCTATTCTTTTCCCTCGACCGAGGCCGATACGATCCGACCACAGCCCTTTCCCGGTCGCGGGCGACCGGACGGGTATGGAGAAGGTGAACCTCGACGACGGGTTCGACTCGTTCGACGAGCAGTGGGCGCCCCGGCTCGCGGCGGAGCTCAACGGGCAGGCGGTCAAGCTCGCCAAACTGGAGGGCGAGTTCGTCTGGCACCGTCACGACGAGGCCGACGAACTCTTCCTGGTCCGGCGCGGCCGGCTCCGCATCGAGTTCGAGGACCGGGACGACGTGACGCTGGACGAGGGAGAGCTGCTGGTGGTACCGGCGGGCGTCGAGCACCGGCCGGTCGCCGACGAGGGCGAGGCCGAGGTGCTGCTGTTCGAGCCGACCGAGACGACGAACACGGGGAACGTCGAGAGCGAGGCGACCCAGGAGGAGGTCGAGCGGCTCTAATCTACGAAAATCGGACTTTGAAAGCCGTCTACTCTGTTTCCCAATCGGGATGGCTACTCGGTGTCGGCACGATGTCCGTCGAATCGCGGAGTTCTGACTCTTCGACCCACGGCTGACACCGATCGTGCAACTCGAAGAGGCGGAACTCGTTGAGATGGACCCAGCTGTAAGACACCGTATCCTCATCTTCGCGTTCTTCTACAGCGTTAGCCAGATCATTTCGAGAAACGTCGATTCCGCTCTCCCGTGCTTCTGCGGCCAGTGATTCGAGTTCGCTCGTCTTCTCGTCCTCTGTGAGATCGTCGTTGTACGAAATCGCCATCGCAGCGGCAACGGCGTCTACCTTGCCGTTGAAGTTCTCTCCCGTCATCCAGCAGTAGTCCCTGGGAAGTACGTACGACTTTTCGAAATACGGCGTTTCGCTCACTTTCCCTAATTCCGTCACCTCGCCGCCTGCGTCCTGCTCGTACACTCCGACGACGTAATCAGCGTACGATGCCAGGAGATGGAACCGAATCCTGAACTCCGGAAGTCGGTCGAGCCCAATCTCCCGGAGTTCGCCCATGACGAAAGCGTACGAATTGAGTCGCTTGTTCAGTTCGTTCTCGACCGTTCTCAGTCGACGGACGTACGGGTCTCGGTAACTCCCGAGGACGAAGTAGGACGTTTCCGGCGTCTGGAGATGTGATAGTTCTTCGTTTGCGAACCCGAGAATCTTCGCCGTCTCGTGCGGCTCCAGTTCGAGGCCGTGAAGGGCTTCGTCCACGGCAGCCTCGATTTCGTCCGCGTTCGGAGGAACCGACGGGTCTGCCATTGGTCGAAGGCTCGTACTGACTCCGTTTATATCTTTCTAACTGGTATGGGAATTTTACGAGAAACCAGATTGGTTGACCAAAAGTGTTATTCGTCATCCCTCCGAAGCAAATCGTATGAGCGATAGCTCGTCGGCAAGTAAGGGCGGGCCGTTCGAGGAGCAGCGCCGCATCTTCGATATCCTCTCGCAGGAGACGCGCCATCTCATCGTCCAATACGTCCTCGGCCATCCGAAGCACCTCGCGTCGCTCGACGAGCTAGATTACATGATTCCCAAGAGCAAGGCGGCAATCAGCGATCAGCTCGACAACCTCATTGATGCAGGCATTCTGGACCTGTATCGCTACGAGCCGAGCGAGGACAAGCGGGACCTTCCCTCGAAGTTCTACGGTTTCACCGAGCACGGCGTCGAGGTTCTCCACGAGTACAACTACCTCCGTGGCGTACCAGTGGCACGAGCGTTGTACAAGAACACCCGGAAGTCGGAGAAAATTGAGCGTCACGAAGATGCACCCCGGCCTGAACTTCCGAAAACTGTTAGAGAAACGTTTTCGACCGACAGTGAGCACATACCAGAGGTAGAAGAAGAAATCCGGGATAGAAAAGGGAAGACGCGCAGCGTCGATGATCAGGTAAAGTTAGTAAGAGCACTATTCGAAGCAGAAATCGAACCGGATCACGAAGGCCTGAAAAGAAGTGAGATGGAATCGCAGTTAGATATCGAGTTTGATTTTACTCCCGGAACGGTACTAAATCATCTTTCTGAAATCGACCTTGTTCAAAAGGTCTCACCGCCGGGTCCCGACTACTATGTGATTAGTGAACGAACTGACGAGATTGTTAACGGTCGAATTGAGGAGGAAGTCGAGCAGAATCTTGAGGGGCTCATCGCTCACATTGATGAAGAACCCCACTTCGCTAGAAAGTCACAGTTCTCTGAAGAAGGAGCGATTGCTGTAACAGACGGTGCAGGAAGAACGCTCCGCAGTATCCTTGCAGAGGAATTCAGCATTATGCCAGAGAAAGTTGAATCATATCTTCGAGGAGGGAACTCTCTCGAAAAGCTAAACTCAGCTATCGAAGCAATAGAACGAAGCGAATCGATAACCAAGAGGGGAGAATACGATAAGATCATCTTCAGGAGACAGGCTTACCGATATCGCCTGACCGAGAAAGCAGTCAAACTTGCTGAAAGCTGATCAGTCCCCGGTCATCGGGTCCCGCGCCCAGAACTCGCTGTCCTTCCGCAGCTTCGGCACCCAGGTGTCGTCGGTCTTCGACAGCAGCGCGACCCGCGAGACCGGCACCTCCTTGAGGTGCTCGTGGTCGGGCATGTGCGCCTGGATCCGCTCGGCGAAGTCGACGACGTCCTCGTGGTCGAGCATCGACTCCCTGGCGACGCGGTCGCGGGACTCGCCGACGTGCATGTAGGACTTGAGCTCCACGAAGTCGGGGTCGGCGCGCCGGTAGAACCCGGCGTACCAGTCGGGCGAGTGGACGTTCTGGCCGCCGACCAGCGTGGTGCGGAGCACCGTCCGGGTCTCGTCCTTCTCGGCGAGCACGTCCATCGTGTCGACCAGCTTCTCCCAGGCGTCGTCCTCCATCGCCTTCACCACCTCGTCGAAGGTGGCCCGCTCGGGCGCGTCGACGCTGACGTAGAGCTGCGTCGGGTCGCAGTCCCGGATGACCTCCGGCCGGGTCCCGTTCGAGACGAGGAAGGTGGTGATGTCGCGGTCGTGGAACGCCTCGATGAGTTCCGGCAGGTAGGGGTAGAGGGTGGGCTCGCCGTCGAGGCTGATGGCGACGTGGCGGGGCTCCATCGACTCCTCGAAGCGCTCGCGGGGCACCTCGTCGTTGCCGCCGAACCCCGACAGCAGCTTGCGCTGGAGGTCGATGCTGGCGTCGACGACCGCCTCGGGGTCGTCCCACTCGACGTCGCCCAGCTCGTAGGCGTGGCCGGCGTGGTCCCGCCAGCAGAAGACGCACCGCTCGTTGCACTTGACCACGGGCGTCATCTGGATGCAGCGGTGGGACTCGATGCCGTAGAAAATATTTTTATAACACTTCCCCTCGCCGCGCATGGCGTTGGCGGTCCACCCGCAGGTCTGGGCGGCGGTGTGGTTCTCGTGGTGGTACTCGGGAGAGTCCACCTGCTTCGGTCCGGAATCGCTCATTGTAGGACGGATAGCGGCCGAGGCTAAAACGTTCTTTCCTCGCGCCGCGTCGCGGACGGCGTGTACGGACTCGAAGGTGACCCCGCCGGTCCCGCCGATCCCCGCTACTCACCGACGACGTCCAGCACCACCTTTCCGGTGAGTCCGCCCTCCTCGACCATCTCGTGGGCCTTCGCGACCTCCGCCAACGGGAGCACCGAGTCGATCACCGGCTCGAGGTGACCGCGCTCGGCGAGTCGCCGGAGCGCGTCGAGCGGTCGGCGGTCGCGCTCGAGGAACAGCATGCGAACGTCGAGGTTCTTCTGGTACGCCGACCCCCACTCGCCTTCGGGTTCGAGGATGGTGATCAGCCGGCCGTGAGGCCGCACGACGCCGGTGCTCTCGGCCAGCGTCCCCCCGCCGACGGTGTCGAAGACGAGGTCGACCGGTTCGTCGAACTCCGATTCGACGACGTCGGCGAAGTCCTCGGACTCGTAGTCGATCGCGCGGGTCGCGCCGAACTCCTCGGTCTGCTCGACGGTCTCGGGGCTCGCCGTCGCGACGACCTGCGCGCCGCTCGCGGCCGCGATCTGGACGGCGTGCGCGCCGACGCCGCCGGCACCGTGAACGAGGACGGTCTCGCCCGCGTCGACGTCGCCGCGGGTGACGATCGCCTCCCAGGCTGTCGCGGCCGCGAGCGGGAGCGCCGCGGCCTCCGAGTGCGACAGGTTCTCGGGCTTTCGCGCGACGATCGACTCGTCGGCGACGTGGTACTCGGCGAAGCTCCCCTGCTCGCCGAATATCTCGGGGGTGTAGAACACCTCGTCGCCCTCGGCGAAGTCCGTCACCTCCTCGCCGACGGCTTCGACGACGCCCGAGACGTCGTACCCGATCACCGTCGGCGGCGAGATGCCCGCCCACGACCCCGCCTGCCGGATCTTGGTGTCGACGGGGTTGACCGACGAGGCGTGAACGCGGACGAGAACCTCGGTCGCCCCGGGAGTCGGCTTCTCGACCTCGCGTCGCTCGAAGACGTCCGTTCCGCCGAAGTCAGTGATGACCATCGCTTCCATGCCACAGACTACGACCGGCATCGGAGTATACGTTGTGTCCGATCGGACTCGCACCCCCGGACGAAGTTGCGACTCCTTCGGCGAGCGGAACGTGCCGGTGGACGGCCGGCGCTCGACGCGAGTTCGTCGCGTCCGTACGCGAACGGGCCGCCGCGGCCGCCAGCCCGTACCTCGACAGCGTACCTCGACAGCAAAGGTGGCGTCCGCGCGTAGCTGACCGCAACCCTCCGGCCGGCCGGTTGCCCGCTCAGCTCTGGAGCGTCGCGTCGAGCGCGATCTCGGGACCGGCCAGCGCCTTCGAGACCGGACAGTTCTCCTTGGCGTTCTGGGCGAGTTCGTCGAAAGTGTCCTGGTCGACGTCGGGTACCTCCGCCTCCAGCGTCAGGTCGATGCGCGGGATCTCGAACCCGCCGCCGTCGGCCTTCTCGAGGTGGACGTCGGCCTCCGTGTGGATGCGCTCGGCCTCGTAGCCCTCCTCTTCGAGGAACGCCGTCAGCTGCATCGAGAAGCAGCCCGAATGGGCCGCGCCGATGAGCTCCTCGGGGTTCGTTCCCTGCTCGTCCTCGAAGCGGGTCGGGAACCGGAACGTCCCCGCTATCTGGCCGCTCTCGGTCTCGAAGTCGCCGCTACCGTCTTTGCCGCCTTGCCACGTGGTTTCGGCCTGTCTCGTGGGCATGCGTCGACTACTGCAACGGCTTCCCGTAAGGAAACACCGGCAGCCAGCTGACAGGTCCGGAGCCGACGCTACTCTCGCCCGGTCGTGCCGGTGCCGTCGGACCGACCCGATTTCATTCACTATCGTTTGGCGTGAATCTCCACAAAAGTTAGTAGACGATGTGGAGAACCCGATAGCATGCATCCGACGATAGGTGACACCCTGGAACAGACCGTCGAACGTCACCCCGACCGCGACGCCATCGTCTACCCGCGGCGGGACCAGCGGTGGACCTACGCCGAGTTCGACGAGCGGGTCAACCGGCTCACGAACGCGCTCGCCGACCTCGGCGTCGAGAAGGGCGACCGGGTCGCGACGGTGCTGTACAACGGCTCGGAGATGGCGGTGACCGTCTACGCGTGCGCGAAGCTCGGCGCCGTGTTCACGCCGCTGAACTACCGGCTGTCCGCCGACGAGGTCGAGTTCATCGTGAACGACGCCGGGGCCCACACCCTCCTCTTCGAGTCCGCGACCCGCGACGCGGTCGAGGGCGCGAAGCCCGAGCTGGCGACCGTCGAGAACTACGTGGCCATCGACGGGGAGACGCCCGACTACGCCGACGACTTCTACGCGCTGCTCGACGAGGGGAGCTCCGACGCGCCGACGGCGGACGTCGCGGAGGACGACGTCTACGCGTTCATCTACACCTCGGGGACGACGGGGCGACCGAAGGGCGTCGTCCACGAGCACCGCGACATGGTCGAGCACAACCTGCTGTGCATCGGCGAGCTGAACATCACGCGCCACGACACCGGGCTCACCATCCTTCCGATGTACCACTGCGCCGAGCTCCACGCGATGCTGTTCAGCCGCGTGGCCCGCGGCGCGACGAACGTCATCCACCACGAGTTCGAGGCGGCGGAGGCGCTGCGGGCCATCGAGGACCACGGCGTCACCCTGCTGTTCGCCGCGCCGACGGTGTGGAACGCGCTCGCGCAGGGCGCCAAGGAGACGGACGTGGACGTCTCGTCGCTCCGGGTCGGGCTCTACGGCGCCGCGCCGATGCCCGAGCAGGTGCTCGAGGACTGCATGGACCAGCTCTGCGAGGACTACGTCCAGGCGTACGGCATGACCGAGATCGGCCCCTGCGGGGTGTTCCAGCCGCCCGAGGACCAGCTATCGAAGCAGGGCTGCGCGGGCCTGCCCGCGCTCAACCACTCGGTCCGGGTCGTCGAGCCCGACGCGGACCCGACCGAGACGGTCGAGCGCGGCGAGGTCGGCGAGATCCTCATCGCCGGGCCGTGCACGATGCGGGAGTACTGGAACCGCCCGGAGGCGACCGCCGAGTCGCTCCGCGAGGCCGACGGCGCGGAGTGGTACTACACCGGCGACCTGGGCTACCGCGACGAGGACGGCTACCTGTGGGTCGTCGACCGGAAAGACGACATGATCATCTCGGGCGGCGAGAACGTCTACCCGACCGAGGTCGAGGACGCGCTGTTCTCGCACCCGGACGTGGCCGAGGCCGCGGTCGTCGGCGAGCCCGACGACGAGTGGGGCGAGCGCGTGGTCGCCTACGTCGTGGGCGACGCCTCCCGGGACGAGCTCGACCGCTACCTCACCGAGGGCGACGCGCTGGCCGACTTCAAGCGCCCCCGGGACTACTACTTCGTCGAGGAGCTGCCGAAGAACCCCAGCGGGAAGGTCCAGAAGTTCAAGCTCCGGGACGACGACGCGTAGCTAACTGCGGGTCTTCGAGCGCGCTCGTCTCGGCACCGGACGGGTGGGTCACCGCCCGACGAACTCCGGGTCGTCGTCGCCGTAGAAGGCGTCGTGGCCCCTGGCGTAGTCCTCGGTCCGGGTCGACTCGGCGATGGCGTTCGTCTCGGCGGCGAGCTGGTCCTCGAGCCGGCGGTCGAACCCCTCGGTCATGAGCCGCTTCACCCGGCCGAGCGCCTTCGTCGGCCCCTCTGCGAGCCGCGATGCGAGCTCGTCGAGCCGGTCGTCGAACTCGTCGTCGGCGACGACCTCGGTCGCGATGCCGAGGTCGACCGCCCGTTCGGGGTCGATAGGCTCGTCGAGCAGCGCGATCTCCTTCGCCCGGCGGAGGCCGACCAGCCGCGGGAGGAGGAAGGTCGAGCCGCCGTCGCCGGTGAGTCCGACCCGGGGGTAGGCGTACTCGAACCGCGCCTCGTCGCTCGCGAGCACCACGTCGCCCGAGAGCGCGAGGCTGAACCCCGCGCCGGCCGCGACCCCGTCGACGCCGACCACCACCGGCTTCTCGGCCCGGTGGAGCCGGCGAATCGTCTCGTGGAGCGTCGACGCGAGCTGCCGGATGACCGGTTCGTCCCCGGCGTCGCCGTCGAGTCGGGCGAGGTCGGCGCCGGCGCCGAAGGCGTCGCCCGCGCCCGCGAGGACGATGCACCGGACACCGTCGTCCGCGGTCAGTTCCGTCACCGCGTCGCGCAGTTCCTCGGTCAGCTCCCGCGTGAGCGAGTTCAGGTGGTCCGGCCGGGCGAGCGTCACGGTGGCCGCGCTCTCGTCGCGTTCGACGCGGATGGTCTCGTAGGTCGAATCGGACATGGTCTCGTCACCGTATGCCGAGGCGGCCGCGCCACATATAGCTCGGCGATGGGCCGGCGGTCGTCCGGGTCGCGTGCGCGGCCGCCCCGACTTTTAAGGTCCGCTCGGCCGAGGTCGCGCTATGCGACTCGACGGCGTTCGAGTGCTCGACCTGACGCGGCTCCTGCCCGGTCCGTACGCGACCCAGCTGCTGGCCGACGCCGGGGCGGACGTGGTGAAGGTCGAGGACCCCGACCGCGGCGACTACGCCAGGGAGATGGGGCCGTTCACCGACCGCGACGTGGGCGCGATGTTCGACTCGGTCAACCGGGGCAAGCGCAGCGTCGCCGTCGACCTCAAGTCGGAGGCGGGCCGGGAGGCGTTCTACGCGCTGGTCGAGTCCGCCGACGCCGTGGTCGAGCAGTTCCGGCCGGGCGTCGTCGACCGGCTGGGGGTCGACTACGAGACGCTCCGGAAGCACAACGGCGAGCTCGTCTACTGCTCGCTCTCGGGGTACGGGCAGACCGGCCCCTACGCCGACCGGGCCGGCCACGACCTCAACTACGTCGGCCTCGCCGGCCTGCTCGACATGACCCGCGAGGACGCCGACGCGCCGCCGCAGATTCCGGGCTACCAGGTCGCCGACCTCGGCGGCGGGCTGTTCGCCGCGTTCGCGGTCGTGGGCGCGCTCGCCTCGCGCGAACTCGGCAACACCGGCGGCGAGTACGTCGACGTCGCGATGTCGGACGTCGTGCTCTCGTTCTCCCAGTCGGTCGCGTATCCGGCCCTGACCGGCGGGAACCCCCGGCCGGGCGAGACGGAGCTGACCGGCGGGGTCCCGTGGTACGACGTCTACGAGTGCGCGGACGGGCGGTACGTCACGCTCGCGGCGCTGGAGCCCGCGTTCTGGGCGGCGTTCTGCGAGGCGGTCGGCCGCGAGGACCTGACGGGCAAGCACGGGACCGACGACCCGGCCGTCCGCGAGGCGCTGCGGGACGAACTCGCGGCCCTGTTCGCGAGCCGGTCGCGCGAGCGCTGGCTGGAGACGCTGGGCGATGAGACGATGACGGCGCCGGTCAACACGCCCGCGGAGGCGGTCGAGCACCCGCAGTTCGAGGCCCGCGGCGTCGTGGAACGCCCCGACGACGCTCCGCCGAGGGTCGGCTTCCCCGGGCGGAGCAGCGCCGAACCCGAGGCGACCGACGAGCGCGTCCCGGAGCGCGGCCAGCACACCGACGAGGTGCTCCGGGAGGTCGGCCTCGCCGACGCGGACCTCGCCGCGCTCCGCGAGGCGGACGCGATCCGGTAGGGACGGAGTCGGTCGGGGCGACCGGCGCGAGCGCGATCCGGCGGGAACGCGACCGCGGAACGCCGCTTCGCGTGCCGAGCGTTCCCGAAGTGTAAAGGCCGGTCGGCGTGAATCCGCCCGCCATGGAAGACGCGTACATCGTCGACGCGGTGCGGACGCCGCTCGGGAAGCGCGGCGGGTCGTTCACCGACACCCATCCGCAGGACCTCGCGGCCGAACCCCTGCGGGCGCTGGAGGCGCGAAACGGGTTCGACGGCGCCGAAGCCGTCGAGGACGTCATCTACGGCTGCGTGACGCCGGTCGGCGAGCAGGGGCTCAACGTCGGCCGGATAGCCCCGATGGTCGCCGGCTGGGGCGAGGACGTGCCCGGCGTCCAACTCAACCGGATGTGCGGGTCGGGCCAGCAGGCCGTCAACTTCGCGGCCGGGCAGGTCCGCGGCGGGATGCACGACGTGCTGGTCGCCGGCGGCGTCGAGCACATGACCCGGGTCCCGATGGCCAGCGACGCCGCGTCCGACGAGCGCAGCTACGCCGACCCCGCCAACGTCACCGAGACGTACTTCGAGCACTTCGACGAGCTGACCTCCCAGGGCGAGGGCGCCGAGCGCATCGCCGACGAGTGGGGGTTCGCACGCGAGGCGGCCGACCGCATCGCGGTCGACTCCCAGCGGCGGTGGGGCGAGGCGGCCGAGGCCGGGAAGTACGACGACCAGATCGTCCCCGTGGAGACCGAGGTCGACGGCGAGGCCGTCACCGTCGAGCGCGACGAGCACCCGCGACCCGGGACCGACCGCGAGACGCTGGACGAGCTCCCGCTGGTGTTCCGCGAGGAGGGCGACGGCGTCGTCCACGCCGGCAACTCCTCGGGCATCGTCGACGGGGCGGCGGCGACGCTGGTCGCCTCCGAGTCGGCCTGCGAGGCCCGCGGCTGGGAGCCGTCGGTGCGCATCGTCGACACCCACGTCGTCGGCGTCGACCCGAAGACGATGCTGACGGGGCCGATTCCGGCGACCGAGGAGATTCTCGATCAGAACGACCTGACGGTGGCCGACGTCGACCGGTTCGAGGTCAACGAGGCGTTCGCCCCGGTCGTACAGGCGTGGCTCGAAGCGACCGGCGCCGACTGGGACCGGACCAACGTCTGGGGCGGCGCCATCGCCCACGGCCACCCGCTGGGTGCGACCGGCGCGGTGCTGCTGGGCAAGCTCGCCGCCCAGCTCGAGGACTGCGGCGGTCGGTACGGCCTCTGCACGATGTGTATCGGCTTCGGCCAGGGCATCGCCACCTTGGTCGAGCGCGTCTGAGCCCGACGGAAGTGGACGTCTCGTCCGTGCGTCGCCGTTCGGCCTACGTCCGCGCCGCCCCGACTGCCGCGGTTCAGAAACCCATTTACCCGCCGGTCGAAAACCAACCACCAACATGTATCTCCAGTTCCGGGACGAGGTGGAGGCCGCGCTCGTCTCCGCGCTCGACGCGCTCGACCTGCCGACCGACGACCTCGGGGTCGAGGACCCGCCGGAGGGCGTCGACGCCGTGCTCGCCTCCAGCGCGGCGTTCCGCCTGGCCGGCGAGGTCGGCGCGCCCCCGCCCCAAGTCGCAGGCCAGATTGCCGACGAGATCGACGTCGCCGAGTACGACCTGATCGAGGGCGCCTCGGCGCAGGGAGCCTACGTCAACTTCGCGCCGAGCGACGCCTACTACGCCGGCACGGTCGAGCAGGCCCAGTCGGCCGACTTCGGCCACCTCGATTCCACCGGCCAACAGGTCGTCGTCGAGCACACCTCCGCGAACCCGACCGGGCCGGTCCACGTCGGCCGGGCGCGCAACCCCATCGTCGGCGACGCGGTGGCGCGGGTCCTCTCGTTCGCGGGCCACGACGTCGACCGCCACTACTACGTCAACGACGCGGGCCGTCAGATGGCGGTGTTCACCTGGGCCTACGAGACGTTCGACGAGTCGGACCTCGACTCCGAGCCCGAGCGCGACAAGGCCGACTACGACCTGGTGCGCTACTACCGGACGGGCAACGACTTCCTGGAGAACGGCGACCCCGACGAGGTCGAGGCGGCGGAGGCCGAGATACAGGCCATCATGCAGGGACTGGAGGAGGGCGACGCGGAGACCTACGAGCGCGTCCAGGCGGTCGTCGACACCGTGCTCGGCGGGATGCGCGAGACGCTCGACCGCCTCCCCGCGGAGTTCGACGAGTTCGTCAAGGAGACCCGGTTCCTCCGGGACGGGTCGGCCGACGACGTGGTCGAGCGCCTGAAGGAGCTGGACGAGGCCGTCTACGAGGAGGACGCCTGGCAGCTCGACCTCTCGGCGTTCGGCATCGAGAAGAACTTCGTCTTCCTGCGGTCGGACGGCACCACACTCTACGCGACCCGCGACCTCGCCCACCACGAGTGGAAGTTCGACGAGTACGACCGCGCCGTCACCGTGCTCGGCGAGGACCACAAGCTCCAGGCCGACCAGATGACCGCCACGCTCGACCTGCTGGGCAACGACACCGACCAACTGGAGCAGGTCATCTACTCCTACGTCAACCTCCCCGAGGGGAAGATGTCGACGCGCGCGGGAACCGGCATCGACCTCGACGACCTGCTCGACGAGGCCATCGACCGGGCCCGCGAGGAGGTCGAGACCCGGCTCGACGACCGCATCCGCGACGACGACCTGACCGACGAGGACGTCGAGCGCATCGCCGAGCAGGTCGGCATCGGCGCGGTCCGGTACGACATCGTCTCGAAGCAGCCGACCAAGGCCATCACCTTCGAGTGGGACCGGGCGCTCGACTTCGAGGCCCAGAGCGCGCCGTACGTCCAGTACGTCCACGCGCGCTGCTGCGGCATCCTCGAAGAGGCGGGCATCGACCCCGCGGGGTCGGCGGAACTCGCCGGGGACGTCGACGCCGACCTGCTCGACACCGCGGCCGAGCGCGAACTGCTGGAGGTCGTCGCGCGCTTCCCCGCCGTCATCGAGGAGGCCGCCGCCGACCTCGAACCCCACGTGGTCGCGACCTACACCCGGGAGATCGCCGAGACGTTCAACGCGTTCTACCGCGAGTGCCCGGTGCTTTCCGACGACGTCGACGACGACCTCCGGGACGCGCGGCTGGCGCTGGTCGCGGCGTCGAAGCACGCGGTCGGCAACGCCCTCCAGGTCCTGGGCGTCGCCGCACCCCGGTCGATGTAGGAGTCGGGCGACGCGTTCGCTGGACCGGACAACCGCAGAATCAGACGGGGAGCACGAACCCGGACGGCGGGACGATGAGGTCGCCGCCGACGAAGAGGACCGCGCCGGCGGTGACCGCGAGCGTCAGCAACACGAACAGCAGTACCCACCAGAACGAAACCGAACTATCGTCTGCCATGGTGATAGCTTCGACGGCGAAGCTCCTTAGAGGTTGTCGGTTCTACTTGAATATCGACCCGAGGCGGCCCAGCACGCCGCCGTCCTCGCCGGGTTCGTCGTCGCGCGTCCCCTCGTCGGCCCGACCCTTTTCCTCGGTTTCGTCGTCGCCGTCGGGGGATTCGGCCGACTCGTCGGCGGGGCGCTGGAGGTCCCGCTCCTCGAACGGGACCGCGCCCGCGACGTCGTCCCCCTCCTGGTCGGTCGCCGACTCGCTCGACTCCTCGGCGGCCTCGGTTCGAACCTCGGCGGGCTCGACCGCCGGCTCCGACTCCGGTTCGTCGGCGGTGCCGGAAGTCGACGCTGCTTCGCGGGACGTTTCGCTGGTCGCCGCGTCTCCGGGCGTCTCGGCCGGCGACGAGGACTGGCCGTCGCTCGCGTCCGCGGCGAGCGGGTCCTCCGCCTCGGCGAAGGGGTCGCCGGTCTCCGCGGCGCCGTCCTCGGCCGCGAGCGGGTCGTCGCTCCCGCCGTCCGCCGGGGCGGTGCTACCCGACGCATCGTTCCCCGCGCCGGTGGCGGCCGCGTCGTCGCCGGAGAGCTCCTCGCCGACCTGGGCGAGCGGGTCGCCGTCACCCGATGCGGCGGGACCGCCGAGGCGCTCGTCGCTGATGTGCTCGTCGAGGAGGTCGTCGACGCTCCGGGCCCCGCTCGCGCCGGTCGACGCCGCATCGTCCTCAGTCGCGCCAGCCGATGCCACTTCGCCTTCGTCCTCGCTCGCGTCAGCCGACGCCGCCTCGTCGCCCTTCGCGCCGTCGGCCTCGTCAGGGTCGGTCGCGGGAGGGTCGCGGTCTGCGGTTCCCGCGTCGACCGCGCTCTCGTCCCCGCTTTCGGCGTCGGTCCGGTCGGCCGACGAGGCCGCGTTCGCCTTCGCCTGGGCGCGGATCTCGTCGGCCGCGTTCGCGAGTTCGCCGCCGAGCAGGCCCTCGCTCCCGTCGCTGTCGCCGAGGGTATCCCGGAGGTTCGCGGCCCGCTCGGAGCCGCTGAGGGCGTCCGCGCCGAGGCCGTCGCTCGATTCGGCCGCGTCGCCGTCGGCCGCGCCGTCGAAGTCGAGTTCGGGGTCGGGGTCGGCGTCCCCGGTCAGCACCGCGGCGAGGTCGCGGTAGGCCTGGCCGGCGGGAGCGTTGGGGGCGAACGCAGCAAGCGGCCGGCCGGCGTCGATACCCATCGGGACCGCCTCGTCCTGGGGAACCACCGCGAGGACGTCCGTGCCCAGCGTCTCCTCGACGTCGTCGGCGTTGAGGATGTCGCTGCTGCGCTGGGTCAGCACGGCGCCCCTGACCTCGCTCTCGACCCGCTCGGCGAGCTCGCCGGTCTTGGCGGTGTCCCGGACCGAGGCGACGTCGGGCGTCGCGACCAGCAGCACCCGGTCGGCCAGCGCCAGCGGCACCAGGGTGTCGTAGCTGACGCCCGCGCCCGTGTCGAGCAGGACGTAGTCGTACTCCTCCCGGAGGTCGTCGACCACCGACTGGAGGTTCGCGGGGTCGGACTTGACGAACGCCTCGATGTCGGTCGCGCTCGGCAGGACGTCGATGTCGCCCGGCGCCTCGTAGACGGCGTCGGCGAACGACGCCTCGCCGGCCAGCACCTCGTGGAGCGTCGGGGTCTCGATCTCGAAGTCGAGGAAGTCCGCGAGGTTCGCCATCCCGAGGTCGGTGTCGACGACCACGACCGCGTGGCCCCGGTCGGCCAGCATCGCCCCGAGGTTGATGGCCGTCGTTGTCTTCCCGACACCTCCCTTGCCGCTCGCTACCGCGTATACCGTGTCGGACATGATACTCGTTGTCCCAACCGAACCATGATACGCATATAAAGTTACTCCGTCCCGGACGACAGGTTCGATGGCGGGGACCGACGACCGAGTGGCGGTCGTCCCTCAGGAAGCGGTCGGTGGTCGTCGGTCGACGGTACCGTTCGGGGGCGCTCGCCGGACGCACAGGTCGGCGTCGGACCCGGATCGACGCGGCCGCGCCGGGCTCCATTCGGCGCCGAACCCGCCCGCGGCGCGCGCACTCGCGGACTGAAGGTCGCAGGTTACTTACCGGCTGGGGCGGCTAGATACCCGTAATGAGTGACGACGACGGCGAGCAGTCCGACAGGAAGAAGTACGAGTTCCAGAAGGTCATCGAGGACCTCAGGGACTACGAAGGGTCCGGGACTCAGCTCGTCACCATCTACATTCCGCCCGACAAGCAGATCAGCGACGTGGTGGCCCACGTCACCCAGGAGCACAGCGAGGCGTCGAACATCAAGTCGAAGCAGACCCGCACGAACGTCCAGGACGCGCTCACCTCCATCAAGGACCGGCTGCGCTACTACGACGTCTACCCGCCGGACAACGGCATCGTCCTGTTCAGCGGCGCCATCGACTCCGGCGGCGGTCAGACCGAGATGATAACGAGGGTGCTGGAGGACCCGCCCGAGCCCATCCAGTCGTTCCGCTACCACTGCGACTCGTCGTTCCTGACCGAGCCGTTAGAGCACATGCTGGCCGACAAGGGGCTGTACGGCCTCGTCGTGCTCGACCGGCGGGAGGCCAACGTCGGCTGGCTCCGTGGCAAGCGGGTCGAGCCCGTCAAGTCCGCCTCCTCGCTGGTGCCGGGCAAGCAGCGCAAAGGCGGTCAGTCCGCCCAGCGGTTCGCCCGGCTCCGGCTCGAGGCCATCGACAACTTCTACCAGGAGGTCGCCGAGATGGCCAACGACCTGTTCGTCCCCGAGCGCGAGGAGTTAGACGGCGTGCTCGTGGGCGGCCCCTCGCCGACGAAGGACGAGTTCCTCGACGGCGACTACCTCCACCACGAGATCCAGCAGAAGGTGCTGGGCAAGTTCGACGTGGCCTACACCGACGAGTCGGGGCTGTACGACCTGGTGGACAGCGCCGAGGAGGCGCTGGCCGACGCCGAGGTGATGAAGGACAAGAAGGAGATGGAGGAGTTCTTCAAGCAGCTCCACGACGGCAACAAGGCGACCTACGGCTTCGAGCCGACCCGCAAGAACCTGGTGATGGGGTCGGTCGACCGGCTCCTGCTCTCCGAGGACCTCCGCAAGGACGTCGTGGTGTACGACTGCGGCGAGAAGGAGGAGTTCGAGTTCGTCGACCAGCGCCAGGACACCCCCGACCACACCTGCGAGGACGGGAGCGAGGCCGAGGTCGTCGAGCGCGAGGACGCCATCGAGCACCTGATGACCATCGCCGAGCAGCGCGGCACGGAGACCAAGTTCATCTCGACCGACTTCGAGAAGGGCGAGCAGCTCCAGTCGGCGTTCGGCGGGGTCGCCGGCATCCTGCGCTACTCCACCGGCGTGTAAACGGCTTCGAGGTCGACGCGGCCCAGGCGCGTGACCGCCATCTCTTCGTCACGTGTGCCCGACCGCCACCTCTTTCGCCTCCTGCTGTGTGGACTCGGCGTATGAGCGACAGCTCGGCGCCGGCCGACGAGGAGCCGTCCGACCCGTCGGGGCGCGACTGGCGACGCATCGGACTCGTGACCGGGGCCGCCGCCCTGGTCGTCGTCGCCGTGCTGGCCGGCGGGCTCTGGCTGTACGCCGAGCACCTCTACCGGACGAGCTACGAGAGCGGCTACACCTACGAGCTCGCGGTGAACACCAACGAGACGCTGGAGAACGTCGCGCTCTACGTCCCGGTTCCGCTCGGCGTCGACGGGGCCGACGACCCGTCCCTCGACGCGGCGCTGGTCGAGCGGGGCAACGCCGCGGACGACAACTTCACCTACGACGTCGTCGAGACCGAGCGCGGGCCGATGCTCCGACTCCGGGCCGACCGGGTCGCGGTCGCGCCCCGCTACTACGAGTACGTCGAGGCGGACGGTCGGGGCGAGCGCGTCGAGATTCCGGCCGGCGAGTACGACCCCGCGAACCCCAACATGACGCGGGACGCCGACGCCGGGACGCTGCTGACCGTGACGGTGCCGGCCGACGGCGCGGTCGAGACCGCCGACCCGTGGAGCGGCGAGCCCCTGTTCCGTCCACGCTCGGCCCGCCGACCGACCGCCTGCGGCTTCCCGGCCGCCGACTGGCTCCGGTGCTACGAGTACGACTCGGCCGTGTACGCGTCCTACGAGGCCGACGAGACGGTCAGGGTGGACGTCGTCGAGCGCGTCCAGGGCGAGAACGCCTGGTGGATGTTCGGCTGGAACTACGACACCTACCGCGACGGCGTCGAGGTCGCTCTCCGCGGCCCGCAGGACGGCTGGACGACCGTTACCGGCACGGTGGAGGTCGACGTCGATCCGCGGGACCCGCCGACCGGTCGGGCCGCGAACGCCTCGGCGTGAGTGTACGGGAGCGAACCCCCAAAGTCACCGAAAACAGCCGCTACCGCGTGTTACGCCGCCCCGCCCGACGTGTAGATGTACAGCCGGTAGCGGCGCCGCGCGACCGCGAGGAACGCGCCGACGCCGAGCCACTCGGTCCCGAGGGAGGGCAGTTCGAACGGTTGAGGGTTCGGCGATTGCCGGCAGAATGCCGTTGCTCGTCGAACACGACGCTGTCGGCCGGCCATGGGTCCGTCGGAATACCCGCGAAGGAAACCATCACATTGGTTACTATGCACGTTATTACCTTCCATCCGTATTAGGGGAGAGAGAACGGGAATGACGGACGAGACATCGCGCCGGGGATTCCTCAGCGCCGGGGGCGCGCTGCTGGCCGGGGTTCTGGGAACAGACCTGGTACCGGGGACGACCACCGGTTCGCGTTCCGTAATTACGGGCTGGGTGACCAGAGGGTCCGAGGAGATGATCGCCGAGGAGGACGGCACCGTCAAACTGTTCGAGTACGTCGGGTCGAGCCTGTGCAACGACGGCAATCTGTTCAGATGCCGGACGTGCAGCGGCACGAAGTTCTACCTGCTCGTGAGCTCCGACTCGCCCTCGCCGTCCGTCGGCGAGGCCTATCGCTTCCGCCCGACCGGCAAGCGCAGCTTCTGCGGGAACTTCCAGGTCCGGCTGTTCGAGGACGGCTCGTGCGGGGACGAGACGCCCGCTGGGGACGACGGCTCCGGGACGGCCGGGACCGGGTCCCGGAAGTCGACGTCGACCGACGAGACCGCGCCGGATGGACCGACGACGACCGAGACGACCACCAAGGGGACCGAATCGGGGACCACCGGAACCACGACCGAGACCGAGACGACGACCGAACGAACACCCACGACTACGGAGACGACCGCGGAGACGACGACCACCGCAACGACGACCGAGACCACGACTGAAACGACCACCGCAACGACTACCGAAACGACAACTGAAACCACAACCGAGACCGCAACTGAAACGACCACCGAGACGACCGCGGAATCCGAGGACGAGGATGCCGCCACGACACCAGAGTGAGAGGCAGAAGGAGACGGCGCGACCGGATCTCACGCCAGCGGCGTCCGTTCGACGACCTGGCGCGACCACCTTTTACTGCGCTCGGTCGCTCGCGCGGCCTTCGGCCGCCCGTAGCTCCCTCGCTGGTAAAAGCTGGACCAAAATCCTGCTCGCTCACTGCGTTCGCTCGCAGCGACTCAGGCCAGCGGCGTCCGCTCGACCACCTGGCCGTCGACGGTGGGGTACTGCTCGACGATCTCGCCCTTCTCGACGTCGCCCTCCTGGACCATCTCCTCGAGCAGCCACCACGCCAGCTCGACGTGGTCGGACTTGACGGTGTAGAACTCCTCGGGCACGCCGAGCTCCTCGAGGCGCTGTCTCGTCTCCCACGTCTTGCCGTACACCAGCGTCCCGTCGTCGGTCACCTCGTCGAACTCCCGACGGATGTTCCGGGCCATGCGCTTCATCCGGTTGCGGTGCTGGGCGGCGTCCTTGAACACGGAGGTGCAGAAGTACACCCGGTCGTGGTCGCCCATCTGGTCGAGGATCTCCTTCGACCCCTCGACCGCGCTCATGTGACCGTCCTGGAGCTCGTAGCCCTCCTCCTGCATCCGGCGGAAGTTGCCGTCGCTCATCTCGAACTCGTTGACGTTGCAGAACTCCGCGGCGCCCTCGTCCAAGAACTCGAGGAACTCCTCCTCGGCCCGGATGCCCGGAATCTCGAACGCGGGGGTCAGCCCCTCCTCGCGGGCGACGTAGAGGATGTCCTCCCACTCGGTGCCGTGCATCTCGCCCCAGAGGTCCAGCGGCGGGTGGAACCGGATCTCGTCGAGGCCGGCCTCCGAGAGCCGGCGCATGTTCTCGCGGCCGCCCGTGATGCCGGTGTAGAGGTGCGTGTGGTGGTCCTCGCCGAACTCCTCCTTGAGCAGCGAGAGGTACCGACAGGTCTTTTCCATCGCCTCCTGGGGCTCCCCGCCGGTGATGGAGGTGCCCAGCGCGTCCATGCGCTCGGCCTCGGCGACGACGTCCTCGTCGGACTCGACCTTCCGCTCGTTGGCGTAGACGTCGGTGACGTTCTTGCGGTTCTCGCCGAGGGGACAGTAGAAGCAGTCCCGCTGGTCGCAGTAGCCGTAGACGAAGAGCACCATCTTGCCCCCCTTGGCGCACTGTTCGCAGCCCTTCGAGATCATTCGTTAGCCCAGGATAGCGCGCCGAGCCTCAAAAAGCGTGCGAAACGAGGTACGTCGGCCGCTATCGCCGCGTCCGTCCCCGCGCCGTCAGTCCCTTGACGACCAGCACCGCCAGCAGGACACCGCTCAGCGTCGACGCCGCGGCACGCTCGGCCCGCCCGACGAGCCGGGTCCGGGCGTCCCGCACCGACAGACCGACGCCGAGCAGCGTCCGGACGGCGAGCGACAGTCCCTTCCCGCCGTCGAACAGGGCCGTCCGCCGGCGCGTCGGCGACCGACCGCCGTCGGGGACCGGGACCGGCGACGATGCGACGGCCGGCGATGACCCGTCGATCCGCGATTCCGCGATGCCGGCGAGGTCCTCGACCACCCGCTCGGCGACGACGTCGGCCCCGTTGTCCGACGGGGTCGCCGAGGGCGGCGACTCGACGGCGTCGAGCACGTCGAGGGCGTCGTCGGCCACGGCGAACCCGTCGACGTCGGGCCGGGCCAACTGCTCGGCGACCGCCTCCTGCTCGTCGGTCTCGGGCCAGACGACGCAGGGCGTGCCGGCGACCGCGGCGTCCATGACGGTCGAGTAGCCCGAGCAGACCACCGCGTCGGCGCCCCTGATGTACGGGAGCAGAGACGGGACGGGCTCCCAGTCGTCGGCGCCGACGTGGAGCACGTCGTGGCCCTCGCGTTCGAGGCGGGCCGCGAGGCGGTCGAACTCCGAGTAGTGGCTCGGCACGAGGACGACGTCGGCGGCCTCGCGCACCTCGCCGCCGCCATCCCGGTCGCATTCGTCCAGTTCCCGATCGGGCTCGTCCAGCGAGACCGGCGGAATGCGGGTCGCGAAGTCGGGGTCGATGGCCGCGGGCGGCCAGACGGCGGGGTAGAAGAACTCCCGGGTGACCGCCGACTGGAACGCCGTGTGGAACCGGGCGCCGCTCCGCTCGACGGGGTCGCGGTAGAGGCCGGGGACGTCGTGTTTCAGGACGTAGAGGGGCACGTCGGTCCGGGAGGCGGCCATCGCGGCGAACATGTCGTCGGTGACCAGCGCGTCGGGGTCTGTCTCGCCGAGCCAGTCGACGTACTCGGCGACCCGGCGGGCGCTGGCGGGGACGCTCCGGGCGAGGACCTGCCCGAGCGACCCGCCCTGGTAGGTGTCGATGTAGTCGACGGTCGTCGGCTCGAACTCGTCGTACCCGTGGAGCGAGACGAACTCGGTGCCGGCGCCGCCGCCGGCCAGCAGCACCTCGGCGCCCCGGTCGCGGAGCGCGTTGGCGATGGCTAGCATGCGCGTAGCGTGGCCAGCACCTTCCGGATAGTGGGCGACTGCGATTGTTGGGGGCATGGAGGGGACCTGTTGAATCGAAGTCCAAACTGTCGGTATATTAACTTTCTGTTACCATATCGCCGGATGCGGCGCTCGAAACGGTACCGAGTGGCAATCGGTTTCCGACCTCCGGCACCCGTCCCGAAAGAAGTTAAACCCCGGCCGCATAGCCCCGAGTAATGCTGCTGGTCCTGTGCGTGGACCTCGACGACGACCTCGGTCGCAAGACGGACTTCGACACGCCGGTCATCGGTCGCGACGACGTCGAGGCCGCCGCGGTGGCGTTAGCCACGGCCGACCCCGAGGACAGCGACGTCAACGTCATGTTCGAGGGGGTCCACCTCGCCGACCGCATCGACGACGAGACGGTCGAGGTCGCGGTCGTGACCGGCACCGAGGGCGGCGACATCGCGGCCAACCGGGCGGTCGGCGACGAGGTCGACGAGGTGCTGGCCAGCCTCTCGACCAGCGAGGAGATACAGGCGGTCATCGTGACCGACGGCGCCCAGGACGAGAGCGTCATCCCGGTCATCCGGTCGCGGGTCCCCATCGACGGCGTCCGCCGGGTGGTCGTCCGCCAGGCCCAGGACCTCGAGTCGATGTACTACACCATCAAGCAGGTGCTCGACGACCCCGAGACACGCGGGACCATCCTCGTCCCGCTGGGCATCCTGCTGCTCATCTACCCGCTCTCGATCGTCTCGGACCTGCTCGGGTTGCCCGGCGCGGCGGTGTTCGGCGTCACCTCCGGGCTGCTCGGCCTCTACGTCCTCGGTCGGGGTCTCGGCGTCGAGCGCCTGCTCGACCGGGCGGCCGAGAAGGCCCGCAACAGCCTCTACGCCGGCCGGGTCACGCTCATCACCTACGTCGTCGCCGCGGCGCTGCTGGTCATCGGCGGGGTCCGCGGCGTCGAGATGCTCGAGACGGTCAAGGGCGAGACCGGCGGCGCGGTGGGGCCGCTCCACGTCCTCGCGGCGCTGGTATATGGCGCGGTGACGTGGTTCACCGCCGCGGGCATCACCACCAGCCTCGGTCAGATCACCGACGAGTACCTGGCCGACCGCTTTCAGTGGCGCTACCTCAACGCGCCGTTCTACGTCCTCTCTATCGCCCTGGTGCTCCACGCAATCAGCGCGTACTTCCTGAGCCGGGTTCCGCTCGACCTGCCCCGGCTGACCTACCTCGCGGTCATGCTCACCATCGGAACGCTGCTGGGGCTCACCAGTACGCTCGCGTTCGCCATCGCTGAGTCGCGGCGGTCCCGGCGGGCCGAGCAGGTCGGGTAGCGATGGGACGGGCTAGCCAGTCGTGGTCGGCCTACACGTCGACGCAGACCAGAACGTGAGTTGCTCGATGCGTGGTGCGAACTTATCGTCTCTCTATTCTGATAGACCACCATTAGATACATACGATGACATATCGTAGCCGAGATGAATGTCTTCCTCCGGCCTCATTCGACGACGTGCAGTGCTGGCAGGGGGAGCGACGCTTCTAACGAGTCTTGCCGGGTGTTCAGATTGGGGAAACCAAGCCCAATCAACCGAACCGAGTGTGCCACCGTTAGTCGGGGCCGAGGTTACCAATCGGACTCGACAAACGCTGGATTACTACCTACTCGTCCAAGGTAATGGCGGGGAAGCTACCTATCGGAAGGAAGGCGAACTTTCAGCGGCGACTCCTGATGAGGGAACAATTGCTAATTCGTGGGTTGTGCAGTTTGTCCCACCGTGTCATTCAGACTTTCTCGTGAATGTTAGCATAGATGCCGGAGAAACGTGGCATCAGATTGGGCCGACTGATTACAGACAAACGTACGAAGATTTTCCAACTAATCAGGGTTGCTCACCAGAGGTGGTGATACTCGAGAAGAACGAAGTAGAATTCGAAAGTCGCCTCTCAATATACGATGATGGACAGTGTGAGAACAACCCTGAAACAACGGATACTGTGCAGGGTTTGAAAGAACGGAACTGAAGGCGATTACGAGAGATACACGCTCTGTACTCACCATCGATTCCGGAGCGCTCGGAGCAAAGGAACAGTCTCACCACCGACCCGTGACGCACCGTAGTCCGCCGCTCGGTGGAAAACGCCTGCTAGTGCTCGCGGGTGACGACGAACTCCGCGAGGTCCCGGAGGTAGTCGGTCGCCGCGAGGTCGGGCGTGGCCGCCCGGTCGAGCGCGGCCAGCGCCTCGTCGGACTGCCGGTGGGCGAGGGCGGCCGCCTCGTCGGCGTCGAGGTCGGTCACCCGGACGATGGAGGGCCGGCCCATCTCGGCGTCGTGGCCGGTCGGCTTGCCCAGGTCGTCGGCGTCGGCGGTCGCGTCGAGCACGTCGTCGCGGATCTGGAACGCGACGCCGACCTTCTCGGCGTACTCGCCGAACGCCTCGACGGTCGCGGGGTCGGCGTCGGCCGCGATGGCGCCGAGTTCGGCGGCGGCCCGGAACAGCGCCCCGGTCTTCCGGCGGGCCAGCTCCATGTACTCCTCGCGGCCGGCCGGCCGGGCGACGAGTTCGGTCGCCTCGCCCTCGCCGAGTTCGACCATCGCGTCGGCGACCGCCTCCATCGCCCGGGGGTCGGGCGAGAACAGCTCGAAGGCCTCGCCGATGAGGCCGTCGCTGGCGACGATGGCGGGCGCGTAGCCGAACTCGGCCCACGCGCTCGCGTTCCCCCGACGGGTGTCCGACCGGTCGATGACGTCGTCGACGACCAGCGAGGCGTCGTGGACCAGTTCGATCCCAACCGCGAAGTCGACCGCGTCCTCGGCCTCGCCCCCGGCCGCTTCGCAGGAGAGCACGGTGACGGTCGGCCGGACGCGCTTGCCCCCCGACAGCGCGACGTGGCGGACCTCCTCGGCGAGTTCCGTCGGTTCGACCCGGTCGAGGACGACCTCCAGCCGGTCCTCGACCAGCGCCCGCCGGGACTCGGGGTAATCCATTGGCCGGGAATCAGGACCGGTAGGACAAGTACGTGACGAAGTTACCGAGTCAAGAGACCCCGCCGACCTCCGTCGGACTCCTGGGTTAAATCCCAAATTAAGCTAACGTGACAGCTTTTTGGGGCGGTTGCGTCTGTCGACTCGCATGTCCCCGACGAAACCGACGAACGACGTACTGCCTCCCTCCGAGACCGGACGACCGGAGCGAACGGGGGTGAGCGGATGACCTCCGGAAGGCGTGCGTTGGCCGCCGCACTGGTCGCCCTCCTCGCAGTCGCGTCGGGCACCGCGGCGTCGACACCCGCAGCGTCGGCGACCGCGGCTCCCGACGGGAACGGAACCGCCATCGTCACCGACGGCGAGGAGCTGGTCCTCGAAGCCGGCGCGAACCAGACGATCCGCGGCGAGACGGACCTGTCGCCCGGTACCACCCTCAGTGTCAACGTCGAAGGAGACACGTTCTTACTGACGGACACGACCGCGGTCACCGACGAGCAAACGTTCAACGTCACGCTGGACCTGAGCGACTTCGGCGAACAGGACGTGGCCGTCAGGGTGTACCGGAGCGAGACGGTCCTGGCGGAAGCCGACGGGAGGATCGTCTGCAAAACCGACTGCGAGTCGACGGCAACGGACTCCGACGAGGAGAGCGGGACCGCCGCGGACGGCCCCGCCGTCCAGGCCATCACGGAGGTGACGCAGAACCGGACCGCCTCGGTAAAGGTGCTGTTCGGCGGCGCCGATGCCGTCACCGTCTCGGTCGGCGGCCCCGAGGTCAACTACGTCGTCAACGGAACCGTCCGCGACCGGGACGGTGACGGGCGCGCGACCGTCCTGTTCCACACGAACCGGGCGGGGACCGACGAGCCCACGCTGGCGGTCGTCGACGACAACGAGACCCGCGTCGTCGAGGCCAGCTCCGAGACGTCGTTAAACGCGCCGCTGGCTCCAGGTTCGTACGACGTGCGGCTGTACGACGGCCCGAACGCGACCGGCGAGGTCGCGGCCGAGGGACGCGTCGTCGTCTTCGAGGAGACCGCCAACTCGGCCGAGGAGAGCGGCGCGTCGGCGAACGACACCGCGACGACGATCGGAACCGTCTCGGGCGGCGGCGCGAACGGTTCGAGCGCCGGCGAGTCCGGCGACCGGTTCCTGAGCGGCGTCGGGATGATCGCGGCCGGCGGCGTGCTCGCGGTGCTGGGAGTCGGCGTCGTCCTCGGGCTCTTCCGGAACTGAACTCGCGAGCCCGATCCGCGCTCTTTTCGGCCGGCTACCGCTTCATCGCGAGCGCCGCGACCGCGACGACGACCAGACAGCCGCAGAAGAAGACGACCCCGGGCTCCGCGAGGTCGAAGACGACCCACGCGAGGGTCTCGCGGGCCGTCGTCGGGTCGGCGGCCGGACTCGCCGGTCCGACAACGGTGCCCCGGCCGACCGCGGGGCTGGCGAGCCGCTCGACGCCCCACTGGACCAGCAGGCTGGCGCCCGCCAGGATGCCGAGCCCGCCGACGACGTCCGCCAGCGAGTGTCGGACCTGCGGCCGGACGTCGCTGTCGCCGACCAGCACGAGGGGGTCGGTGGCGGGCGCGTACACCGTCATCTCGTTGCCCTTCTCGGAGTAGCGGGTGTCGACCGGCGCGATGAGGCCCGCCTCCTCGAGCGTCGAGAGGTGGTAGTGGAGGTTCTGGACCGAGGTGTCGACGCGCTCGGCGAGTTCCGAGGGCGTGGCCGGCGACTCGAACAGAGTCCGGTACACCGCCCGGCGCGTCTCGGGACCGAGCGCGTCGAGGACGTCGTCGGTCTCCTCGCCCTCGACGTCGAGGACTCGCAGCTGCTCGTCGCCGCTCGCGGTCCGGTCCTGGAGTCGTTCGATGAGTCCCGACATGGTGCAGTTCGCGTTGTCCCTCTCTCCGAAAAGCGACCACTAAATCCTGTTCATAGCTTAAATCCGGGTTTAACCGGTCGCGTTGCCCGCGCCGACCGCCGGACCGGGGCGGAGCAGCCCGTGGCCCGCGACCGGGTCGACGCCGGGCCGCCCGACGTCGGCCGCGGTCGCCTCCAGCCGGCGCTCTACGTCCTCGGGGGAGAGACCGGGGCGCTCGTCGAGGAGGAGCGCGGCGACGCCGCCGGCGTAGCTCGCGGCCGCCGAGGAACCGACGAACCGCTCGGCGTCGACCGCGCCGGGGTGGCTCGGCGCGACGAGGTCCACCCCGGTCCGGTCGTCCGGCGTCGGTCCTCGGGAGCTGAACGGTTCGACCCGGTCGGCGCCGTCGTCGTACGCGCCGACCGCGAGCGCCGCCGGAGCGCTCGCGGGCGCGACGAGGCTCCCCGCGGGCCGGACGTGCTGGAAGTCGTGGGTCGGCGAGGAGAGTTCGAGCCGGGCGCCGGTCGCGTTCGCGGGACCGCGGACCCGGAGGTAGTAGGTTCCCGACCGGACCCGGGCGACGATGCGCTCGTTGGGTACTCCGTCACCGGGGTACGGCGACGACCGGGCGACCAGCCGGCTCCGGCTCCCGTCGGTCCAGTAGAGTTCGGCGGTGTAGTCCCGCTCGCGGTGGGCGCGGTCCCACGACAGCCAGACCGTCACGTCCCGGCCGTCGCCACGGACGTAGTTGCGGGTGCTCCCGCCGAACGCGACGGTGCCGTTCTCGACGCCCCGATACTGGCCGGACCAGTGGCTCCGCGCGAGGTTGCCGGTCGGCGAGACGAAGACGACGCCCGCGTCGGTCGCGCGCCGGGCGACGTCGGCCACGGGCGAGGTGCCGTCGCCGGGCATCCCGTAGAACGACACCGGCGCGACCACGACGTCGACGTCCTCGGCGACCAGCCACTCGACCGCCTTCCGGAAGCCGTCGGGCGAGTCGATGGTCGCCAGGTAGAGGTCGGCGTCCGGCGCGACGCGGGCGACGGTCTCGGCCGCCGCGGTCCCGTGGGCGTTCCGGCCGCCGTTGCCGACCGTCTCGTCGGGGCCGAACGCCCGGGCGTCGACGATCCGCCCGTCGAGCGCGGCCGCACCGGTGTCGAATCCCGTCACGTCGACGACGCCGACGGTCACGTTCTCGCCGGTCGCGCCCGCACGGTGGAGCGCCGCGACCTCCGGACCGACGGCGGAGGCGCCTGTCGCGTTCGCGCTCGCCGACCGGCCTGCGGTGTCGGTCGAGAGCGAGGCGGCGAGGAGGGCGAGACTGCCGGCGAGCAGGAGGACGCCGAGAACTACGACCGCCAGCGCGCGCCGGGTTTCGGGGGACTCCATCGGGCCGGGAGTCGGGACCGACGCGACAAATACGTGACGAGTTACGGCGACTGCCGCCAGTCGTACTCCATGACGAGGGTGTCCTCGTCGACACGGTCCGCAAGCTTCTCGACGAGTTCGTCCTGTTCGAGGTCGCCGAACCGCTGGAGCTCGTAGGGCTTGACCGTGACCGGGCTCGACTCGCCGTTGGCGACCCGCTCCTGGAGCTTGACGATACCGTAGACCAGCGCTTCGGGGCGGGGCGGGCAGCCCGGAACGTGGATGTCGACCGGGATGATCTGTTCGGCGCCCTTGATGACGTTGTACCCCTCCTGGAAGGGTCCGCCAGAGATCGAGCACGAGCCCATGTTCACGACGAACTTGGGCTCGGGCATCTGGTCGTACACCCGCTTGAGCCGCGGGCCGAACTTCGAGACGATGGTCCCGGGCACGATCATCACGTCGGCCTGCCGCGGCGACGCCCGGGGGACGCCCGACCCGAAGCGGTCGAGGTCGTGTTTCACGCCGAAGGTGTGCATCATCTCCATCGCGCAGCACGCGATGCCGAACTGCAACAGGAACATCGACGAACTCCGGACCCAGTTCATGAACTTGTCGAGTTTGGTGAGGATGAACGGCGAGGTGCCGAACGCCTCCCGTAGCTTCGAGTTGAAGCGGTCGTCCAGTTGATCGCTGCGACGGGCCTCGCGGGTCTTCACCTGCGCGTCGCGGACCCGCGAGCGCGACTGGTTGTCGCTCATGGCGTTTAGACGTAGTCGCCGGCGTCCAGAGGCGCTTCTGCCGCAGCAGCTAGGGGCATTCATAAGTCTTACATCCGACACGAGCGAACTCGAGCAGACGTCGTGAAGTACCTCCGCCTGACGCTGTCTCATCCCGAGGAGACGGTCCATCCGATGCATCGGTTCGCGGGCGAGAGCGACGCGGTGGAGACCTATCGACTGCTCCACTGGAACGCGACCGGGGCCGGTATCAAGACGCTGCTGTTCTACGTCGAGGGCGACCGCGCGGCCTACAAGTCGGAGCTCGACGCCTCGCTGTCGGCCGGCGAGTACACGGTCACGCCCGTCGACGACTCCTCGTTCTACGTCCACGTCGTCGACGAGTCGACCGACGCCGGGACGGGAGTCGCAGACGCGCTGGCGCGCGACGGCGTCGTGGTCGCCTCGCCGCTCGACTACCTGCGGGACGGCCGGGTCCGGTTCACGATCGTCGGCGAGTCTGCGGCGTTGCGGGAGACCGTCGAGGCGATACCGGACGAGACGACGGTCGAACTCGAACGCGCGGGCGAGTACGACGGCGGCATCGGAGCCGCCACGTCGCTGCTCTCGGGCCGCCAGCGCGATGCACTTGCCGCCGCCGTCGACGTCGGCTACTACGAGGTCCCCCGCGAGGGGTCACTCGACGCGGTCGCCGACCGCCTGGGCTGTTCGGCGGGCACGGCGTCCGAACACCTCCGGAAGGCCGAGTCGAAGCTGGTCCGCGACGCCGTCGGAGACGGGACGTGACCCGCAGACGCACACAGTGAAAATGAGGAAGCGGAGCCGTCGGCGAATGCTACACGGACCCCCGCGGAGTTCCAGCTATCGACACAGTCCTCGCCCTGATGGAAACAATAACAGCGACCGAGGCGCAGCCGATGGCCGCGCCGAGAGCGTTTTTACTCGAACTCCTCGATGAGTTCGGGCACCACGTCGAACAGGTCGCCGACGATGCCGTAGTCGGCGATGTCGAAGATGGGCGCGTTCGGGTCGGTGTTGACCGCGACGATGGTGTCGCTGCCCTTCATGCCGGCGACGTGCTGGACCGCGCCCGAGATGCCGATGGCCAGGTACACCGTCGGCGTGACGACCTTGCCCGACTGGCCGACCTGCCGGTTCTTGGGGAGCCAGCCGTTGTCGACGATGGGCCGCGAGGAGGCCAGCGTCGCGTCGGTCGCCTCGACCAGGTCCTCGATGAGCGGGAGGTTGTCCTCCTCCTCGATGCCCCGGCCGATGGAGACGATGAAGTCGGCCTCGCTGATGTCGACGTCGCCGCCGCCGACCTCCTCGAAGCCGGTGACGGTCGACCCGGTGTCGGTGTCGACGTCGGCATCGAACTCGGAGATCTCGGCGTCGCCGACGCCCTCGGCGGCGGGCCACTCCGCGCCCCGGATGGTGACCGCCTGCCGGTCGCCGCCGACGTCGACGGTGGTCTCGACCTTCGATCCGTACATCTCGCGGGTCACGCTCAGGCCGTCGTCGTACTCGAAGTCGACCGCGTCGGTCGCCAGCGGGAGGTCGAGGCGGTTGGCCACCGCGGGCGCGTAGTCGAGGCCGTTGACGCTGTTGGGCATCAGCAGGACCTGGGGGTCGACCTCGGCGTGGAGCGCCTCGACGGCCTGGGCGTAGACGTCGTGGTTGAACTCCTCGCCCTCCGAGACGGTGTGGATGGCGTCGACGCCCTCGCGGTTGAGGGTGTCGGCGAACGACTCGGTGTCGCCGCCGACGACCGCGAGGTGGAGGTCGCCGCCGGTCTGGTCGGCGAGCTGACGGCCGGCGGTGATGACCTCGAAGCTCACGTCGCGGAGCTCGCCGCGGCGGTGCTCGGTGACAGCGAGAACGTCCGTCATTCTGCCACCCCCTTCTCGCGGAGGACTTCAGCGAGTCGCCCGGCGGTCTCGCCCGCGTCGCCCTCGAAGATCTCGGCGTCGCTCTCGCTCTCGGGTTCGTACATCGACGTCATCGTCAGGTCGCTCTCGACGGCGTCGGCGTCGAGGCCGATGTCGTCGAGCGTCTTGGGCGCGATCTCCTTGCTCTGGGCCTGGCGGATGCCCCGGAGGCTGGCGTACCGGGGCTCGTTGATGCCGGTCTGGATGGTGAGGACCGCGGGCAGGTCGATGTCGGTGAGCTCCTCGACGCCGCCCTCGAGCTCGCGGTGGACGTGCGCGACGTTCTCGTCGGCGTCGTAGTCGAGCGCGTTGACGACCGCGCCCCACTGGAAGCCGAGCTCGTCGGCCAGCGAGACGCCGGTCGCGCCGAGCGCGTCGTCGCCCGACTGGACGCCGGTGAGCACGAGGTCCGGGTCCTCCTCCTCGACGACGGCCTCGAGCAGGTTGGTCTTGGTCTCGACGTCGAGCATGTCGACGTCCTCGAGGGCGTCGTCCCAGACGCGGACCGCGCGGTCGGCCCCCTTGGCCAGCGCCATCCGGATGGTCTCCTCGGACCGCTCCGGGCCGATGGTCACGGTCACGACCTCCTCGGCCGGGCCGTCCTCCTTCAGCTGGACGGCCTCCTCGACGGCGTAGTCGTCCCACTCGTTCAGGTCGTACTCGAGGTACCGCTCGTCTACCTCGGTCCCCGCTATCTCGAAGTCGTCCGCGACTTCGGCGACCTCCTTCACAGTCACCAGGACCTTCATGCGCGATGAATCGCCGCCTTCGGGGTAAACGTTTACGAAACCCGCGACCCGATGTCCTGCGTTGTTCGGTCGGTCGCGCTCGGTCGGCTCGTTCCGGGGAGTTACCGGCTCACTCCACGTCTGCGACGTCCTCGTCCGGGAGCGTGATGAGGTTCTCCCGGCCGATGCGGAGCTTGTCGACGTCGTCGTTGTCGTCCATCTTCGACAGCAGCTGTGACACCTTCGCGTTCGACCAGTTGGTCTCCTTGACGATCTGGCCCTGCTTCATCCGGCCGTCGTTGTCCCGGAGCAGCCGCAGGACGCGCTCCTCGTCGCTGAGTAGTTCCGTGTCGGGAGCGTCGTCGTCGGCCGTCGAGGCTGCGCCGTCGTCGGCGTCAGCCGCGGGCGGGGCGGTCGGCGACGGGTCTGGAGCGTCGTCGGGCTCCGCGACCGGTTCCGGGTCGGCGTCGCGGCGCTGCGATAGGGCGTACGCGCCGAACCCGCCGCTGAAGAGCAGAACCACGAAGACGAGCCCCCACGTGCTCGAGAAGTCGACGAGCCCGTTCGAGGTTCCGGGGTCCTCCGTGTTCTTCGGGGCGTAGGTCACCGAGAAGTCGCCGCGGTCGAACGTCTGGGGCCCCTCGTACCGCAGGACGGTCCCCTTGTTGTGGATGGTCCCGCCCGAGGGCCGTCCCCCGGAGATGTAGTAGTTGTCGGGGACCGCGATCACGAGGGTCTGATCCTCGTCGAGCGTCGGCAGCCAGGTTCCGGACGCCGTCCAGAACGCGTCGCCGAGCACGATCTGATTCTCGCGGACCTGCGAGAAGTTCGTCCACGTGAACGACAGCGTGAGGACGCCGACGGTGCCGTTGTCCCGGACGGACGTCGACCGAGCGACGTTCCGGAGTTCCATTCGCCGGTCGGCGTCGGCGTTCACGCGCTCGACGACGCGGGTGAACGTCGCCTTCGAGAGGCCGAGGTCGGCGTTACCGTTCCCGTACGTGACGGCGAGCTGGCGGAACGCCTCGACTTCGTCGTCGCCGCGCAGGACGTACCGCTGCGTGACGTTCCAGCGGGCGTTTCCGTTCTCGCGGAGGGAGAGGTGCATCTCGGTGGTGTCGCTGACCGTCGCGTTCGCCGCGGTCTGGTCGACCGCGGCGAACGCCGGCGCGGGCGCCGAGACGGCGTGGGCGGGGACGGCTCTGTCGTCGACCGAGTGGCCCGCCCCGATGCCGGCGACGGGGCTGACGGCGAGGAGGACGACGAGGAGGGCGGCGAGTGACCGCATACAATCGCGTGAATGCGCCGACAAGAAAATACTTTCCATCCGTAGATAAAACATCAGACGGCTCCGTAAAACGTCTCGACCGTTCTCGACGGTTCGTCGTCGGGTCGACCATCCGGGAATATTTTAACGGTGGCTGTCCGAGATGGGGACGTAATGCGATTCATCCCCGTTATGCTGGCCTTACTGCTCGCCCTCTCCCCCGGAGCAGTCGCGGTGCAGGCGTCGGCCCCGACCGGGTCGGCCGCCCAGCCGTCCGCCGTCGCCCCCACCGCCGACGCCGCTCAGTCGGCCGACGACAGGAACACGACCAACGTCATGACGCTCGGGACCGCCCCGGCTCGCACCGCGTTCGACGCGCCGTCGCTCGCGCTCGGGAGCTCGCTCGCGATGGACCGCGGCGAGTTCCGGGCGGAACTCGGCGTGAAGGCGCTGGACCGCCAGCTCCGGGCGGCCAACTCGACCGAGGAGAAGAAGCAGATCCTGAACCGATACCGGTACCGCATCGAGAACCGGATCATCTCGCTGAAGGCCGCCGAGCAGCAGGCCACCCAGGCCTTCTCGAACGGGACCATCTCGAAGAGCGAGTACCTCCGGACGCTCGGCGCCATCGACTCGGAGGTGACCGACGTCAAGCGGCTCATCACCGCGATGCAGGCGCGCGCGAGTGCCGTCCCGCGGTTCGGCATGCAGACCGAGGCGAACACGTTGAAGGGCAAACTGGTCACCGTCGAGGGGCCGATTCGGGACCGGATCTCGGCGACGATGCGCGGCGAGCAATCGCCGGCGCGAGTGTACGTGGCGACCGCGGAGAACGGCGTGGTCCTCTCGACCATCGTGAACGGCGAGTACGTCCGCGAAATCGTCCGCACCGACCGCCGCAACCCCGCGTCCTCCAAGGACTCCTCGATGACGGCCGCGCGGCAGAGCGTAATCGCCCAGTACCCGTGGACGTACAACCACAGCAGTTTCACGGGCGCCGACTCCCGGTACGGGACGACGAACATCTATCAGATAACGTTCCAGCACGACCAAGGCGAACTCGTGGTGTACTACGACGGCGGGACGGAGTCGGTCTTCCGAGAGATACAGTACAAGCGGCTGACCGGCCAGACGCCGCTCCCGACCGGGCCCGCGGTGAGCAACACCTCGGAGAACGTCACGCTCACGGTCAACCGGACCTTCGCCGGCGGGCCCCTCCGCGTGAGGCTCACGAACGCCACCGGGGCGCCGATTCAAGGAGAGATTACCGTGGCCGGCGACGCGGTCGGTCGGACCGGTTCCGACGGCGTCCTCTGGACGCTCGGCCCCGCCGAGCAGTTCCGGGTGAGCGCGACCCACGACTTCACGACGGTCAACGTGACGGCGGCGCCCGTCGAAGCGCCGTAGCGCACTCGTCGCGATTGCGAAAGGCGGCGACAGTCGACGTATTCCGTCGGTAACTCGGTCCTAATCGCGACGTTCTCTTCGGAATCTCGGTACGACTCGCGAGACGGCCGAAGGTTGAAGGCCGAAGCCGGGTCGAATCCGCAGCGTGCCGGACCGCGCCACCTCTCCCGTCGTCGGAATCGTCCTCCTGCTGGCCGTCAGCGCCGCGCTCGCGGGGGTCGTCGGGAGCGTCGCGCTCGGAACGACGACGCCGTCGGCCGCGCCGCGAGCCGCCGTCGACCTCCGGGTCGACGCCGGCGCCGACCGCCTGACGTTCGTCCACCGCGGCGGGGACGCCCTGGACGTGGAGGACGTGACGATTCGGGTCCGCGTCGGCGGGACGCCGCTCGACGCCCAGCCGCCGGTGCCGTTCTTCTCGGCGTCCGGATTCGAACCGGGACCGACCGGCCCGTTCAACAGCGCGACCGACGGGCGCTGGGAGGCCGGCGAGGCCGCGAGTCTGCGACTGGCGGGGACCAACGACCCGACGATCGAACCGGGGTCGGCCGTGAAGGTGACGCTGTCGGTGGACGGGATGGTCGTCGCAGAAGTAGAGAAGACCGCGTGAACGCCGGCAAATGCGCGAGTGGCGGCGAGTTACTCCTCGTCCGGAGCGCGCGCGACGGTCGTGATGGCGATGTCCGGTTCGTACGCGGGCCCCATCTCGTGGTGCTCGATGTCGACGTACCCCGCCTCGCGGAACATCCGGTCGGCCTCCTCGCGGTCGTAGAACAGCATGATGGCGTCGGCGACCTTCTGCATGACCGACGACTTCGGGTTGTTGGGGCCGACGACGAGCACCCGCCCGCCGGGTTCGACTACGCGGCGCATGTCCCGGAGGGTGGCGACCGGGTTCGGCCAGTACTCGATGGAGCCCGACGACCACACGACGTCGAAGGTGTCGTCCGCGAACGGGAGGCGCTCGGCGTCGCCCCGGTAGAAGCTCACGGGGTCGTGCTTGCCGAGTTTGGCCCACGCCTTCTCGAGCTGGTGGACGCTCTGGTCGAGGCCGTGGACGTTTCGGGTGTGCTCGAGGATGCCTTCGGTCGCGAAGCCGGTGCCACAGCCCACGTCGAGCACGCGGTCGCCCTCCCGGATGTCGAGCAGCCCCAGCGCCTCGTCGCGCATCTGCTCGTTCCAGATGAACGGGTTGACGGTGTCGTACACCTTCGAGAGGTACTTGTAGAAGAGCCGCGCGCGATTCTTGTCTTCGAGGATACCCATCGGCCGAAAGTTCGGACCGCCGACCAAATAATCCTGCTGTTCCGTCCGCGCGCCTCCACCGGCGACTGGCGAGGTTCGCGGAAACGGTAAGTGGTAGATGTGAACACACGCCATAGAGTCCCGAGACGAGAAAGTTCGCAAGTAGTATATACGCGGTTCTGCAACTTTCGCGTGATTAGTATGCCGAGGCCAGAGGTTCTCGAACGAATCAAGGAGGCCGAGCAAGAGGCCGACGACATCGTCGCCGAGGCCGAGGAGGAGCGCGAGCAGCGCATCTCCGACGCTCGGGAGGAGGCGGAGGAGATCCGCCGGAACGCCGAGGAGGAGGCGTCCGACCTCCACGAGGAGCGTCTCGCCGAGGCCCGCGAGGAAATCGAGGCCGAGCGCGAGGAGATACTCGCCGAGGGCGAGGACGAGCGCGAGGCGCTCGAGTCGCGGGCGCGCGAAAACGAGGAGGAAGTAACCGACTACGTGGTGGACCTGTTCGAGGAGGCGGTGCATGCTCAGACCTGAGCGAATGAGCAAGGTGTCCGTGACGGGCTCGCGCGCCGTCATGGACGACGTCATCGAGGCAGTCCACGAACTGAACCTGGTCCACCTCTCGAACTACGACGGGTCCTGGCAGGGCTTCGAGCCCGGCGACCCCGTCGAGGGTGCCGAGGAGGCGTCCGAGAAGCTCGTCACCGTCCGGTCGCTCGAGAGCATCCTCGACCTCGACGAGGAGGACGCCGGCCCCAGCCGCATCGTCACCGACGAGGCCCTCGAGGAGGAGCTCGCGTCGGTCCGCGATGAGGTCAACGAGCTCGACGACCGGCAGAGCGAGCTCGAGGACGACCTCCGCGACGTCGAGGAGCGACTCGACGCCGTAGAACCGTTCGCCGACCTCGGCATCGACCTCGACCTGCTGTCGGGCTACGAGACCCTGCAGGTCGCGGTCGGCGAGGGCGACGCCGAGGAGATCGAGGGCGCACTGGAGTCGGCCGGCGAGATCCGGGCGTTCGAGACGTTCGCCGCCGACGGTACGGTCGCCGTCTTCGCCTACCCCGCGGCCGACGCCGACGAGGACGCGCTCGACGAGGTGCTGGTCGGCGTCGACTTCGCGTCGCTGGAAATCCCCGACGCCGAGGGGAGCCCCGAGAACTACGTCGACGAGCTCCGCCACGAGCGCCAGAAGCTCGAGTCGAAGCTCGACAGCGTCGAGAACGAGCTCCAGAACGTCAAGCTCGACGCCGGCGGCTTCCTGCTGGCGGCCGAGGAGAAGCTGAGCATCGACGTCCAGAAGGCCGAGGCGCCGCTCAGCTTCGCCACCACCGAGAACGCGTTCGTGGCGGAGGGCTGGATCCCGAGCGACCGCTACACCGAGCTGGCGACCGCGCTCGGCGACGCCGTGGGCGACCGCGTCGAGGTCGACGAGCTCGAGCGGGCCTCCTACGACGCCGGGCCGGCGCACGGCCACGAGGAGCCCGCGTCCCAGGACGAGCACGCGGGCGACGAGGTCGCCGCGGACGGCGGCACCACGATGGACGACGACCAGCCGCCCGTCATCCAGGACAACCCCGGCGCGTTCAAGCCGTTCGAGCTGCTGGTCGAGACCATCAACCGGCCGAGGTACTTCGAGTTCGACCCGACGGTCGTGCTGTTCCTGACGTTCCCGGCGTTCTTCGGGTTCATGATCGGGGACCTCGGGTACGGGCTGCTGTACATGGGCATCGGCTACTGGCTGTACAGCAGCTTCGACAGCAAGGCGTTCAAGAGCCTCGGCGGCATCGCGCTGTGGGCCGGCGGCTTCACCACGCTGTTCGGCATCCTGTACGGCGAGGTCTTCGGCCTGCACCTGATCGCGTCGTACTTCTGGGAGGGTGCGCTCGGCTTCGGCGGACCGCCCATCAAGAAGGGGCTCCAGCCGGTCAACACCAACTTCGCGCTGTCGTGGATGACCGTCTCGGTGCTCGCCGGGCTGCTCCACATGACGGTGGGCTACATCTTCGGCTTCGTCGAGGAAGTTGGCCACGACCCGGTCGACGCCGTGCTCGAGAGCGGCTCGTGGGTCCTGCTGTTCGCCGGCATCTGGACGTGGATCTTCAGCACCCAGGCCAGCGGGACGAAGCCGAACTTCCTGTACACCGTCTTCGACGGCGCGCCGTTCGCGTTCGGCTTCTCGGGCTTCTCGCCCGCGGTCGGGACCATCGGCCTCGCCGTCGGCGGCGTCGGGTTCCTGCTGTACCTGGCCGGTGAGGTCAAGCACTTCGGCGGTCCCGGCGTGGTCATCGGCGCGCTCGAGAGCCTCAGCGTCCTCTCGGACGCGCTGTCGTACACCCGGATCGCCGCCGTGCTGCTCGCCAAGGCGGGGATGGCCTTCGCGGTCAACCTCCTGTTCTTCGGCGTGTACGTCACCGGGGAAGGGACCCACGCCGCGTGGCACTTCGGGCTCACCCACATGCCCCACGTCGGCGACTCGTACCACGGCCACGAGGTCACGAGCATCATGTTCCCCGGGCTGGTCCACTCCGGCATCGGCGGCCTGATCGGCGGCCTCCTGGTGCTCGTGCTCGGCCACCTGCTGGTGCTGGCGCTCGGTATCACCAGCGCCGGGCTGCAGGCGGTGCGTCTCGAGTACGTGGAGTTCTTCGGGAAGTTCTACGAGGGCGGCGGCGAGGAGTACCGGCCGTTCGGCTACGACCGGACGTTCACCACGCGGGACTGACCCGCCCTCTCGGCGCGGTTCGAGCGCATTTTTGGCCTCGTTACCCGTGTCACCGGCTGACACAATTCCGGGATTACGGCACTCGTGCCGCCTGTCTGCCGAACTTTTTTGAGAAGCTTTATGACCACAGTAGCGGGAAATACGACTGTCCGGTTACGAGAGCCACAGTAAAACCATGATCGAAGCACTCGCACCTGCATTCGCCGACGCCGCATTGCTCGCACAGGAAGGCGCTGCCGCCGCCCCGGCCATCCCGAACAAGGCCGCCGCCGCCATCGCGGTCGGTCTCGCGGCCCTCGGTGCCGGCTACGCGGAGCGCGGCATCGGGAGCGCCGCAGTCGGTGCCATCGCGGAGGACGAGAGCCTCTTCGGTACGGGCCTCATCCTGACGGTCCTGCCCGAGACACTCGTCATCCTGGCGCTGGTGGCAGTGTTCCTGGTCCCGCAATAGACCCCCTTTCCCCTCTTCATCAATGAGTCTGGACACGGTAGTTGAGGATATTCGAAACGAGGCCCGCGAGCGCGCGAAGGAGATTCGTTCCGAGGGCGACGAGCGCGCGGAGGAGATCCTCTCCGAGGCCGAAGCCGACGCCGAGGAGATACTCGCGGAGCAAGAGCGGGAGACCGAACAGGCCATCGCCCAGGAGCGCGAGCAGAAGCTCTCCAGCGCCAAGCTGGAGGCCAAGCAGAAGCGGCTCGAGGCCCGCCGGAACGTGCTGCAGGACGTCCGCGCGGACGTCGAGGAGCGCATCGCGGGCCTCGAGGGCGACCGGCGCGAGGAGCTGACGCGGGCGCTGCTCGACGCGGCCAGCGAGGAGTTCGACGACGGCGACACCGTGCGCGTCTACGGTCGCGACGACGACGACGAGCTGCTGACCGACGTCGTGGGCGACTACGACAACTACGAGTACGCCGGGGAGTACGACTGCCTCGGCGGCGTCGTGGTCGAGAGCCGGGAGTCGCGGCTCCGCGTGAACAACACGTTCGACTCGGTGCTGGAGGAGGTCTGGGAGGACAACCTCCAGGACATCAGCAAGCGGCTCTTCGAGCAATGACCGCACGAGAGACGGAGGGCGCCTCGAACTACGAGTACGTCACCGCCCGGGTGCAGGCCCGGCGAGCGGCGCTGTTCGACGACGAGGACTACCGGAAGCTCGTCCGGATGGGTCCGGGCGAGATCGCCCGGTACATGGAGGAGACCGAGTACGAGACCGAGATCAACGCGCTCGGCTCCCGGTACGACGGCGTGGACCTCATCGAGCACGCGCTCAACCGCAACCTCGCCAAGCACTTCAACGACCTGCTCCGGTGGGCCGACGGCCGGCTGTACGAGTTCATCGCCCGGTACCTCCGGAAGTTCGACGCGTGGAACGTCAAGACGGTCGTCCGGGGGCTCTACTCCGATGCGGCGCCCGAGGACATCCGGGAGGACCTCATCTACGCCGGCGAGCTCGACCGCGACTTCCTCGACCGGCTCTCCGAGGTCGGCACCATCGAGGACGCCGTCGAACTGCTCGACCGCACCCGGTACGGCGAGGTGCTCGAGGCGGCCTACGACGACTACGAGGCGACCGGCGTGCTGATCCCGCTGGAGAACGCGGTCGACCGCACGTACTACGAGGGGCTCATGTCCGGCGTCACCGAGACGGACGACCGGGCCACCCAGCTGTACGTCGAGTTCCTCCAGGCCGAGATCGACTTCCGGAACGCCCGGAACGCGCTGCGCATCGCGCGGTCGGGCGCGGACCTCGACCCCGCCGACTACTTCATCGAGGGCGGGACGCTGTTCCGCGCGTCGGAGCTGAGCCAGCTGTCGACCAGCGTCGACGAGCTGACGGCGTTCATCCGCGAGAGCACCTACGGCGACGACCTGTCGGCGGCGCTCGACGAGCTCGAGCGCGCCGACAGCCTCATCGGGTTCGAGCACGCACTAGACGCTGCACTGCTGGAGTACTCCGACCACCTCTCGCACGTCTTCCCGCTGTCGGTCTGTCCGGTGCTGGCGTACGTGCTGGCAAAGGAGCGCGAAGTCGACAACATCCGCGCCATCGCTCGCGGCCGCGAGGCCGGCCTGAGCGAGGACGAGATAGAGAGCGAACTGGTGATGCTATGAGCCAGGAGATCGCAGTCGTCGGCAGTCCCGAGTTCACCACCGGGTTCCGGCTCGCCGGCGTCCGGAAGTTCGAGAACGTCCCGGACGACGAGAAGGAGACGGAGCTCGACGACGCGGTGTCCCGCGTCCTCGACGACGACGACGTCGGCATCGTCGTGATGCACGACGAGGACCTCGACCACCTCTCCCGGCAGGTCCGCCAGGACGTCGAGACGAGCGTCGAGCCGACGATGGTCTCCATCGGCGGCGGCGCGGGGAGCGGCGGACTGCGCGACAAGATCAAGCGTGCGATCGGTATCGACCTTATGGACGAAGACGAACAAGGTGACAACGAATGAGCCAAGCAACTGACTCCGACGCGGTTCGAGAGGACGGCGTCATCGAGAGCGTGAGTGGACCGGTCGTGACCGCCACTGACCTCGGCGCCCGGATGAACGACGTGGTGTACGTCGGCGAGGAAGGGCTGATGGGCGAGGTCATCGAGATCGAAGGCAACCTGACGACGATACAGGTCTACGAGGAGACCTCGAACGTCGCGCCGGGCGAACCGGTCGAGAACACCGGCGAGCCCCTGTCCGTGGACCTGGGCCCGGGCATGCTGGACTCCATCTACGACGGCGTCCAGCGCCCGCTGACGGTCCTCGAGGAGAAGATGGGCGCGTTCCTCGACCGCGGGGTCGACGCGCCCGGCATCGACCTCGAGAAGACCTGGGAGTTCACCCCCGAGGTCGAGCCCGGAGACGACGTCGAACCCGGCGACATCCTCGGCATCGTGCCCGAGACCGAGAGCATCGACCACAAGGTGATGGTCCCGCCCGACTCCGAGGGCGGCGAGGTCGTCGAGGTCAAGAGCGGCAACCACACCGTCGAGGACACCGTGGTCGAACTCGCGAACGGCGAGGAGATCTCGATGCGCCAGGAGTGGCCGGTCCGCGAGGCCCGGCCCTCCGCCGACAAGAAGACGCCCCGGACGCCGCTCGTGACCGGCCAGCGCGTGCAGGACGGCCTGTTCCCCCTGGCGAAGGGCGGCACCGCGGCGATTCCGGGCCCGTTCGGCTCGGGCAAGACCGTGACCCAGCAGCAGCTGGCCAAGTGGGCCGACGCCGACATCGTCGTCTACATCGGCTGCGGCGAGCGCGGCAACGAGATGACCGAGGTCATCGAGGACTTCCCGAACCTGGAGGACCCGGTCACCGGGAAGCCGCTGATGTCCCGGACCTGCCTCATCGCCAACACGTCGAACATGCCCGTCGCGGCCCGCGAATCCTGCGTGTACACGGGTATCACCATCGCGGAGTTCTACCGCGACATGGGGTACGACGTCGCGCTGATGGCCGACTCCACCTCGCGGTGGGCCGAGGCCATGCGCGAGATCTCCTCGCGGCTCGAGGAGATGCCCGGCGAGGAGGGCTACCCCGCGTACCTGGCCGCGCGCCTCTCGGAGTTCTACGAGCGCGCCGGCTACTTCGAGAACATCAACGACACCGAGGGGTCGGTCACCGTGGTCGGCGCGGTCAGCCCGCCCGGCGGCGACTTCTCGGAGCCGGTCACCCAGAACACGCTGCGCATCGTCAAGACGTTCTGGGCGCTCGACGCCGACCTGGCCGAGCGCCGCCACTTCCCGGCCATCAACTGGAACGAGTCGTACTCGCTGTACAAGGACCAGCTCGACCCGTGGTTCGAGGAGAACGTCGCCGAGGACTGGCCCGAGCAGCGCCAGTGGGCGGTCGACGTGCTCGACGAGGAGGACGAACTCCAGGAGATCGTCCAGCTCGTCGGCAAGGACGCGCTGCCGGAGGACCAGCAGCTGACGCTGGAAGTCGCCCGCTTCATCCGCGAGGCGTTCCTCCAGCAGAACGCGCTCCACGACGTGGACACCAACTGTCCGCCCGAGAAGTCCTACCTCATCCTCGGGGCGATCCGGACGTTCAACGACGAGGCGTTCGAGGCGCTCGACGCCGGCGTCCCGGTCGAGGAGATCACCGCCATCGACGCCGCGCCGCGCCTGAACCGCATCGCGACGACGCCCGACGACGAGGCCGACGAGTTCGTCGCCGACCTCGAAGACGACATGAAATCGCAGCTTCGAGAGCTCTACTAGAACCATGAAAGAGTACCAAACCATCACGGAGATCAGCGGTCCGCTGGTGTTCGCCGAGGTCGACGAGCCCATCGGCTACGACGAGATCGTCGAGATCGAGACGCCGAACGGCGACACCAAGCGCGGACAGGTCCTCGAGTCGAGCGACGGGCTCGTCTCGATTCAGGTGTTCGAGGGGACCGAAGGTATCGACACCAAGAGCTCGGTCCGGTTCCTGGGCGAGACGATGAAGATGCCCGTCACCGAGGACCTGCTCGGACGCGTCCTCGACGGTTCCGGCAACCCCATCGACGGCGGCCCGGAGATCGTCCCGGACGACCGACGCGACATCGTCGGCGCGGCCATCAACCCGACCGCCCGCGAGTACCCCGAGGAGTTCATCCAGACCGGCGTCTCGGCCATCGACGGCATGAACACGCTGGTCCGGGGGCAGAAGCTCCCCATCTTCTCCGGGTCCGGGCTGCCACACAGCGAGCTCGCGCTCCAGATCGCGCGACAGGCGACCGTGCCCGAGGAGGAGGAAGCGAGCGAGGACGGCGAGGGCTCGGAGTTCGCGGTGGTCTTCGGCGCGATGGGCATCACGGCCGAGGAGGCCAACGAGTTCATGGAAGACTTCGAGCGGACGGGCGCGCTCGAGCGCTCGGTCGTCTTCATGAACCTCGCGGACGACCCCGCGGTCGAGCGGACGGTCACGCCGCGGCTCGCGCTCACCACCGCCGAGTACCTCGCGTTCGACAAGGGCTACCACGTGCTGGTCATCCTTACGGACATGACCAACTACTGCGAGGCCCTGCGCGAGATCGGCGCCGCGCGTGAAGAGGTGCCGGGCCGCCGGGGGTACCCCGGGTACATGTACACCGACCTCGCTCAGCTCTACGAGCGTGCGGGCCGCATCGAGGGCCGCGAGGGGTCGGTCACCCAGATCCCCATCCTCACGATGCCCGGCGACGACGACACCCACCCGATTCCGGACCTGACCGGGTACATCACCGAGGGACAGATCTACATCGACCGCGACCTCAACTCCCAGGGCGTCACCCCGCCGATCAACGTCCTGCCGAGCCTCTCGCGCCTGATGGACGACGGTATCGGCGAGGGGCTGACCCGCGAGGACCACGGCGACGTCTCCGACCAGATGTACGCCGCGTACGCGGAGGGCGAGGACCTGCGCGACCTCGTGAACATCGTCGGCCGCGAGGCCCTCTCGGAGCGCGACAACCAGTACCTCGACTTCGCCGACCGGTTCGAGGAGGAGTTCGTCGACCAGGGGTTCAACACCAACCGCGACATCGACGACACCCTCGACATCGGCTGGGACCTGCTCGGGATGTTCCCCAAGGAGGAGCTCAACCGCATCGACGAGGAACTCATCGAGAAGTACTACCCCGAAGACGCCGAGGAAGAGACGGCCGAGGAAGTCGCGGCGGACTGACCGCCGTCTCGGACGCCGATTTTCGGTCGCAGGTGCGGTCTCGGTCGCCGCCGACGAACGACTGCGAGAATCGCCTTTCTCCCGGACGACTCCGACCGACAAGCGGCGGCGCCAGCCGTCGATTCGTTCGGGCTGCAACCGGATCGCATAAATCCGGGATTACCGGCCAGGCCGGGGGTATCCGGCGCCTGCGCGGGACACGCAGACTGTAAAAGGTTAACCCGCTCGAGCCACAAGCATCTGCCAAGATGGCCAACGACGTCAAGCCCACCCGGAAGAACTTGATGCAGATCGAGGACCGCATCGAGCTGTCCGAGCGGGGCCACGACACGCTGGAGCAGAAGCGCGACGGCCTCATCATGGAGTTCATGGACATCCTCGACCAGGCCCAGGACGTGCGGGCGGGGCTGGAGGACAACTACGAGGTCGCCCAGCAGAAGATAAACATGGCCCGGGCGATGGAGGGCGACGTGGCGGTCCGCGGGGCGGCGGCCGCCCTCGAGGAGCACCCCGAGATCACCACCGAATCGAAGAACATCATGGGCGTCGTCGTGCCCCAGATCGAGTCCAGCAAGGTCAAGAAGGGCCTCGACGAGCGCGGGTACGGCGTGCTCGGCACCAGCGCCCGCATCGACGAGGCCGCCGAGGCCTACGAGGAACTGCTCGAGAGCATCATCCTCGCCGCGGAGGTCGAGACCGCGATGAAGAAGATGCTGACCGAAATCGAGACCACCAAGCGCCGCGTGAACGCGCTGGAGTTCAAGCTGCTGCCCGAGCTCAAGGAGAACCAGGAGTACATCGAGCAGAAGCTCGAGGAGCAGGAGCGCGAGGAGATCTTCCGCCTCAAGAAGATCAAGGCCAAGAAGGAGGAGGAGGAGAAAGAGGAGCGCGAGGCCGCCCAGGCCGAGGCCGCCGAGGAAGCCGAGACCGTCGCCGCGGACGACTAACAACCTTTTGCTGCGCTCGGTCGGCCGAGAGCAAGTTGCTCTCGGCCTCCCTCACTGGCAAAACGTTGATGAAAAGCCTGCGCTCCTCCCTCCGTTTCACTCCGGTCGTCGCTTGGCCTGCTCGCTCACGTTCGTTCGCTGGCAGTAGAACTACGGAGACCGCACCGCCACCGCGTCCACCTACGCTTTTCACCGCCGCCGACCAACCCCGGATATGTCCTGTCCCGAGTGCGGCGGCGACCAAGTGACCTTCCGAGTGCCAGCGGACCTGCGCGAGCACCTGCCCGAGGAGAGCGAGTTCGCGGCGGTCTGCACCCGGTGTCTGTCGCTCGAACCCTCAGAGAATGGCTCCGACGAATCCGACTTCGCGGCCATCAGCGACGCGTTCCCGGACGGGGAGACCGGCGCGGCGATGGCGCTCGCGGTCGGACTGCTCGACTCGCTGGCGCTCTACCGGAGCGAACTCGAGGCCCTGCTGGAGCGCGTCGAGCGCGGCGGGACCGACCCACTGCTGGTGCTCGACCGCCTCGACGCGGAGCCGGAGGTCGAACCGGGCTTCGACCTCGACCGGCGCCGGACGCAGGCCGAGCAGCTCCTCTACGGGTGAGCCCCGGTCCGCCAGCCAACGACGTTAAACCGCTCGCGACCGTCCCTCCCGTGCATGGCCCATCCCGTGTTCAACCGCGAGACGCTGCTGGACATCTCGGTGAACATCATCCCGCTGTTCATCCTCGCGTTCTTCATTCTCATGTTCCTGCTCGCCTCGCCGTGGCCGTCGTCGTCGCTGTTCATCTCGGTGATCGTCCTCGGACTCCACGTCATCCCGCTGGTCCTGCTGGCGATACTCACCTACGTCGCCGCCACGTACATCTGAACGCCGGCCGGCCGGAGTCGCCGGGACGACGGGGACGGTCGCGGGCCACGGCACCCACCGGGAACCGGTCGCACGGCGGAGCAGTCGGTCAGTTTCACTTTCACTCCGGGTGGCTCACCTTGATATAACTCCCGCGATAAGTCCGGAGTATGATAGCCGAGTTCGCTCGCGGAGAACGCACCGCCGACGCCGACGACCGGACCATCCTCGACGTCTCCGACGTCGAGACCGGCCGCGTGACCGAGTACGTCGGCGAGTGGTTCGCCGACGTGAACGACGTCTACCTCGAGCGCAAGGGCGGCAAGACGTACCTGGTCGCCGGCGAGTAGCGGGGGTCTGCAACCGGTTTCACGGCGAGCGAACGCGGTGAGCGAGCGGGCCGAGGAACCCTCGACCGAGCGCCGGAGGCGCGAATGAGGGGGTGACGACGGCTTTTAATCAACGTTTTACGAGGGAGCGCCGCTCGGGGCGTGACCGCGGTAAAACGTTGGGTCGGTACGTAAAGGTTTAGGTAGCCCGGCAAGTACCCACAGCCATGCCGGACTGTCCACTCGCCGAAGAGTGCCCGAGTTTTCAGGAACGCATCGAGGGGATGGGGTGCCAGCACTACGGCGACCGCGGCGGGGCCGAGTGGTGCCAGCACTACAGCCAGCCCATCAAGGACCTCAAGACCGCTCCGGTCCAGCCGGGCGAGGAGGTCGTCGTGGACGTCGAGGACATCCACGAGAGCGGCGCGGGCGTCGGCCGGACCGACGACGGGTTCATCGTGATGGTCGACGGCGTCCTGCCCGAAGCCCGCGCGAAGGTGAAGATTACGAACGTCTACGGCAACCACGCCCAGGGCGAGGAGCTCGAGCGCCTGCCGATGGATGGCGAGGAGGAGGAGGACGCGGCCGACTCGGACGCCGGCGACGAGACCGACGAGGGCGACTCGGACGCCGAAGACGGCGGCGACGACGACGCGGACGGAGACGACGGCCCGTCGCGACCCCAGCTGGGGAGCCGCGACAACTTCTGGGGGAGCTGAGTCGGGGCGACCGAGCAGTCGCGGCGGGATGGACAGTCCCAACAGCGTTCGTCGCGACGGACACCCGGTACGCGACGGCCGGCCGAGTCGGCGCCGGTCGTCGCGGGTTTTTTCCTGCCGAGCGCGTACGTAGGGCCATGACCGAGTGCCACGCGCGGAGCCGGTCCGGACCACGAGGTGGTCGACCGTGAGCGAGGAGTACGACGTCGACGAGCTACTCGACCGCGCGGGGTTCGACGCCGACGCCAGCGTCCTGACCCGGCGGCAGGCCGAGGTGCTGGCGCTCCGCGAGCGCGGAGTCGCCCAGGCAGCCATCGCCGAGTCGCTCGGCACCTCCCGGGCCAACGTCTCGAGCGTCGAGGCCAGCGCCCGCGAGAACGTCGCGAAGGCCCGCGAGACGGTCGCGTTCGCCGAGGCGCTCCGCGCGCCGGTCCGGGTCGTGGTCGAGGGCGGCACCGACCTCTACGACGTGCCGTCGCGGGTCTACGACGCCTGCGACGAGGCCCGGGTGAAGGTGAACCACGCAGCCCCGGAGCTGATGAAGCGGGTGAGCGACGAGGCCGGCGACGCGGTCGAGGGCCGGGATGTCCAGGAGGACCTGCTCATCGGCGTGACCACCGACGGCGAGGTGACGGTCCGGAAGTCCCGCGAGGCCAGTCCGCAAGCGTAATCCGTCGGCCGGCCGCCACGATGCTCCCCCGAACGACTGACCGCCACCCCGAGACCTATTGTCGCGGCCTCCGAACCACCGGGCATGGACCTGGGACTGGACGGTAACGCGGCACTCGTGACGGCGAGCTCGAGCGGACTGGGCAGAGCCTCCGCGAAGGCTCTGGCCGCCGAGGGCGCGAACGTCGCCGTCTGCGCCCGCGGCGAGGAGAAACTCGAAGACGCGAAGGAGGAGATCGACGCCGCGGGCGACGGCGAGGTGGTGGCGGTCCCGACCGACATCACCGACCCCGACGAGATCGAGGCGCTGGTCGACGCCACCGTCGAGGAGTTCGGCGGGCTCGACCACGTCGTGACCTCGGCCGGCGGTCCGCCGAGCGGCCCCTTCCTCGAGACGTCCGAGCGCGACTGGTACGAGGCCTACGACCTGCTGGTGATGAGCGTGGTCCGGCTGACGAAGGTCGCCCACCCGCACCTGGTCGAGAGCGACGCCGGCAGCGTGGTCAACGTCACCTCCACCAGCGTCCGGGAGGCCATCGACGGCCTCGTGCTCTCGAACGCGGTCCGGCGCGGGGTCATCGGCCTGATGAAGACCCAGGCCCGCGAGTTCGCCCCGGACGTGCGGGTCAACGCGGTGCTGCCCGGCGCCCACGAGACGCCCCGCATCCGGGACCTCGTGGAGGCCGCGGTCGAGCGCGGCGAGTACGACACCTACGACGAGGGGCTGGCGGCGTGGGCCGAGGACATCCCGCTCGACCGCGTGGGCCGACCGGAGGAGTTCGGCGACGCGGTCGCGTTCCTCTGCAGCGAGCGCGCGAGCTTCGTCAACGGCGCGGCGGTGCCCGTCGACGGCGGACGGCTCCGGAGCTGACCGACGCCGGCGGCCGCAACGCAGACAGGTGTTCCTCCGGTCGTCTCCCCGGATTCGCAGCTACCCGGGCCGCGAGCTCGTCGTCGGGCTCGATCCAGGCGACGTGGTCGCCGTCGGGGTGACCGACCCGGTCCGGACGATCTCGACCACGCGCTCGATGCGCATGCAGCACCGCTGGGAGCCGAGCGCGAACTCGGGCACCGCGGAGCTCCGGGATTCCTCGGCCGGGGTCGACCCGTCCGACTCGGTGGCGCTCATCGGTCCTCCTCAGCCCACTCGAAGTCGTCGCCGCCGTCGGCCGCTAGCGGCCGGTCGGTCCCGTCGGCCGTCGGCGCCGGATCGTCGTCGGGACCGGACGAGGCGTCGGACGCGCCGGTCGACATCGCGAACCGGTCGAGCAGTTCGTCGAGCTCGTCGGACTTCTGCGAGAGGGTCCCGATCTCGCCGGTGACCTGGCTCAGTGACGCGGTCTGCTCCTCGGCCGCCGCCGACACCGACTCGGCCTCGGAGGCGGTCCGTTCGCTGATGTCGGCGACCTCGCTCGCCATCGAGACGACCTCCTCGGTCGAGGTCGCCTGGTCCTCGGTGGCCTCGTGGATCTCCTGGATGCCCGTGTTGGCCTCCTCGACGTCCTCGACGACCTCGTCGAGCGTTCCCAGCCCCTCGTCGATGGTCTCCATGCCGACGTCGACCCGCTCGCGCATCTCCTGCATGTCCTCGACCGTCGCCGACGTCGAATCCTGGACCCGCTCGATGAGATCGTCGATCTCCTGGGTGGCGTCGCGGGTCTCCGCCGCCAGTTCCTTGACCTCGTTGGCGACCACCGCGAATCCCTCGCCGGCCTCGCCCGCGCGGGCGGCCTCGATGGAGGCGTTCAGGGCGAGCACGTTGGTCTGCTCGGCGATGTCGTCGATCATGTCGACGATGTCGCCGATCTGGGCCATCTCGTCGTCGAGCTGCTCGACCGTCTCGACCGTCTCGACCGTCGTCTCCTCGATCCGGTCCATCTCGTCCATCGCCTCGTCGGAGAGTTCGCGACCGGTCGCGCCCTTCTCCGCGGCCCCTTCGGAGAGGTTCGCGACCTCGTCGGCGGAGGCCGCGACCTCCTCGATGGTCGCCGACAGCGTGCTCATCTCGCTCGTGACCTCGTCGACGTGCTCGGACTGCTCCGTCGCGCCCGCCGAGATGTCCTCGACGGACTCGGCGACCTCCACGCTCGCGCTCTCGACCTCCCGGGCGCCCGCGCTGGCCTCCTCGCTGGCGTTGGAGACCTCGACCGAGAACTCCTTGATGCGGCCGACCGTGCGCTCGAGGTCGGTGATCATGGCGTTGAACTCCTCGGCAATCTGCTCCATCGCCTCGCTCCGGCTCTCGGGATCCATCCGCTGGGAGAGGTCGCCCGCGGCGGCCCGACCCATGGTCGCGCTCATCGACGCCGCCTTCTCCTCGAGGTGCTCATTGAGCTGCTTGGCCTCGCGACGTTCGCGTTGGGCCTCCTCTTTGGCGGTCTCGGCCTCCTCCTTGGCGGTCTCGGCCTGCTCGCGCGACGCCTCGGCCTCGCGGGCCGACGCCTCGGCGTCCTCGAACGCGCCCTTCATGTCCTCGACGACGGCGAGGCCGCCGGTCGAGCCGATGGCGAACACGCCGGTCGTGACCGTCATCAGCGACACGCTGAGGGTGTCGAGGATGGCGGCGTTCAGCCCGAACCCCTCCAGCGCGATGACGGTCGCCCAGAGCAGTCCCAGCGCCGACCCGAACGTGAAGTTCACCCAGAAGCTCGCCTCGACGTCGGCGTCGCGGTAGTTCAGGAACCCGTAGCCGACCGCCACGCCGAAGCCGGCGACCGCGATCAGGTCGAACAGCAGCGTGACGCTAGGCATCGGTCGGGGTCACCTCGTCGTCGCGGACGACGTTCTTCCGTCGGAGGTACGCGGCTCCGGCGAATGCGAGCGCCGCCCCCATCAGGCCGACGCCGTGCTCGACGCCGTTCAGAACCTCGCCGAGGACGAACGATTCGAGGTTCGTGCTTATCGCGCCGATCACCAGCATCGCGTAACCGAGCGCGAACCACCGCGACTGGTCCCTGTACTGTATCGCCACCGGAACCGCGCCCATCAGCGCGATGAGCACGAGAATCAGCTCCTTGGGGTCGAGTGCCGCCAGTTCGTTAACCATTGGAAATCAACACCGCGGTGTTTCCAAAGACCATATATAAAATTTCGGACGAAGCTATCAATAGTAAGATTCTGTCGATTAGAGGCGATATTTTTTAGTTTCGGGTCGGAGACAGGACGAGCACCCCGACCGTCCGTCCAGGACTGCCCCGAGGTCCGCCAACACGCCGACCACGACTCAATCTTCTCGACGATCTCCTCGGCCTGCTCGCGGGCCTTGTCCTCGCCCACGCTCTTCTTGACGAGGACGCTCTGGACCTCCCAGTCGTCGCCGTCCTTCCGCTTGCCGGTCCGGACCTCCGCGCCCTCCGAGACGTCGCGGGCGGCCTTCGCGGCCCAGTCGGGCGTCCGGATGGTGTCGAAGTCGTCGGGGTCGCGGAACCGGACGTGGATGAACTCGTCCTCGGTCTCGACGGTCTGAACGCCGGGTGCGTCGGCCATACGCCGGCGCTACGACGAACGAGCGTAAAGTTCAATCGGCCGTCAGAACCGTCCCTGCTCGCGCAATTCCGCGACGACCTCGCGCACGCGCTGGGCGTCGTCCTTCGGCACGACCACCACCCGGTCGCCGTAGGCCGCGACGACCAGGTCGTCGACGCCGACCACGCTGACGTGGATCTCCCCGTCGGTCGCGACGACGTTGTCCGCGGCGTCGACGGCGAGCGCGTCCCCGAGCACCGCGTTGCCGTCCGCGTCGGTCTCGACCACGCGCTCGATCGCGTCCCACGACCCCACGTCGTCCCACTCGAAGTCGGCGGGCACGACGTAGGCGTCGTCGGTGCGCTCCATGATCGCGTAGTCGACGCTGACCGACTCGACCTCCGCGAACCCCCGTTCGGCCGCTCCGGCCTCGAGCGCCTCGACCAGGGGTCCGAGCGGCGAGTCGCGGGCGGCCCGGAGCAGGGCTCGGGGCGTCCACGCGAACAGTCCGGCGTTCCAGTAGAAACCTCGGTCGACGAACCGCTCGGCGGTCGCCCGGTCGGGCTTCTCCCGGAACTGCTCGATCTCGGCCCACTCGCCGGCAGATTCGTCGGGTTCGATGTAACCGTAGCCGGTGGCGGGACGAGTCGGTTCGACGCCGAACGCGACAAGCCCCCTCGTTTCGGCTGCAGCGCGGGCCGCGGTCCGGACCGCGGACGCGAAGTCGCCCGCGATCAGGTGGTCGCTCGGCACGCAGAGCAGGACGCAGTCGCCGACCTGTTCGCGCACGCGGTGGGCGGCGTAGACCAGCGCCGGCCCGGTGTCCTTCGCGGCGGGTTCCACGAGGACGCCCGCCTCGGGCACCGCCTCGCGCACGCGGTCGGCGTGGGCTTCGGCGGTCGAGACGTACACCTCGTCGGCGAAACTGACCCGAGAGACCGTCTGCGAGAGCAGTGAGTCATCGGCCGCACCCGCGCCGTCATCCCCGTTTCCGAGCGAGAGGAACTGCTTGGGGCGGTCCGACCTGCTGGCGGGGTAGAGCCGGGTGCCGGTCCCGCCGGCCATCACGAGCGCGACCACCGGTCGGTCGAGCGAGTCGTCGCGTCCCCCGTCGGTCGCGACGGTCGTCGTCTCCGCGTTCCGCATCGTCACCACGTCTCGACCCGACCGTCGCGCACGTCGCGGACGCACCCCTCGCAGTCGGGGTGGTCGGGGTCGAAGCAGGCGGGCCGTGCCCTGGCGTCGAGTTCGACGGCCCGGCGTTCGGCGTACCGGCGGCAGACGATTCGCGCCTTCCCCTCGGCGTCCTGCGGGAGGTCGGCCAGGGCGGCCTTCCGGGCGTTGGCGTAGGCCCGCTTGGCGTCGGCGTACTGTCGCCCCGCCGACCGGATCTTCGAGCGGAGGAAGCTTTCGAGGCGGTCGTCCATGTGGAGAGAGGTTCGTGTCCGGCGAAGTTAGGTCTTGTTCGTCGGGCGGGGCCGCCTCAACGTCGCCTGTAGAGAACCACCGAGAACGCGAGCGCGAGCGCTCCCCCGACCGCCAGCGCGCCGCCGAGCAGTCGCTGACCGCGAAACGCGACGAGCAGTCCCCCGAGCGCGAGGGCGAACAGTCCGGCCTGCACCAACACCGCGAGGAGGACGAACGCCCGGAGCGTCGCGGGCGAGACGCCCCGGAGCCCACTCTCGAGGTCGCGGTCGGCCTCGGGGTCGTCCGGTCCGGGGAACACGGGAAGTGATAGCGCGACCGGCGCCAAGAACCGTGCGGTCGGTCCGTCGCGGCTCGCAGCGAGCGCCACGCTTATTTCCGCTATCCCCGATAGCCGACCCACGCGAATGCTCCCGAGCATCGACCTCCAGGCCTACCTCCTGTTCGTGACGGCCGCGATGGCCCTCATCCTGACGCCCGGTCCGGACACCGTCTTCGTGCTCACGCAGGGCGTCTCGACCGGCAAGCGCGGCGGCCTCGCCTCGGCGCTGGGGGTCAGCACGGGCATCCTGGTCCACACCACCGCGGCGACGCTGGGCCTCGCGGCGCTCCTCCGGGCCTCGGCGCTGGCCTACGCCGCGGTCAAGTACGCCGGGGCGGCCTACCTCGTGTATCTGGGCGCGAAGACGCTGTGGCGGGGCCAGGACCTCGACCTGGTGAGCGACGAAAATGGGCTGCCCGAGGGCGGTGAGGCGGCCCCCGACCTCCGTCGCGGCTTCCTCCGGGGCGTGACGGTCAACGTCCTCAACCCGAAGGTCGCGCTGTTCTTCCTCGCGTTCCTCCCGCAGTTCGTCGGCGCCGGCGGCGGACCTGCCGCCTCGGGCGCCACTCCCATCCCCGAGATGCTCGCGCTCGGCGGGACCTACGCCGCGCTGACCGCGGCCTATCTCGGAACCGTCGGCCTGCTCTCGGGCGGGGTCCGGTCGGCGTTCCGCGCCCGGCCCCGCCTCGCCGACGGTCTCCGGTGGGTCTCGGGGTCGCTCCTCGTGGGGCTGGGAGCGGCGCTCGCGCTCGACGCCCGGTAGCCGCGAAGCCGGGCGAGACGGGTCGACGGCTTCAGTTTCACTTTCACTCCGGGGACACCGAGGTTTTTATACCATAGCGCACTAACCCGTCGCATGTCTCCCGAAGAAAACGACGCGGAGACGGATTCGACAATGAGCGATGTGCGCCAGCACGCGGAAGACGTACGCGAACAGTTCTCCGAACACTTGGACCTGACAGTCGAGGAGGTCGAGGAGCGACTCGACAACCTCGTCAACGAGTACCGGGTGCCCATCGAGGAGGCCCGCCGGAGCGTCGTCAGTCACTACCTCGACGAAGCGGGACTCGAGCGCGACGACGTCCGGAGCGGCGGGGGCGGCGGCTCCGAGGAGATGAACGTCGAGGACGTGGACGAGGACGAGATGTGGCTCGCCCTCACCGCCAAGGTCGTCGACCTCTGGGAGCCCCGGAGCGACGCCGTCGGACAGGTCGGCCTGATCGGCGACGAGACGGGCACCATCAAGTTCACCAAGTGGGCCGACTCCGACCTCCCCGAGCTGGAGGAGGGGACGGTCTACCGCCTCGGTAACCTGGTCTCCGACGAGTACCAGGGCGACTACTCGGTGAAGCTCAACCGGACGACCACCGTCGAGGAGCTCGACGAGGACATCGAGGTCGGCGACAACACCGAGGAGGTGACGGGCGCGCTGGTGGACATCCAGAGCGGGTCCGGGCTCATCAAGCGCTGCCCCGAGGAGGGCTGCACCCGCGTCCTCCAGAACGGACGGTGCTCCGAGCACGGCGAGGTCGAGGGCGAGTTCGACCTCCGCATCAAGGGGGTCCTCGACGACGGCGTCGAGGTCCACGAGGTCATCTTCGACAAGGAGGCCACCGAGGAGCTGACCGGCATCGGCCTCCAGGAAGCACAGGACATGGCGATGGACGCGCTCGACACGACCGTCGTCGCCGAGGAGATGCGCGAGAAGACCCTCGGCCTCTACTACCGCGTCGCCGGCCCCACGATGGGCCGGTACCTCCTCGTCGACGAGATGGAGGAGCTCGCCGGGCCGACGGATGCCGAAGACGTCCTCATCAGAGCGAGGTCGATGTGACATGAGCGGAACACCCACCAGAGAGGTCGCCCGGCGCGTGTTCGCCGACGAGTTCAACGACGCGACCCACACGTTCAAGGAATCGGACGAGGAGCGAGCCCCGGTGTACGTCCTGCTGCCGACCGGCGCCCGCGCGAACCGCATCTTCATCGCCGGCACGCTGACCGAGACCGAGGACGTCGGCGAGGACAGCGAGTACTGGCAGGGCCGGGTCGTGGACCCGAACGGCGACCCGTTCTTCGTCTACGCCGGCCAGTACCAGCCCGAGGCCGCGAGCATGCTCCGCGAGCTCGAACCGCCGGCCTACGTCGCCATCGCCGGCAAGCCCCGGACCTACGAGACCGACGACGGGAACGTCAACGTCTCCGTGCGACCCGAGTCCATCACGACGGTGGACGCCGCCACCCGCGACCGCTGGGTGGTCGAGACGGCCGAGCAGACCCTCGACCGGATCGAGGCGTTCGACGACGACACCAACGAGTACGCCCGGATGGCCGAGGAGGAGTACGATATCCCGCTCGACCGCTACCGCGAGACGGTCATCTCGGCGCTCGAGAGCCTCGACGACGGACCGAGCGCCGGCGACGCCGACGACAGCGAGGCGGCCGCCGAGAGCGGGACCGGCGAGGACGCCGACGTCGAGGGCGAGACGGCCGATGCCGGATCCGACGGCGCGACCGAGCCCGAACCGCAGGCGTAGCTCACACTCCGGGCTCGGGTTCGGTGCGACGCGGCTGAATCGGCGCGGAACCGCCTTTCGGGGGTGACGGGGAGACAGGGAACTACCGAGGATCAGAGAGAATAGCGCGACAAGTAGCCCAGCGACCGCGCGTCGAAACGCGCCGGGTGGTACCAGCACCCGGACGCTGGGCGTGCCCCACGAACGAGCAGCCCAATGGCTACGAATACGCCACGATTACAAGAAAGTACCGGGACGGTCACCGGCCCGTACGTCGGCCGGGACAGCGACGGCGACCGCGACCACCGCTACTGGCGGTGCGAGCGGTGCGGCCTCGAGACCACCGACCCGCGACTCCGCGAGGGGTGCTTCCGGTGCGGCGGCGACGGCGTCACATCGAGCACTGCCGACCGTGCGAGGGCCGATCCCTGCAGCGGAGACGCCGGAGGTCGGGATGGTTGACGACCGCGAGTCGCCGAGCGCCGGGTGGCGGGAGGTGTATCGCGAGATGGACGCCGCGACCGACGTCGAGGAGCCGACCGCCCGCTGCCTGGACTGCGGGCGGCCGTGCGAACACGTCGCCCGCGAGGTGTACGACTGCGAGGAGCACGGTCTCTTCCGGGCGTCCGGCGCCGGCGGTCGGAGTGCCGACGACGGAGACGAGCGGGTCGCCGACGGGGTGACGGACGACCGCGCGGCCGGCGACGGCCGCGAGTCGTCCGACAGCGACGACGCCGAGGAGATCGACCGCCGGGCGCGCGGGACGGCCGACTGACCGCTCGACCGACCGATCACTCGCTGAACTGGCCGGCCCCGACGACCAGCGTCGGCCGGGACCCCTCGAGCAGCACCTGCTGGGTCACGCTGCCGAACAGCGCCTTCCCCGCCGGGGTCCGCCCGCGGGGTGCGAGACACAGCAGGTCGGCGTCGGTCTCGTCGGCGGTGTCGAGGATGGCCTCGGCGGCGTCGCCGCTGGACTCGGCGTACGTCACCTCGATGCCCTCGTCCTCGAGGTACTCGGCCGCCCGGCGCACCGCCGCGACCTGGTGGACCGACGCTCCCTGCGGGTTGGTGTCGTCGAAGTCGTGGAACAGCGTGACCGAGACGTCCCCGTCGCGGGGCAGGCCGGCGATGGCCTTCGCCTGTTCGAGCGCGCGGTCCTCGTCGGTCCCGATGGCTGCGAGTATCCGGTACATGTTTCGTGATATGTACCCCCAACCCATAAATCGGTCCCCGCCTCCCGCGCGCCGGAAACGACCGGAACACTTTTTGCCCGGTTACGACCCGATTTCCAGGTTCTGGGATTCGCGCCGCCGTTTGAAGGTCTCTCCGGAACGAGTATCGCACGTGAGGTGACCGACCATGTCCACCCGCGAACTCGAGACCGAACTGTTCGGCCGACGCACCAACTTCGAGTACTCCGAGACGTGGGTCGGCTACGCGCTGCTGGCGCTCCGGCTGGTGATGGGCTGGACGCTGTTCTACGCCGGCGTCACGAAGGTGCTCGACCCGGCGTGGTCCGCCGAGGGTTTCCTGCGCAACGCCATCCCGGCGGGCAACCCCTTCAGCGGCGTCTGGACGACCATGGCCGGCGACTGGCTCTGGCTGATCGACCCGCTGAACCAGTGGGGCCTGACGCTGGTCGGCCTCGCGCTGCTCCTCGGGGCGTTCGTCCGGTGGAGCGCGTTCTGGGGTGCGGTGATGATGCTGTTCTACTGGGCGGCCAGCCTGCCGCTGGAGAACGGCCTCGTCATCGACGACCACGTCGTCTACGCGATGCTGCTGTTCGGCCTCGGGGCGTTCGGCGCGGGCCGCATCCTCGGCCTCGACGAGGCGCTCGAGGAGACGGCGATCGTGAGGCGGAACGGCTGGCTCCGGTACCTGCTTGGCTGACGGGGACGCCCCGTCGGCCTCGCCATCGGCGTCGGTCGATAGACCGAGCGAGGGCTCAGTCGAGCGACTCGCCGAGCGCGGCCTCGACCCGTTCTTCGAGCAGTCCCGACGCGACCAGCGCGTCGGCCCGCTCGACGTCCTCGTAGATGGGCCGGTCCTCGACCAGCGGCGGCACCGCCTCGCGGACCGCCTCGTAGGCCGCGCCGGTGCCGACGCCGTGGGCGAGACCTTCCTCGATGAACTCGGCGGCCTGCGCGGCGCAGAGCAGTTCGATGCCGACCACGGTCGTCGCGTTCTCGACGGCCGCCCGGGCGTCGAAGGCGCTCTGGGCGCTCATGCTCACGTGGTCCTCCTGGTTGCCGCTGACCGGGGTGTTGTCCATCGACGGTCGGCCGGTCGCGCGGTTCTCGTTGAGGAGCGCGGCCGCGGTGTACTGGGCGATCATGTAGCCCGAGCGCAGGCCGCTGCCCTCGGTCAGGAACGGCGGCAGGTGGGGCTCCTGGACGTTGGGGTTGACCATCCGGTCGACCCGACGCTCGCAGACGGCCGCGAGTTCGGTGACCGCGTTGGTGAGGTAGTCCAGCGGGAGCGCGAGCGGGTCGCCGTGGAAGTTCCCGCCCGAGAGCACCGCCGCGTTCTCGGTGCCCGAGGCCCGGCCGTCGGTGTCGTCGGGGTCGAAGATGAGCGGGTTGTCCGTCGCGCTGTTGAGTTCCACCTCCACCGCGTCCCTGAGGTGGTCGACCGCGTCCCGGACCGCGCCGTGGACCTGCGGGAGACAGCGGATGGAGTAGGCGTCCTGTACCCGGTCGCAGTTGCGGTGGGACTCGACGATCTCGGAGTCTGCGGTCAGTCGCTTGACGTTGCGGGCGCTCGCGGCGTGGCCGTCGTGGGGCCGGACCCGGGCGATGGAGTCGTCCGCGGAGGCGGTGGTGCCCATCGTCACCTCGGTCGTGAGCGAGCCGGCCACGTCGGCCGCCCGGACCGCGCGTTCGGCGTCGACGACCGCGAGCGCCGCCAGGCCGGCCGAGAGCTGGGTACCGTTGATGAGCGCGAGCCCCTCCTTGGCCCGGAGCGTCAGGGGGTCGAGGCCCGCGGCCGCGAGCGCCTCGTCGCCTGGCAGGCGCTCGGTGCCCGCGTCACCGTCGTCGCTATCTTCGACCTCGACGTCGGCCCGACCCTCGCCGACCAGCACGAGCGCGAGGTGGGCCAGCGGCGCGAGGTCGCCGCTCGCGCCGAGCGAGCCCCGGGACTTCACGACCGGGTGGACGCCCTCGTCCAGCATCGCGACGAGGTGGTCGACGACGACCTCCCGGACGCCCGAGTGGCCCTTGACGAGCGCGTTGACGCGACCCAGGAGCATCGCCCGGACCTCCTCGCGGCGGAGCTCCCGGCCCGCGCCGGCGGCGTGGCTCCGGACCAGGTTGAGCTGGAGCTGCTCGATGTCCTCCTGGGGGATGCGCTCGTCGACGAGCTCGCCGAAGCCGGTGTTGAGCCCGTAGACGACCTCGCCGGACTCGACCACCTCCTCGACGCGCTCGCGGGCGGTCCGGACCCGCTCGCGGGCCGTCTCGGGCACGGCCACCCTGGCGTCCTCGCGGGCGACCCGGGCGACGTCCTCCGGGGTCAGGCTCTCGCCGTCGGCCCGTACCGGTTCGGAGTCGCCGGCCGACCCGGTCTCAGTCACGGTGAATCACCCCGTCGGGCGCGGGCGACCGTGCCGTCAGCCACCGTGGACCACCTCGCCGCCCTTCAGCACCGTTCCGACCGCGTTCACGCCGAAGTTGTACGGGACGTGGACGTGGCTCGGCGCGTCGAGCACCGCCAGGTCGCCGGGCGCGCCCTGCCGGAGGGTGCCGACCGTCTCGGGCAGGTCGAGCGCGGCCGCGGCGTTCGTCGTGGCGGCCACGAGCGCCTCGGCGGGCGTCATCCCCATCTCGACGCAGGAGAGCGAGGCCGCGAAGCCCATGCTCTGGCTGTAGCAGTTGGGGTTGAAGTCGGTCGCTATCGCCACGTCGGCGCCCGCCTCGACGAAGGCGCGGGCGTCGGCGTAGCCGGCGCCCAGGCCGAAGGCGGTGCCGGGGAGCAGCACCGGGACCACGTCGCTCTCGACGAGCGCCGCGATGTCCTCCTCGGTCGAGTGGAGCAGGTGGTCGGCGCTCGCGGCCCCGACTTCGGCCGCCAACTGGGTTCCGCCGATGTGCGCCAGCTCCTCGGCGTGGACCTTCGGGGTCAGGCCCGCGTCCTTACCGGCCTCGAGCACCCGGCGGGACTGCTCGACGTCGAAGACGCCCTCCTCGCAGAACACGTCGCAGAACTCGGCGATGCCCTGCGATTCGACCTCGGGGAGCTGGTCGTCGATGACCTCGTCGACGTAGTCGTCGGCGTCGCGGTCCTCGGGCACCGCGTGGGCACCCATGAACGTCGGGACCACGTCGACCGGGTGGGCGTCGTCGGCCCGGTCGATGACGTCGAGCACCCGGAGTTCGGTCTCGGTGTCGAGGCCGTACCCCGACTTGACCTCGACGGTGGTCGTCCCGTGGGCCAGCATCGCGTCGAGGTGGCCCAGCAGGTTGTCGAGCAGTTCCTCGTCGCTCGCCTCGCGGACGGCCCGGACCGTCCGGAGGATGCCGCCGCCCTCCTCTAAGATCTCCTGGTAGGTCTTGCCCCGGAGCTTGGCCTCGAACTCGTCGGCCCGGTCGCCCGCGAACAGCGCGTGGGTGTGGGGGTCGACGAAGCCGGGAATCACCGACTTCCCGGTCGCGTCGACCGTGTAGGCCGCGTTCTCCGGCGGGAATTCCCGGGTGACGGGGCCGGTCGGACCGACGCGGGCGACCTCGCCGTCCTCGATGGCGACGGCGGCGTCCTCGTAGATACCGAGTCGCGTCTCGCCGATGCCGTCGGTCTCGTCGTCCTCGCCGTCGCTCGCGCTCTCCGGGTCGTCCTCACTGGATTCGAGCGTGACGACCTCCGCGGCGTCGTGGACGACCGCGGTCAGGGTCATCGTCGCCCTCCCGTCCCGCCGAAGTCGACGTCCTCGTCGCTAGGTCCGTCGCTCGACTCGCTCCGGCCCGAATCGTCCTCGGGCCGGGCGCTGAGCAGGTGGGCGACCGCTCGCGACCCGGCGGTCGCGGTCAGGTTCGCGGTGCCGGACTCGAGCGGCGGCGCGCACTCGACGACCTCGAAGCCGGCGAGGCGGTCCTCGTTGCCGAGCAGTCGAAGGGCGCGGAACAGTTCCCGGGTCGAGACGCCGCCCGGCGTGGGCGCGCTCACCCCGGGCGCGGCCGGCGCGTCGAGCACGTCGAGGTCGACGCTGACGTAGACGGCGTCGACGTCGCCCATCGCGTCGAGCGCCCGATCCACGGCCGCGACGGTGTCGTCGCCGACCTCCTCGGCCGTGACGACCTCGTCGCCTCGCTCGCGGACGTACTCGGCGTACCTCGTGGAGGTCTCGAAGTGGCGCGCGCCGACGCAGGCGTAGGCGTCGAGTCCGTCCTCGTAGAGCTGGCGGTACGGCGTTCCGCTGGTCGGGCCGCGGCCCTCGCGGACCTCCCGGACGTCGAGGTGGGCGTCGAAGTTGACGACGCCGAGGCTTCCCTCGTCGAGCAGGGGCGCGGCGTTCGGGTAGGTCAGCGAGTTGTCGCCCCCGAGGAACACCGGGAGGGAATCGGTGTCGTGGACCCGCTCGGCGATGGTCCGGACGCGGGCCTGGAGGTCGGCCACCGACTCGACCTCGCCGTCCCCCGGCGTCACGTCGCCGAGGTCGGCGACGGAACCGACCGGGCCGGCGTCGAAGTGGTGGGTCTTGGTGCCCGCGAGGTGCCGGCGGAGCGCGGCCGGCCCCTCGGCGGCGCCCTTCCGACCGATGACCGCCCGGTCGAACGGTTCGCCGACCAGCACGGCGTCGAAGCGGTCGGCGTCGGCGATGCTCGCGAGTTCGACCACGTGGCCGAACTGTTCGTCGTTGGCGTCTGTTGAGGGTCCCATCCAGTCGTAGGTGCGTCGGAGGTCGGTCATTCTCGGTCCCGCATCGGTACCGCGACGTTCGACTCGTCGGCCTCGGCCAGCGCCTCGTCGTAGCCCGCGTCGGCGTGGCGGATGACGCCCGTGCCGGGGTCGGTGGTGAACACCCGCCGGGCCTTCTCGGCGGCGAGGTCCGACCCGTCGAGCACGACGTGGTTGTTGGCGTGGAGCGCGTTGCCGATGCCGACCCCGCCGCCGTCGTGGACCGACACGATGTCGGCCCCGGCCGCGCAGTTGAGCAGGGCGTTCAGTATCGGCCAGTCGGCGACCGCGTCCGAGCCGTCGCGCATGGCCTCTGTCTCCCGGTTGGGGCTGGCGACGCTCCCGGCGTCGAGGTGGTCGCGGGTGACCACGACGGGCGCCGAAATCTCGCCCTCGCTCACGAGTTCGTTGATGCGGAGCGCGAACCGCGCGCGCTCGGTGAGACCGTCTTCGTCGTCGGCGGCTTGGTACCCCAACCAGCAGACCCGCGACGGGAGGCCCTGGAACTCGACCCGCTCCTGTGCGAGGTCGATCCAGCGGTGGAGGTGGTCCTTCTCGGGGAACAGCTCCTTGACGGCCTCGTCGGTCCGGCGGATGTCCTCGGGGTCGCCCGACAGCGCGGCCCACCGGAACGGGCCCTTCCCGCGGCAGAACAGCGGCCGGATGTAGGCGGGCACGAACCCGGGGTAGTCGAAGGCCTCGTCCATGTCGCGGTGGTCCTCGACCTGCCCGCGGATGTTGTTGCCGTACTCGAAGGCGATTGCGCCCTCGTCCTGCATGTCGAGGATTCCCCGCACGTGGCGCTCCATCGTGTCGAGGCTCTCCTCGACGTACGTCTCGGGGTCCTCGTCGCGGAGTTCGTCGGCCTCCTCGACCGTGAAGCCCGAGGGGTAGTAGCCCTCGAGTTCGTCGTGGGCGCTGGTCTGGTCGGTGACGACGTCGGGAACGAAGTCGCGTTCCAGCATCCCTTCGAGCATGTCGGCGGCGTTCACGTGGACGCCCACGGAGTACGCTTCACCGGCCTCGGCGGCCGCTCTGGCCTTCTCGATGGCCTCGTCGAGGTCGTCGGTCTTCTCCTGGCAGTAGCCCGTCTCGATGCGGCGGTCGATGCGCTCCTCGTCGACCTCCGCGGCGATGCAGACGCCGTGGTTCATCGTGACCGCGAGCGGCTGGGCGCCGCCCATCCCGCCGAGCCCGCCGGTGACGACGATCTTGCCTTCGAGACCATCGTTCTCGGGGTAGTGCTGCTCGGCCAGCTCCGCGAGGGTCTCGTAGGTCCCCTGGATGATGCCCTGGGTGCCGATGTACGCCCACGACCCCGCGGTCATCTGGCCGTACATGATGAGCCCCTTCGCCTCGAGCTCGTGGAAGTGCTCCCAGTCGTCCCACTTGCCCACGAGGTTCGAGTTGGCGATGAGCACCCTCGGCGCCATCTCGTGGGTCTCGAACCGCCCGACGGGTTTGCCCGACTGGACCAGCAGGGTCTCGGTGTCGTCCAGGTCGCGCAGTTCGGCCATGATGGCGTCGTAGGCGTCCCACGACCGGGCGGCCCGACCGGTGCCGCCGTACACCACCAGCTCCTCGGGCTTCTCGGCCACCTCCGGGTCGAGGTTGTTGTTCAGCATCCGGAGCGCGGCCTCCTGTCGCCACCCCTCGCACTCGATGTCGGTACCGGTGGGCGCGCCCCGGTACTCCTTCCACTGGTCGCTGGGCTCCCCGATGTCCCACGTCGATTCGGCTCCGACCTCCTGTTCGTCCACCGACTCGGCGTCGCCGCGTTCTTCGCCTGGCTGTTCCGGTTGGCCTTCGCTCATACCACATCGTTCGGGCGCGAGACGCAAATAGCTGAATACCGCCCTACGGAGAGGTATTTAAGTACCACGGCCGGCAACGTCCGGTCGATGCACGAGGCCGTGCTCGGAATCGACCACCCCGGCGCGTACGCCGAGGCCACGACCAGCACCGACACCACCGTCGAACTCTGGTGCAACGACCACTGCGACCTGCTCCACGTCAGCGGTGCGGGCGGCGAGGAGGTCGTCGCCCACGTCGAGGAAGCGGTCGGCGTCCGGGAGCGTCTGGTCGAGGGCGACGAGCGACTGCTCATCACCGCCGACTGCCTGAAGGACCGGGAGCCCGACAACATCGAGACGGTGCTCGCGGCCCACGGCTGCCTGCTCGTCCCGCCGCTCCGGTACGAGCGCGGCGTGAAGTGGTGTCGGGTGCTGGCGCTGGATCCGGGCAGTCTCACCGACTTCTACCGGGACGTGGCGGCCGAGCACAGCGTGACCGTCGAGTCCAAGCGCGAGGTCGAGTCGGTCGCGGCCGACCGGCCGCTGCTCACGCTCGACTCGGCGCTGCCCGACCTCTCGCCCCGCCAGCGCGAGGCGCTCGCGACCGCGACCGACCTCGGGTACTACCGGATTCCCCGCGACGTGACGACCGCGGACGTCGCGGCCGAACTCGGCATCGAGCGCCGCACCCTCGAGGAGCACCTCCGGCGCGCGGAGAACAAACTGGTGCGGGCGCTCATCGATCACCTATAAGTAGAGGATTCAGCGCCGGCCTACAGCAGGCCGAGCGCCGCGACGAGGTGGGTCATCCCGGCGATGACCGGCACGAGGATGACCGTCCGCATGACGAACAGCGCCACGAGGTCGCGGAACCGGACGGGGACGTCGCTGAACATGTCCATGATCATCGGGCCGACGCTCGAGAAGAAGATGAGCTGGGAGACCGACAGCACCGCGATGAAGAACTTCGCCTTCGGCGCGGCCTCGGCCGCCAGCAGGACCGGGACGTACATCTCGGTGATGCCGACCAGGACGGCGGGCGCGATGGTCTCGGCGCTGGGCAGGCCGAGCGCCGCCAGCACGGGCGCGAGGGGAGCGCCGATGATCTCGAACGTCGGAGTGTACTCCGAGACCAGCACGGCCGCCAGGCCGACCGCGAGGATGGTGCCGAGGATGAGGCTGGTGAGTTTCAGCCCGTCGACGAACCCGCGCTTCGAGGCCTCGAGGAACGTCTCGCCCTCCTCGGCCTTGCCGACCGCCTCGCTGAGCGCGAGCCGGACGTAGTCGCCGGGCGATCCCGAGAAGGGGAGTTCGGGGTCGGGGTCCGCGATGTACTCCTCGGGCGTGGTGCTGATGGGCGGCACCCGAACCAGGATGACGGCGCAGATGACCACGCAGGCGAAGTACGCGCCGAAGATGACCGGGAACAGCCGGAGCATCCCGAGCGTGCTGGCGACGACGCCGACGAACCCGATGCTCACCGTCGAGAAGCAGGTCGCGATGGTGAACACCTCCCGCTTGTTGTACCCGCCCCGCTCGAAGACGTTCCGGGTGACGTAGAGGCCGACGCTGTACGAGCCGACCCACGACGCCAGGCTGTCGAGGGCGGCCCGGCCCGGCACCTTGAACAGCGGGTGCATCACCGGCCGGGCGAGGGTGCCCACGAACTCCAGGCCGCCCAGTTCCACGAAGATTGTGATGAACACCGCGCCGATGGGGATGATGACGCCGACGCTGTACACCAGCGTCGTCCACATGAACCCGCCGATGCCGGGCGCCCAGAGCCAGTCGGGGCCGGCGCGGAGGAACATCACCGGGGCGAGCAGCGCCCCCGCGACGCGGAGCGCCCAGAAGGCGTTCGAGCTGTCGAAGTAGTCGAGGTCCACCGGCCCGAGTTCGTCGACGCCGAGCCTCGCGAGCGTGGTCAGCCCCGCGCCCGCGACGATGATAGCCATCGCGTAGAGCCCGACCGCGTCCGGGAAGTTCTCGGTGAGGTACGAGACGGCGATGTCGAACGGGACGGTGATGCTCCCCTCCCAGGGTACCGGGAGGAGGAAGAAGAACGCGCCGACGGCGAACGCGGCCACGAACTTGACGATGGGCCCGGTGGCGAACTCGTTGAGGTCCACGTCGTCGATGCGCCTGACTGACGGTTCGGTGTCGACGGTCCACGTCTCCCGGCTTTCGGTAGACATTACCACTCGTACTGCACCGGTTCCCCATCAGTGCTCGCCCGACAAACGGAGGGTGATTTATACGTTCGGCCGCGACGAGACCCGGTTCGGTGCTTCGCTCGACCGCCCGACTACCAGTTCTGCGGCAGTTCGATGCCCGCCTCGTTGAGCCGCCGGTTGACCCGCTGGAGGTACTCCGACCGGATGGTGACGAACGCCTCGCGTGAGGGCTTGTCGATCCAGTACCTGGCCTGGACGCCCGCCCGGCCGTTGTCGAGGTTCACCACCCGGACGGTCGGGGTCGGCCGGTCGAGGACGTCGTCGTGAGCCTTCGCCTCCGCGACGAGCAGCGACGCCACCTCGCCGAGGTCGGCGTCGTCGGCCACGTGGAAGGTGTGGGAGATGCGCCGGGGCGACTTGGCGACCGCGTTCACTACGGCGTTGGTGGCGAGCTGGGAGTTCGGGACGGTCAGCAGTTCGTTGTCGAAGGTCCGGACCCGGGTCACCCGGAAGCTGATGTCCTCGATGACGCCCTCCTTGTCCTGCCACCGGATCCAGTCGCCGATGTTGAACTTCGGGTCGGTCACGATGAAGACGCCGCCGACGAGGTTGGCCGCGATGTCGCGACTGGCGAACCCAGCCGCCACCGTGAGCGCGGCGATGACCGTCGGCGGAATCGACAGCAGGTAGCCGTAGTCCGCCGTGTCGAGCGCGAGCCGGAGCGCCGCCAGGAACACCGCCACGTGGACGATCCGCACCAGCGCGCTGGCGATGGTCTCCTGGATCCGCCGCGTGGCGAACGCCCGTTCGGCCAGCGGGACGACGACCTTCCGCCCGACCAGGTACAGCGCGGCGAACACGACGACGAACACCGCGACGTCCCAGAGCAGGTCGATGTAGCCGCCGAGAGCGAGGTCCGAGACGTCGACCTGCAGGAGGACGACCGGCGCGTCCGGAACTGTCACTTGGAGGACCACGACGGACGCGAGTATAAAATTCCTGACCGCGAACACACGGCCGAGGTCTACGTCCGGTCCGGCCGGGTCCGGTACGCTCCGGGCGCGGTCACTCCGTCGGATACCGGACCACGCGGTTCCCGAAGAGGGTCCCGAGGTAGAGCGCGCCGTCGCGAGGCGTTGCGGACGTGACGCCGAACACGCCGCCCGTGGGGTCGTGGAGGCTCTCGACGACGTCGCCGTCGGCGTCGAGTCGGAGCACCAGTCCGTACGGTTCACCGGCGACCTGCCCGAGGACCGATTCGGGGAGCTTCCCGAGCTGGCGGACGACCCACGGATGGCGGTGAATCCGGTCGATCGTCTCGTCGCGGAGAGCCGGAATCGCCACCCAGTAGCTTCCGTCGCCGGCGGCGTCGACGTTGTCGGGGAATCCGGGGAGGTTCTCGGCGAAGTACTCGGACTCTCCCTCGCGGTCGCCGCGGTGCCAGTAGCGGGTGACGCGGTACCGCGAGGTCTCGGTGACCAGCAGCGAGTCGCCGTCCGGGCCGGGCGCGACGCCGTTCGCGAACCCCAGCCCGTCGAGTTCGACGGTCGTCTCCCCCTCGTCGGGGTGGTAGGCCAGCAGCCGCCCGGTGTCCCGCAGCTCGAACAGTTCGTCCTGGTACTGGTCGTGGACGGTCGCGTCCGAGAAGTAGACCGTCCCGTCGTCGGCGACGTGGAGGTCGTCGGCGTACGCGATGGAACGACCGCCGGCCCGGGTCGCCAGCGTCTCGACGTCGCCGTCCGGCCCGACCGACACCAGGCCGGCGTCCTCGGCGCACACGAGCAGGTCGTCGCCGTCGAACTCAAGCGCGAGCGGTCGCCCGCCGGTGCGGGCGAACACCTCCAGCGCGGCGTCGGTCGCGTCGGCGTCGACCGGGTCGACGGTCCGCCTGACCGTGCCGTCGGCCACGCCGGTGTAGAGGCGGCCCTCGTCGTCGAAGGCGACGTCCTCCGGCCCCTCGCAGGTGACGACGGTTTCCGACCCGGTCAGTGCGCGGTTCTGCGCGAGCGCACCGCGCAGGTCGGGCGGGTCCGGCGGACGCCACGCGGCGGGGTCGAGCCGCGAGTCGATCGCGGAACCGACGCCGAACGCCGCACCGACGAGCAGTCCGCCGCTCAGCACCGGATGGTCGCGCAGGAACCTGATAACCATGCGAACTATCGACAATCCTGACGAGTAAATACCCAACGGTCGGAGCGGCGGAGCGAGTACCAAGCGGTCGGGACGGCGGAGCGGGATACCGACGAACGACCGGGAAGGGGACGTCGGCCTCGAGACGGAAGAGGTCGCCGCGGGACCGAGAGCTCTCGGCGCGCGACTCAGTACGACTCCTCGGCGTCGATGGGGCCGCTGAACGCCGAGTACAGCACCGCGAAGTAGGTGAGCACCAGCGGGATGAGGAGCGCGGCCCCGACGGTCAGCAGTTCCACCGCGGGGGCGCCGATGATGGCCTCCTCGACGGTCAGGCCGGTCATCGGCTCGACGGTCGGGTACAGCAGCGCCGCGACCAGCGCGACCAGCGCCCCGGTCAGTCCGCCCGCCGCGCCGAGCGCGACGTAGGGGCGGTCCCGGCGGGCCGCCAGGACGTAGCCGACCCCGAGCAGGACCGAGCCGGCCACGAGCGCGGCCGGGACTGGCGTCAGGAGCGCGTCCCCGAACCCGGGGCGGAGCGCCAGCAGGCCGAGCGCGACCACGACGAGCGCGAGGTAGGCCGCCGCCGCCCGGACGCCGAGCGCCGGCATCTCGTCGCGGAGCCCGCCGGTGGTCTTCAGCCGGAGGAACGCCGCGCCCGACGCGACGTTGAGTGCGATCACGGCGAGGCCGACGACGACCGAGGCGAGCGCGACGCCGTCGACTCCGAGCAGCCAGTTGCCGGCGAACACCCCCAGCAGGAAGGGCGCGCCGACGCTGCCGGCGACGAACGCCCGGCCCCACCACCGCCGCCACGCCTCGTCCTCGCGCTGCTCGTAGAACTCCGGGGCCATCCCGCGGAGGATGAGCGTCCCGAGGACGCCGAACAGCAGGAGGTAGTGGCGGCTGAACAGCGCGGCGTACACCGCCGGAAACGCCGCGAACAGGCCGCCGCCGAAGACGACGAGCCAGACCTCGTTGCCGTCCCAGAACGGGCCGATGGCCGCGAGGCACTGCTCGCGCTCGTGGCGGTCGTCTCTGAGCGCGAAGACGGCGCCCACCCCGAAGTCCCAGCCGTCGAGGAACAGGAACATCGCGAGGAACCAGAACACCACGACGAACCAGAGGTCCGAGAGCGCCACCCCGAACCAGACGGTCCGGAGGGGAGACGGTTCAATCATCCTCGCTCACCTCCGTCGCTGCCGGCGCGATGCCGGGGTCGCGCTCGCGGTCCGGGAGGGTCGGTTCGGCCCCGTCCTCGGTCTCCGGCCCGCGCCGGATCAGTCGGCCGACGACGTAGGTGTACAGCGACAGCAGGACGAGGTAGCCGCCGACGAACCCCGCCAGCGTCAGGGTCGCCTCCGTGCCGGTGAGACCGGGCGAGACGCCCTCGGTCGTCCGCATCACGCCCTGGATGACCCACGGCTGGCGGCCGACCTCGGTGACGATCCAGCCGAGTTCGACGCCGAGGATACCCAGCACCGACGACGCCATCAGGGCCTTGTGGAGCAGGCGGTCCTCGAACAGTTCGCCGGTCCGCCACCGGTAGCCCGCCCAGAACGCCAACAGCACGAACCAGAACCCGAGCGCGACCATCGCCCGGAACGACCAGAAGACGACGGCGACCGGCGGCGAGCCCTCGAACTCGTTCAGGCCGGTGATCTCGGCCTGGGCGTTCCCGCCCGACGCGAGCCACGACGCCCCGCCCGGAATCCCGATGCCGAAGATGTCCTTCGCCCGGGGGTTGAGCAGGTCGTCGACGCTGGTCGGGAACGCGACGATGTACTCGGGGACGTAGCTGTCGGTCTCCCAGACCGCCTCCATCGCGGCGAACTTCTGGGGCTGGGTCTCGGCGACGTGGCGGCCGTACGCGTCGCCGTGGAGCACCTGGAGCGGCGCGGTGATCAGCAGGACGACCAGCGCGACCTTCAGGGTCGCCCGCCAGAACTCGGCGTCGAGGTTGCCCCCGTCGACCACGCCGAGGTGCCGGCGCCGGTAGACGTGGTAGGCCGCGACGCCCGCCATGAACAGCGCCACCGAGAGGACCGCGGCGTTCTGCATGTGGACGAACATCCAGGGGAAGCGGGGGTTCGCGTACGCGGCGATGGGGTCGGTGAGCAGCACGGTCAGCCGGCCGCTCTCGCGGGCGAGCTCGTAGCCCCGGGGCGTCTGCATCCAGGAGTTGGCGACCAGTATCCAGACCGCCGACAGCCACGTGCCGAGCCCGACCATGACCGACGACAGGAAGTAGAGCCGGTCGGAGACCCGCTCGCGGCCGAAGACGAACACCCCGAGGAAGGTGGCTTCGAGGAAGAACGCCATCATCCCCTCGACCGCGAGCGGGCCGCCGAACAGCTCGCCCGCGGCGGCCGAGAACGCCGCGAAGTTGGTGCCGAACTCGAACTCCAGCACCAGGCCGGTGACGGTGCCGACCGCGAAGCTCACGGCGAAGATCTTGGTCCAGAACCGCCGGAGCCGCTCGTAGAGGGCCTCGCCGGTCCGGACCTCCTTCCACGTGAAGTAGACGAGGAACGGCGCGAGCCCCATACTCATCACGGGGAAGATGATGTGGACGACGGTCGTCACCGCGAACTGAAGCCGGCTCGCGAGCGCCGGGTCTACCACGATTCGACCTCCGGCACCGGCGGGTCGTCGCGTTGGTCGGAGGGCGAACCCCGGCGGGGGCACGGCCGGACGCGTCGAACCCGCGGAGGACCGCGTCGGTCGCGCGGCGGGGTCAGTCGAGCGTGCGGGGAGCTATACCGCTCGGAAGTCGTCATACGCGACGGTAGGAACCGGGTACTCAAGAGGAGGCCAGCCCGTTCTCGGCCGAACGGAATCGGGGTCGAAGTAAAGTGCGTCGAGCACGTAGATTCGGGGTTAGGCCGAGTCGCGGCCGAGTCGGCGCGCCCGGGAGTCGATTCCGCGGGACCGAGCGGGGCGCTGCCAATCCTTAAGTGGTCCGGCGTGCGACGTATCACCAATGGGTAACAAGAACAAGACCATCTCCTTCCGGGTCAACGAGGACTCCTTCGAGACGCTCCGGGAGATCGCCGAGGAGCGGGACATCTCGCTCTCGGCGGTGTTCCGCGACTACGTGGACACGCTGGTGGCCCACGACGGCCGGGTCCAGGTCGTCCCGGAGAGCGAGATCGGCGAGGAGACCGACGGCGCGGAGTTCCCCCCGAAGGTCGAGGTGCCCAAGAGCTTCGTCCGGGAGCACGAGCGCCTCGAACTCGAGGCCGAGCACCTCCGCGAGCAGCTCCAGGAGTACAAGCAGTACGCGAGCCGCCTCCAGCAGGAGGTCGAGGAGCGCGACGACGTCGAGGAGGTCGTCCATCTCGAGGACCTGGACGACGAGCTCGACACCGACGACACCTACCGCATCGGGTGACTACCCGGACAGCGTCGACTTCTTCTCGCGGGCCTCTGCCGCCGCCTCCTCGTCGCCCTCCACGTCGGCCAGCTCCTCGACCGCCTCGAGCGTCCGGACCGAGTCGTCGAGGAACGAGAGGATGTCGCCGGGGTAGGCGTACACCATGTAGTCGTCGGTCATCACGTCGACGACGGCCTCCGGGCCGAGCCCCTGCTCGCGCAGTCGGAGGAGGTAGCGCATGAACTTCTTCTCGGCGCAGCCGCAGTAGGGGTTGGACTGGCAGTCGCAGTCGAGGAAGTCCTCGGCGAAGTCGAGGACGCGCTCCTGGGTCGTGTCGTCGAGCTGCGCCAGGTTCTCGCCCTGGAACAGCATGTCGAGGGTCGCGCCCTTGAACGCTCCCTTGGGGATGTTGGTCTCGAGCTGGGAGCCGATCTGGCGGTGATTCTTGACGTAGATCTTGTCTGTGACGGCCACGCTTGGGCGTTGGTTGGGTGCTGGCGCCCAAAAGGGTGTCGTCGCCCGGCAGCGCCGGCGCGGCCGCCTGCGTCGGCGACGACGCGGCGGTCGTCCGGTACCGCGCCGCCTGTGACCGACTGCCAGTATCGCGCGGAGTCGTAACGTATTTTAATTCCTGGCGACTATCCCCACGTACGTGTCCGGGTTGGGGTAGTGGACCATCCTTCAGCCTTGTGGAGGCTGAGACGCGGGTTCGATTCTCGCACCTGGACCTTTCTGGCGACGAACGAAGCGAGGAGCCGACAGTCCATCGGTGCGAGAATCGAACCCTGCGAGACGTGCTCGCTTCGTTGCGCGCCTCGCAGGGTCCGATTCTCGCATCTGGATCGTCCACCATCCGACGCTTCTACAGTCGAGGCAGAGTTCCGTCTAGATTCATTACTCATCTGAACTGTTTCGGCGATCGTTCTCCGGAACGCCGGGTTCAGCCGACGTAAACGTCCGGTCAGCCCGCAACTGAACCCGCCACAACCGCGACCTGCCGCCGGGAACACGGCCCATAACAAAGTCCGAATCGGCCATCAGACGTAGATGCGCCCGACGGCTCGGGCGCAGAGCGTGCAACGGACGGCCGCCGGCGTCGCCGGAGGCTCTGGTGGCGGGCTGGCCTCCCGCCGTCGTGTCACCAACCCTCCCGCGAAAGTTCTCGTTCCGGGGCGCCGTGCAGTCTCGCTATCTCCTTTCGGTTCTCCGCGACCGATTCGATGCGTCCCCCTTCCTCACTCTCCCTCTTTGGTACTCCGCGACCACCGCGCGGTCCGGCGGTCCCCCGACGGGACGTTTCTGTTAGGGCCGCAATCGGAAATCCGGCGTTTCTCTCGGCGCCGTGGAAAACGACCTGCAGGTTTCTTCCGCGACTCTCCCGATTCGCGAGTGGCAATGGTTACCAACAACGACGCGGAGCGGGCCGACGGCGACGTGTCCCGGCGGGGGTTCCTCCGGGCGACCGGGGCGGCGGGGGCGTCGGTCGCGCTGACGGGAACGGGCGCGGCGGAGAGCGACGGCGAAGTGACCGACCAGCAGACGACGACGCAGGGCCAGTCCGGCGGGACGCTGAGGCTCATCAACCAGTCGATGAGCACGCTCGACCCGGTGAAGGCCTCCGACACGGCGTCGGGCGAGGTCACGGGACAGATATTCGACGGCCTGCTGAACTGGCCCGACGGCGGCATCCCGGTCGAACCGCTCATCGCCGCGGGGTACGAGCGGTCCGACGACTTCACGACGTACACGTTCGACCTCAAGCAGGGGGTGCAGTTCCACAACGACGACGAGGTGACGGCCCAGGACATCGTCTACTCGTGGGAGCGGCTCGCCGCCTCGGACAACTCCCGGGCGAAGGCGGACATCCTCACGTCGGTCGGCGTGGTCCACGAGACCGACGACGAGGGCGCGTACGTCCCGGAGTCGATGGGCGTCGAGGCGGTCGGCGACTACACGGTCCGGCTGAACATCGAGCAGCCGTTCGCGTCGGTGCTGCAGGTGCTCGCCAACAACCAGTTCGCGGCCGTGCCCGAGGGCATCGTCGGGGACATCCAGGGGTACGACGGCCGGATGGACTACCAGCAGTTCGCGACCGCGAACCCCGTCGGCGCCGGCCCGTTCACCTTCGAGAACTGGTCGCGCGAGACCGAGGCGGTGGTCTCGGCGTTCGAGAACTACCACGGGACGGGACCGCGGGTCGACCGGGTCCACTGGCAGATCATCACCAGCCCGAACGCCCGGTACAACTACGCGATGAACCGGAACGCCGACGCGTTCACCATCCCGACCTCCCGGTACGACCAGAGCAAGGTGAGCGTCGAGAACACCGACGAGAAGGGCCGGGAGGTCGGCACGTACGGGCCGGCCCGGAACGGCGAGACCCTCGACTACCTCTCGGTGGTCACGCTCAACGTCTTCTACATCGGGTTCAACATGACCCGGGTCGAGGAACCGGCCCGGAAGGCGACCGCCTACGCGATGAACCAGCAGCAGGTCATCGACCAGGTGTTCAAGGGCCGGGGCAGCGCGGCCTACCACTACACCGCGCCGCCGGTGTACCCCGGCGGGGCGTCGGCCTACGAGCAGCACGCCGAGCAGAACTACCCGTACGGGTACGACCAGACCCAGCTCGACCAGGCCCGGCAGGTGATGGAGGAGGCCGGCTACGGCCCGAACAACAAGTACTCGTTCGAGCTCATCGCCTACGAGTCCTCGCAGGCGTGGCAGAGCGTCGGCCAGCTCCTCCGGGACAAGCTCGCCAGCGCCCACATCGACCTGAACATGCGGGTCGCCCCGTTCTCGGCGCTGCTCAAGCAGGTCCGACAGGGCAACGTCGACGCGTTCACGCTGGGCTGGATCGTGCCGTGGGCCGCACCCGACGCGTTCGTCAAGCACCTCAACCCGGCGACGTCGGACCCCTCGCTGGGCGCGCCCGAGTCGTACAACAACTGGCCGGAGGACTCCCAGTCGGCCCAGCGGGCGATCCAGGCGTGGCAGAAGATACAGAACAACCCCGCACCGACCGACCAGGCCCGGCAGGTGCGCACCGAGGCGGCGATCACCATGGAGGAGGCCAACTGGGAGGCGATGGCGAACCTCCCGGTGTACCACGAGAGCGAGGAGCGGTTCCACTACCAGTGGGCCGACCTCCAGAAGTTCGGCGTCGGCGGGAGCTACAAGCAGAAGTACAACGAGGCGACGGTCGGCGACCGGCCCTGACGACGGGGTCGCGGTCCCGGGGACTCAGAACTCGTCAAGGCCGGTCTGGACGTCCTCCTCGGCCGGCACTTCCTCGACCAGGTCTGGCGAATCGTTCGCGGGGTCGCCGAGCGCCGAGGGAACGGGATACGCGTGCATCTCCGGGGTCGGCGACGGGCCGAGCAGGTCGGTCAGCGCCTCGGGGTCGTCCTCGCGGAGCCAGCGGCGCTCGCCCTCGGGGTCGAGCACGACCGGCATCCGGTGGTGGACCGGTTCGGCGACGGCGTTCGGCTCGGTGGTGACGACGGTGAAGGTCGCGCCGGCGCCGTCGGTTTCGTTCGCACTCCCCTCGTCCCCGTCGTCCGCGCCCGGTGCCGGCTCCCACAGGCCCGCGAGCGCGAACGGCTCGCGGTCCTCGCGCTCGACCCGGTAGGGCTGCTTGCCGGTGGGCGTCCCCTTCCAGTCGTAGAAGCCGTCCGCGAGGACCAGACACCGGCGCTCGGCGAACGCCTCGCGGAAGCTGGGCTTCTCGGTCAGCGTCTCGGCCCGGGCGTTGACGTGCCCCGACGACGACGGGCCGTCGGCCCACGTCGGGACGAGTCCCCACGTCGGGAAGCGGATTGACTCGGGGTCGTCGTTCCGGACGACCGGGTGGTCCTGACCGGGCGCGACGTTGTACCGGGGGTCGAGCTCGCGGACCGGGTCGGCGTCGAACCGCTCGGCGAGCAGGCCGGGCGGCGCGAACAGCGAGAGTCTGCCGCACATGCTACCTGGAGGGCCGCTCGGCCTCGCTCACGGGCTGGTCGGCGGGGGTGATCCGGTCGGCCCGGCCGCTCTTCTGGATGATGTCGAAGGCGGTCACCAGGTCGGTCCGCGAGACCAGCCCGGTGAGCTCGCCCTCGGCGTCGATGACCAGCAGGCGGCCGACGCCGTGCTGCTGGATCTTCTCGAACGCCGACATCGCGTCGTCGGAGGCGGGAATCGTCTTGAGGTCGCGGCTCATCACGTCCGCGACGGTGTAGGCGTCGCGCTCGACCTCCGTCACCTCGCGGGCGTCGTCGAGGGTCACCATCCCGACGAGTTCGCCGTCCTCGAGTACCGGGTAGCCGGTGTGGCGCTGGCGGAACATCGTCTCCATCAGGTCGGCGACCGACATGTCGGGCTCGACCGTATCGAGGTCGTCCGCGGAGGTCATCACGTCCCGGACCCGCACGTCGCGGAACGCCGCGTTCATCACGGTCTGCTGGGCCTCGCTGGTCGCGCCGATGTAGATGAAGAAGGCGATGCCGATGAGCAGCCAGTTGCCGAACAGGCCGAACAGGCCGAGCAGGATGGCGAACAGCTTGCCCACCTCGGCGGCGATCCGGGTGGCCTCGGCGAACGACCGGGTCCGGCCCAGGATCGCGCGGAGCACCCGGCCGCCGTCCATCGGGAACCCCGGCAGGAGGTTGAACGCCGCCAGCGCGACGTTCATCAGCGCGAGGTAGCCGAAGAGGAACCGGACCGTCGGCAGCCCGTCCGGGACCGCGAACAGCGCCAGGTAGGAGACGACCCCCAGCGCGACGCTGACCGCCGGCCCCGCGATGGCGATGGCGAACTCCTGCTTCCAGTTCTCGGGCTGTTCGGTCAGCTGGGCGATGCCGCCGAAGATCCACAGCGTGATGGAGTCGATGGGGAACCCGTAGCGCATCGCGACCAGCGAGTGGCCGAGCTCGTGGAGCACCACCCCCGCGAACAGCCCGACGGCGGCGGCCGCGCCCAGAATCCACTGCAGGTTGCCCGTCGTGAGCGCGGTCCGACTGAGGTCGGGGTCCAGGAAGAAGTTGAGGTTGTCCACCCAGAGGCCCACCTGCGAGCCGATGAGCCACGCGAACACCGGCAGGATGAGCAGGAACGTCAGGTCGAGTTTGATGGGGATGCCGAACGCCCGCCCGACCGTGAAGCTTCTCATACGTGTGGTTAGCTGTGGCAGGCTCTTAACAGTAGGGCCGCGAGCAGGCGTCGACGCGTACCGTCGGATTTCGAAGGGCCGATAATCGGATTAACTTAGGCCTTGCGGCCAAGTCAAAGTATTCAAGAGGCCCCCTGAGACACTGACGTACAACGTGGCAGACACCGAATATTGCAGACGGACGGCAGTAACCGGACTTTCCGTGTCTCCGACGGACGCCACACGCCTTCGGGAGCTGGTCGAGGAGTGGAAGCGCGGCTGCCAGCTCGCGGTCAACGAGGCCTGGGGTGTCTGTCACACGAGAAGCGAGGTCCAGCAGCTCGCGTACGACCGCCTGCGGGAGGAGACCGACCTCGGGAGCCAGCACGCCGTGCTGGCGACCCACCGCGCGGCCGAGGCCATCAAGCGCAGCCGCCAGCGGGACGGCGTCGCCGGGAGCGACGCGACCGGCGGCTCGTCGGGCTGGCCCGACGGCGGCAAGCCCGAGTTCACCACCCCGACCGTCGCGTTCGACACCCGGACGATGACGGTGTTCGACGACCGGACGGTCAGCCTCACCACGACCGGCGAGCGCGTCCGGTGCGAGTTCGACCTCCCCGCGGACGGCGGCTACCAGTCGCAGTACCTCGACGACGAGAGCTGGGAGCCGGCCAAGAGCGCCCTCCACTACCGCGACGGGGAGTTCACCTTCCACCTCGGATTCCGGACGCCCAGCCCGGCGGTCGACCCGCCGACCGAGGGCGCGACGGTGCTCGGCGTCGACCTCGGCGTCGAGAACCTCGCGGTCACCAGCACCGCCCGGTTCTTCGACGCGGGCGAGCTCAACCACCGCCGCGAGGAGTTCGAGCGGGTCCGAGCGTCGCTCGACGCCACCGGCACCCGGAGCGCGGCCCGGACCCTCCGGCAGGCCGGCGAGCGGCTCGACGGGTTCGTCCGCCAGCGCCTCCACGAGGTGGCCAACGGCATCGTCGACGAGGCCGACGAGTACGACTGCGAGCTCATCGCGTTCGGCGAACTGAGCGAGGTCCGCGAACTGCTCCCCGAGGCGGGCCCGCTCCACGAGTGGCTGTTCGAGCGACTCCTCTCGTTCGTGGAGTACCGCGCCGCCGAGCGTGGCATCGCGGTCGTAGAGGTCAACCCCGAGTACACCAGCCAGCGGTGCATGGAGTGCGGGTTCACCCATCCGCAGAACCGCGACCTCGAGCGTCGGCAGTTCGAGTGCCTGAAGTGCGAGGCGTCGGCCCACGACGACTACAACGCCGCCAAGAACATCGCGTTCCGGTGCGTGCGCCGCGGCCCGCTGTCCTCGCGGGGGCTCGGCGCCGCGGCCTGCGCGCTCCGGTCGGGCGTGGTGACCCCCGACGACGGGTTCACGCCCTACGCGGAGATCTCGGAGGCGCCGAAGTCCGATTGAGTCGCCGAGTCTGGTCCCGATTCACCGCACCCCTCGTCCGGTCCGTCGGCTCGACGCAGCTTTTTACGACTGCCGCGCGTACCCCCGCCCATGAGTCAGCAACCAAAGCCGCTGATTCGTCGGAACGAGGACGTCGAGTACGAGGACGTGGGCGCGGCCGACGGGATGCGCAAGGGCGTGCTCGTCGACGAGAGCCGGGGTGCCCCGAACTTCGCCATCCGCCGGTTCGAGCTCGACCCCGGCGCGTCGGTGCCCGAGCACACCAACGAGGTCGAACACGAGCAGTACGTCCTCGAAGGCCAGTACACCGTGGGAATCGGCGACGAGGAGTACACCGTCAGCGAGGGCGACTCGCTGCTCATCCCCGCGGGCGTCGTCCACTGGTACCGCAACGAGGGCGACGAGCCCGGCGCGTTCCTCTGTGCGGTGCCGAACGGCGACGACGAGATCGAACTGGTGGAGTAGTCGGCGGAGGAATAGCAGGCGAGAACGAGGCAGGCGTCGAGGTCGTTACTCGTACTCGGGGAGCGAGACGAGGGCCTTGATGTCGGCGGAGATCCACGCGTCGGCCGCCGACTCGTCCTGCATCCGGATGGTCGGCGTGCCGTCCGCGTCGTCCTCGATTTCAAGCGTCACTTGTTCGTCGAACCGCTCTGGTAACCGCGTGTTGTGTCTCCCCCTCATGGTTTGTCGGTCTGTGCGCATCCGGCGCTTACCACGAATCGGTCTTTGTTATTTGCCGGTTGCCGAGCGGTAGCTCCGGAATAACGGCTGGGCCCAGTGGTTATTGTCGGCTTATCATCGAGTATGGCTGCATTTCCGTGTCGGATTGCGGAGGAATCGAACGAGGAACGTCCGGGAGTGGCCCGTCGCGAATCTCCGGGCCGCAGCGGGCGAGTCGCCGGGTTCGCGGTTCCGAACCGCTCAAATACTGCGAGCTATTACTCCGAACCGTGTCGAAGCAGGTCCCGCAGGTCGACGCGCTGTTCCTCCACGAGTCGTCGGGTCACTACACCGCCGTGGTGAACCGGGACGGCGAGCGCGTCTTCCAAGCGAAACTCGAACTCAAGGAGACCAGCGCCGGGCCCCGGCCCGGGAGGTTCCGCGTCAAGCGCGGGACCAGCGAGGAGCCGCGCGACCCCGACCAGTTCGTCGAGATCGCGCGCAGAGCCGACCGCATCCGCATCTCCGAGCAGACCTCGCCGGAGGGCCGCGAGGAGCTCCAGGAGATGCTCGACGGCTACCAACTGGAGGCGAAGGCCGTCCGCACCTGTCGGTTCTGCGCGTCGAGCGGGCGGTACTCGCCAATCACGAGCGAGACCGCGGTCGATACGGGCGACGAGCACATCTGTCCCGACTGCGCCAAGGAGGAGCTGGAGCGCCAGCTCTCGTTCCAGGGCGACATGACCCGCGAGGCCCAGGACCGGCTCGAGGAGCTGCTGCTGGAGGTCCAGGACCTCGAGCGGATCACGAACCTGTTGAAGGGACAGCTCGACCCCGACCTCACCAAGTTCGACGAGATAAGCGCGAACGTCGAGGACGTCGAGAACGTCCGGGTCGACTCGCTGGGGCTCCATCCGGGCATCCAGAACCTGCTGGAGGACCGGTTCGACGAGCTGCTGCCGGTCCAGAGCCTCGCGGTCGAGAACGGGCTGCTCGACGGCGACGACCAGCTGGTGGTGAGCGCCACCGCGACCGGCAAGACGCTGGTCGGCGAGATGACCGGCATCGACCGGGTGCTCGACGGAAGGGGCAAGATGCTGTTCCTGGTTCCCCTCGTGGCGCTGGCCAATCAGAAGCACGAGGACTTCGAGGAGGAGTACGGCGACCTCGTGGACGTGACCATCCGCGTGGGCGCGAGCCGGGTCAGAGACGACGGCCACGCCTTCGACCCGAACGCCGACGTCATCGTCGGCACCTACGAGGGCATCGACCACGCGCTCCGGACCGGCCGCGACCTCGGCGACATCGGGACGGTCGTCATCGACGAGGTCCACACCCTCAAGGAGCAGGAGCGCGGCCACCGGCTCGACGGGCTCATCGCGCGCCTGAAACACTACGCCGAGCAGCGCCGGCAGCGCCGCGACGGCTACGGCGGGGCCCAGTGGGTGTACCTCTCGGCGACCGTCGGCAACCCCGGCGACCTCGCGCAGTCCCTCGAAGCCAACCTCGTCGAGTTCGAGGAGCGGCCGGTGCCCCTCGAACGCCACGTCACCTTCGCCGACGGCCAGGAGAAGCCCGACATCGAGAACAAGCTGGTGAAACGAGAGTACGACAGCAAGTCCTCGCAGGGCTACCGGGGCCAGACCATCATCTTCACCAACTCCCGGCGGCGGTGCCACGAGATCTCCCGCCGGCTGGAGTACAGCTCCGCGCCGTACCACGCCGGCCTCGACTACGGCCGCCGGAAGAAGGTCGAGCGCATGTTCGCGAACCAGGACCTCGCGGCCGTGGTGACGACCGCCGCGCTCGCGGCCGGGGTCGACTTCCCGGCCTCGCAGGTCATCTTCGACCGGCTCGCGATGGGCATCGAGTGGCTCTCGGTCCAGGAGTTCCACCAGATGCTCGGCCGGGCGGGCCGGCCCGACTACCACGACCGCGGGAAGGTGTACGTCCTGGTCGAGCCCGACGCCGGCTACCACAACAGCATGGAGATGACCGAGGACGAGGTGGCGTTCAAGCTGCTGAAGGGCGAGATGGAGGACGTCCGGACGCTGTACGACGAGAGCGCCGCGGTCGAGGAGACGCTGGCGAACATCACCGTCGCGGGCGGCCGGGCCAAGCGGCTCAACGACCGGATGATCGGCGAGATCCCGACCAAGCACGCGCTCGGGAAGCTACTGGAGTACGGCTTCATCGACGGACTGGAGCCGACCGACCTCGGCCGGGTCGTCACCACCCACTTCCTCGCGCCCGACGAGGCGTTCAAGATCCTCGACGGCATCCGGAAGGACAGCCACCCCTACGAGATCGTGGCCGAACTCGAACTCCACGGCGAGGAGGACTGACGCCGTACTGCCTCTCGGCGATGCGTCGAGGAGCCGCGCCGCCGCGCGTCAGACGAGCGTCTGACGGGCTTTAATGGTCGGAAAGATAGAACTCCCTGTCGATGGCCACAGCAGACGGGAATACGCTCCGTTCGGGGCAGACGCCGATTCACGAGACCTTCCACGACACCGCCGGCGACGCGTCGCTCAGCGAGACGGTCATCGACGCGGTCGCCGCGGCCGAAGGCGTGGACCCGACCGACGCCGACTTCGAGCTGTACGAGGCGGTGGACCTCGAGGCGCTCGACGCGCTGTTCGAGCGCCGGTCGCGCGACGGCCGCTGGCGGTTCGAGTTCACAATCGACGGGCTCCTGGTCACCGTCGACGGCGACGGCCGGATTGCGGTGTGGGAGCGCGAGTGACGTTCGCCAGGTACCGCATTCACATCTTTTTTGCCCTCGCCCCGACTTGTAACCGGACGTGGTACTCTCGCTGACGCCGGAGATAGCGGTCGTCTTCCTCGTCGTGCTCGCGGCGCTGGCGCTGTTCGCCACCGAACCCGTCCCCATCGACATCACCGCCATCGGCATCATGGTGGCGCTGATGGTGCTCGAACCGTGGACCGGGGTGTCGCCGGCCGAGGGCGTCTCGGGGTTCGCCAGCTCCGCGACAATCACGGTGCTGGCGATGTTCATCCTGAGCTACGGGGTCCAGCGCACCGGCGCGGTCCAGATCCTCGGCCGGAAGATCGCGGCGTTCACCGGCGACGACGAGACCCGCCAGCTCGGCGCGACCGTCGGCGTCGTCGGCTCCATCTCCGGGTTCATCAACAACACGGCGGCGGTCGCCATCCTGATGCCGATGGTGACCGACCTCGCCCACGAGGGCAAGACCTCTCCCTCGAAGCTGCTGTTGCCCCTGTCGTACGCCTCGATGTTCGGCGGGACGCTCACCCTCATCGGCACCTCGACCAACATCCTGGCCAGCGACCTCGCGGCCCGACTCGGCGCGCAGAACCCCGAGCTGTTCCCGGAGCTCCACGCCTTTTCGATGTTCGAGTTCACCGCGCTCGGGGCCATCGTCTCGGTCGTGGGCGCGGCGTACCTGATGACGGTCGGCCGGTGGCTCACTCCCGCGCGCATCCCGCCCGAGGACGACCTCACCGAGGAGTTCGAGCTCGAGGAGTACCTGACCGAGGTGGTCGTCCAGGCCGACTCGCCGCTGGTCGGCCGGACCGTTGCGAACGCCCTCGCCGAGACCGACCTCGACGTCGACCTCGTCCAGCTCGTCCGCGGGGGCCAGACGTTCGCCGAGCCGCTCGGCCCGAAGGAGATACAGGCCGACGACATCTTCGCGGTCCGGACCGACCGCGACACGCTGCTCGACCTCATCGACGCCGAGGGGCTCGCGCTGGTCCCGAACGCCGACGTGACCGAGGAGGAGCTCGAGACCGCCGACCGGGACCGCAACCTGGTGGAGGTGGTGGTCGCGCCCCGGTCGTCGCTGGTCGGCGAGACGCTGGCCTCCGCCAACTTCCGGGACCGCTACGACGCGACGGTGCTGGCCCTCCGGCGCGGCCCGGAGTACATCCGCAAGCGCATGGACCACGCCGAGCTCCAGGTGGGCGACACGCTGCTGGTCTACGCGACGCCGGACAGCATCGGCCGGCTCAACGCCAACCGCGACTTCATCGTGGCCCAGGAGGTCGAGCGCCCGGACTACCGCGAGTCGAAGATTCCGCTCGCCATCGGCATCGTCGCGGCCGTCGTCGGGGTGGCCGCGCTCGACGTGCTCCCCATCATGGTGTCGGCGCTCGCCGGCGCGCTGGTGATGGTGCTGACCGGGGTGCTCGAACCCCCGGAGGTGTACGACGCCGTCGAGTGGGACGTCATCTTCCTGCTCGCGGGCGTCATCCCGCTCGGCATCGCGATGGAGGAGACCGGCGCGGCCGACCTGATCGCCGACCTGCTGGTGCTCTCGGCCGACGTCCTGCCGGCCGTCGCGGTCCTCGGCCTGTTCTACGTCGTGACGGCCGTCCTGACCAACGTCGTCAGCAACAACGCCAGCGTCGTGCTGATGATTCCGGTCGCGGCCGAGGCGGCCGTCCAGCTGGGCGGCAACGCCTTCTCGTTCGTGCTGGCGGTCACGTTCGCGGCCTCCACGGCGTTCATGACGCCGGTCGGCTACCAGACCAACCTCTTCGTCTACGGGCCTGGCGGCTACAAGTTCACCGACTACGTGCGCGTGGGCGCGCCGCTCCAGGTCCTGTTCGCCATCGCCACGACCGCCGGCATCGCGGCCATCTGGGGCGTGTAACCGCCATGACGGCGGTTGCGTAAGGATGCGGTCGGGCGGTTCGCCGCTCCAAACGAAACGCTTTACAGTCACTCCCGCGCTACTGTCTGGTGCGGGACCGTGGGGTAGCTTGGTATCCTTTCGGCCTTGGGTGCCGATAACCCCGGTTCGAATCCGGGCGGTCCCATTCTGCCGACGCAGTCCGCGAGCGCCGCGTAGCGTGCGCGAGCCTCATTCCACGTCGGCAGAATGGGCGAATAGAGGATTCGAACCCCGCAAGTCGCAGCCCGGAACGGCCGAAGGCCGCACGCCCGGACCGTCTTGCGACGGTTCAGAATCCGGGCGTCTTGCCGAACGAAGTGAGGCAAGGCTCGGAACGAGCGAAGCGAAGTTCCGGCGGTCCCATTCGGCCTTTTACTGCAGGCGCCTCTCGGCGCGCCCTTGCATATCGTCGATGAAAACCGCCGAGAGAACGGTGAGGACGCAGGAGGTGACGCCTCTCGACCGACCAGCGGTGAGTGCGACGACGCGCCGAGCACCGCTCCTCGATTCGCTCCCGGACGTGAATTTATGACACACCCCGCCGAAGGGTCAGTCAAATGGCATCCGAGCCGATAGACTACGCCGACCTCGACGAGGGACGCCACTGCAACTATTGGGAGCTCGACCGGACGTTGCAGTTCGAGGCCAGGCGCGCGTACCCCGACGACGAGTTCGAGTGGGCCGAAGACGTCCTCGCTGACTTCGGCGAGGTGCTCGGCCACCGGCTGGCCGACACCGCCGACCGCATCGACCGGGAGGGCCACGAGCTCAGGTCGTTCGACAAGTACGGCGAGCGGCGCAACGAGGTCGAGTACCACCCGCTGCTCCGTGAGCAGGAGGAGATCGCCTACGAGGAGTTCGGCCTGACCCACGACACCTTCCACGCGCCGCCGGGCCGGGAGGAGCCGGTCGGGCTGACCCACGCGCTGACGATGCAGGCGCTGCTCTGCTACGTCGACATCGGGTTCTGCTGTCCGGTCTCAATGACCACCGGGGCCGCCATCGTGCTCGAGAAGTTCGACGACGGCACCCTGAGCGACTACCTCGAAGGGCTGACCGCCCGCGACCTGGACGACCACATCGAGGGCGCCATGTTCCTCACCGAGGAGCAGGGCGGGTCCGACGTGGGCGCCAACCGGGTGCGCGCCGAGTCCACCGACGAGGACGGCGTCTACGAGCTGTACGGCGAGAAGTGGTTCTGCTCGAACATCGACGCCGAGGGTGCGCTCGCACTCGCGCGCACCCCGGACGCGCCCGACGGGGTGGAGGGGCTATCGCTGTTCCTCGTGCCGCGGACAATATCCGACGGCGAGGTCAACGACGCGCACTTCCGGCGGCTGAAGGACAAGCTCGGCACCATCTCGGTCCCGACCGGCGAGATCGAGTTCCGGGGCGCCGAGGCGTACCTCGTCGGCGAGGAGCGCGAGGGGTTCCGGTACATGGCCGAGATGATGAACTTCGAACGGCTCACGAACGCCGCGGGCGCGGTCGGCGTGATGGGTCGGGCGCTCCTCGAGGCGAAGGTCCGGGCCGCCCAGCGCGAGGCGTTCGGTAGCCCAATCGACGAGTACCCCCTGATGCGCCGGGACCTGGTCGACATGGCGGTCGACTACGAGGCGGCGGCCGCCTTCTCCTTCGAGGCCGCCCGACTGCTGGACGAGCGCGAGCGCGTCGGCGACGACTCCGACGCCTACCGACTGATGCGACTGTTCATTCCGATCGCGAAGTACAGGACCGGCCGGATGGCCGTCGACACGACGTCGTACGCGATGGAGATCCTGGGCGGGAACGGCTACGTGCGCGAGCACACCGCCGAGCGACTCCTCCGGGACGCGCAGGTGCTCCCCATCTGGGAGGGCCCGTCGAACGTCCTCGCGCTCGACGTGCTCCGGGCGCTGGAGCGCGAGCAGGCCCACGAGGCGCTGATTCCGTACGTGCAGGAGAAGCTCGACGCCGTCGATCACCCGGCGCTGGAGCGGGTGGCCGGGGAGGTCGAGTCGCAGTTCCGCGACCTCCAGACCGCGCTTGGGACGCTCGCGACCGAGGACGACGAGTACGCCCAGTATCACGCGAAGCGCTTGGCTGACCTGCTTTTCGACGTGGTCACCGCGGCGCTACTGCTGGAAGGAGCCCAGTGGCAGATCGACGAGGACGAGGACGGCCGGAAGGCGCTCGTCGCCCGGCGGTTCGTCGCGACCCGGTTCGGCGACCGGGAGGCCTACGGCGTCACGTCGGGCGAGCGGTTCGCGATGGAAGACGACGTCTTCGCCTCGATAACCAGGTACGCGCCGGTCGACCCGGCGTCGCTGGCCGACGCCGCCGCGGCCGATGACTGAGAGCCGGGGGACAGTTCAGCGCCAGTCCTGCGGGCTCTCGCGGTCCCGGCGGTTCTCCTGGCCCTGCTGGTCGTGTCGATGGTGACGACCTCCAGCAGGGGTACGCGACCGACAGTTCCACAGGGGCAGTGGGCGGACGCCGGCAGGAGAAGCGACGCCCGGACGACAAGAACCTTACCGGTATGAGACAATCCGTCGACCATGCCCTCCAGACGGACGTTCCTCGCGACCCTCGGCGCCGCCGGAGCGACGATGGCCGGCGGTGGCCGAGCAGCGGCGGCCCGCGGCGCCGAGACGACCGGTCGCGGCGCAGACGGCTCGCCGCAGACGGCGGCGTCCGGCGCCCCCGCAGCCGCGTGGACCCGGACCTACGCCGAGAAGATGGAGTTAGCGAATGTCGACGCGATAGTCCCGCAATCGGACGGCTACCTGCTCGCCGGCATCGCCGGTGAGCGCGACTACCGCGGACTGGTCGTCCGGACTGACGCGAGCGGCCGGCCGCGCTGGCAACGGACGCTCGGCGCCGCGGCGAGCAGTTTCGCCGCCGGCGCGGCTCACCCCGACGGCGGCGCGGTGCTCGCGGGGACGACGAACATCCGGGAGAGGGGTCCGTGGGTCGAGGGACCGCTCTCGGCCGACCCCTGGCTGGTCCGGCTCGACGGGGCGGGCGAACTGGTCTGGACCCGAACCCTCCAGCCGACCGCGGGCAGCGGGGGTATCGACGCGCTGGCCCGCGTCCCCGACGGCTATCTGGTCGCCGGCCGGCGGCGGCTCGACCGGGACGCCGGCTCCCGACCGTGGGTCGCCCGCGTCTCGCTCGCGGGCCACCGGCGCTGGGCGCGGACGCTCGGGGAGTCCGACCGCGAGGGGCGGCTGAACGCGGTCAGCACCGCCGGCGACGCCTGGTACGTCGGCGGGTCGACGACGCCCGCGGACCGGGGCGACGCCGGCGGGCCGGATGCGGGCGAGGGCGAGTCCGCTCTCGTGGTTCGCCTCGACCCCGACGGAACGACGCGGTGGCGATACACCGCCGACGTGCGGAAGGGGAGCCGCATCGAGGCGCTTCACGCCGACGAGGGCGGCGCGGTCGCCCTCGGCAATCGCCGGTTCGCGGTCGACGACGACGGCCGGGGGTGGCACCTGCGCGTCGCCGCGGACGGGGCCCCCGGCTGGCAGCGCTCCCACTCGACGGGCCCGTGGAACTGGCTGCACGACGTGGCGGCCGTCGACGACGGCTACCTGCTCGTCGGCACGCGCGAGCGGGCGAGCGCCGAGGAAAACGGTCCCCGGGGCGCCTGGGTGCTCCGCACGGACCCGTCCGGGCGACTCCGCTGGGAGACCACCTACTTCGACGGCGAGCACAGCGAGGGCCGGGCGGTGCACGCCGTCGACGGCGGCGAGTTCCTGGTCGCCGGCGGAACCGCCACCGACGCCGGCGAGGCCGGGTGGCTGCTGAACGCCGGCGGGGCGGACTCGCCGGGACCGCTCGGCGGCGCGTCCGAACTGCTTGCGGACGTCGGCGAGCGCGTGCCGCCGGACGCCGACGCCTACGGACTGGGCGCGCTGGTGGGCGCCGGTGCTGTCACGGCAGGTCGCCGGTTGCTCGGTGACGACTGAGCCGGCGGACGCTGCTCGCCGGCGCGATTCGTCCGGCAGTCGTCAGCGCGGATTGCTGCCGACGGTCACCGTCGACCGGCCGGTCAGTCCGCCGGACCGAGTCGTCTGGTCGCGCTCTCGTTGACGAGGTACGTCACCGGCTCCGCCGCGTAGTCGGCGTCGACGTTCGGGCCGCTGGCGTACCCCTCGCACGCGACCGAGACGCGGAATCCCCGGTCGGTCCGGTCCAGCAGGTCGGCCTCGCAGTCGATCTCGACCCGGTTCGCGCCGTCCGCGATTTGGTCGTAGACGCGAGCGTGTTCGTACCGCTGGACGAACTCGGTGACGTTCTCCCGGGTGAGGGTGTCCGGCTTCTCGGGGGGCCGTTCGGGGAACGGCGCGGTCGTCGCGAACGCGACGACGACGCTCCCGGCCGCGACGGCGACGATGCCGAGCGCGAGCAGACCGGGGACCAGCCACGGTGAGCGCTCGTCGGCCATGCCGTGTTCATGAAACGCGACCAATACGTATCTTCCGCTGGGCCACGCCCGCGGTCACTTTCACTTTCGGTCCATTTACGAAACTTCTTACAGGGTGAGGCCCGAAGCCACTATGAATGGCTCGTGCGGAGAACACGGAGCTGATCGACAACTTCGAGCAGTTCTACCGGCGGTACTACAGCGACGACATCGGGGAGCTCGCCCAGAACTACCCCAACGAGCAGCGGTCGCTGTACGTCGACTGGACGGACCTCTATCGGTACGACGCGGACCTCGCCGACGACTTCATCTCGCAGCCCGAACAGCTTCGCGAGTACGCCGAGGAGGCGCTGCGGCTCTACGACCTCCCGGTGGACGTGAGCCTCGGCCAGGCCCACGTCCGCATCGAGAACCTGGACGAGCAGACCGACATCCGGGACATCCGGGCCCGCCACGTCAACACGCTGGTCAGCGTGCAGGGCATCGTCCGGAAGGCGACCAACGTCCGGCCCAAGATACAGGAGGCCGCCTTCGAGTGCCAGCGCTGCGGCACGCTGACCTACATCCCCCAGAGCGGCGGCGACTTCCAGGAGCCCCACGAGTGCCAGGGCTGCGAGCGCCAGGGCCCGTTCCAGATCAACTTCGACCAGTCGGAGTTCGTCGACTCCCAGAAGATTCGCGTGCAGGAGAGCCCCGAAGGCCTTCGGGGTGGGGAGACGCCACAGAGCATCGACGTTCACATCGAGGACGACATCACGGGCGAGGTCACGCCCGGCGACCACGTGAAGGTCACGGGCGTCCTCCACCTCGAACAGCAGGGCAGCGACCAGGACAAGTCCGCCGTCTTCGACGTGTACATGGACGGCATGTCGGTGACCATCGAGGACGAGGAGTTCGAGGAGATGGACATCACCGACGAGGACAAGAAGGAGATCGTCGAACTCTCGAACGAGGACGACATCTACGAGCAGATGGTCGAGTCGATGGCGCCGGCCATCTACGGCTACGACGAGGAGAAGCTGGCGATGATCCTCCAGCTGTTCTCCGGCGTGACTAAACATCTGCCGGACGAGTCCCGGATTCGGGGCGACTTACATATGCTCCTCATAGGGGACCCCGGTACGGGGAAGTCGCAGATGATTTCGTACGTCCAGAACATCGCCCCGCGCTCGGTGTACACCTCCGGGAAGGGTTCCTCCTCGGCTGGTCTGACTGCGGCTGCGGTCCGCGACGACTTCGGCGACGGCCAGCAGTGGACCCTCGAAGCCGGTGCGCTGGTCCTCGCCGACAAGGGCATCGCGGCGGTGGACGAGCTCGACAAGATGGCCGCGGACGACCGCTCGGCGATGCACGAGGCGCTCGAACAGCAGAAGATCTCGGTCTCGAAGGCGGGCATCAACGCCACGCTCAAGTCCCGGTGTTCGCTCCTCGGGGCGGCCAACCCCAAGTACGGGCGGTTCGACCAGTACGAACCCATCGGCGAGCAGATCGACCTCGAACCCGCGCTCATCTCGCGTTTCGACCTCATCTTCACCGTCACCGACGAGCCCAACGAGGAGGAGGACAAGCGACTGGCCGAACACATCCTCCAGACGAACTACGCCGGCCAGCTGAACACCCAGCGCACGGAGATGAGTGCGCCGAACATCTCCCAGGCGGAGGTCGACGACCAGACCCAGGAGGTCGCGCCCACCATCGAACCGGACCTCCTGCGGAAGTACATCGCCTACTCGAAGCGCAACTGCTTCCCGACGATGACCGACGAGGCGATGGAGACCATCGAGGACTTCTACGTCGACCTCCGGTCGAAGGGAGCCGACGAGGACGCCCCGGTCCCGGTCACCGCCCGCCAGCTCGAGGCGCTGGTCCGGCTCGCGGAGGCCAGCGCCCGGGTCCGGCTCTCGGACGAGGTCGAAATCGCCGACGCCGAGCGCGCCGTCGAGATCACCCGGTCGTGCCTGCAGGACATCGGCGTCGACCCCGAGACCGGCCAGTTCGACGCCGACGTGGTCGAGACCGGGACGTCGAAGACCCAGCGCGACCGCATCAAGAACCTCAAGCAGCTCATCGCCGAGATCGAGGACGACTACGAGGAGGGCGCGCCCGTCGACGAGGTGATGGCCCGCGCCGACGAGATCGGCATGGAGCAGTCGAAAGCCGAACACGAGATAGACAAACTCAAGCAAAAGGGCGAGGTGTACGAGCCCTCGACCGACCACCTGCGGACGACGTAAGATGGACCGCATCTCCGCCCTCCGGAACGTCGAGGACGCGCTCGCCGAGTTCGAGTCGGGCGAGGCCGACCTCGCCGCGACCGAGCGGCGGGTCCTGACCGTGCTCCGGACCTACGCCACCGAGTTCGAGAGCGACGAGCTGGCCGCCTACCGGGCCTCGGGGGACGAACGCGCCGACGGCCTGGTCGTGGTCGCCGAGTCGCCCGAACAGGCCCGCGAGCGCGTGGTCGACCTGCTCGACGCGGAGGGCGAGACGCCCGAGACGGACGGCGCGGCCTTCGAGGTCGACAAACTTCGTTGACGGGTCGCTCGTAAGGTAATTCAGAGGGGAAGATAAATAAACTAGGTTCCCTTAGTAGAACACAAACTGATTCGGCCCGCTGGGCCGCGGTCGAAGCGGCGCGACACGACGGAGATCACCGATGCACACGGAGGGCAACGACGAAGGCGACCTGCTCGCCCCCGACCTCGAGCGGGGCGCTTGCGTCTTGCTGCTCGCGCCGTCCATCCACGAGGCGACCGACGAGGCGTGTCTCGACCTCCTCACGCTCGACGACACGGACGACGAGAACGTGCTGTGGGTCACGTACACCCGCTCGCCCGACGCGTGCATGCAGGACTGGCTCGACCACGCGGGCGGCCGACCGCGGAACATGCAGTTCGTCAGCGTCGGCGAGACGACCCGGTCGGCGGCCGCGAGCGTCGGCGGCGACGCCGCGCCCCGTTCGAGCGACGACGTCGTGGAGACGCTGTCGAGTCCGGGCGACCTGACCGGTCTCGGGATCAAGCTCAGCGAGGTCCTCAAGGCCTGGAAGGGCTCGGACGCCCGGACGGTCGCCTGCTTCGATTCGCTGACCGCGCTGCTCCAGTACGCCGACCTCCAGACCGCCTACAAGTTCCTCCACGTCCTGACCGGGCGGTTCGACGCGGCCGACGTGACCGCCCACTTCCACCTCGACCCCGACGCCTGCGACCAGCAGACCGTCAGCACGCTCACCTCGCTGTTCGACACGGTCGTCGAGTTCGACGACGGGGAGTGGACGGTCCGGAGCCGGTAGACTCGCATCCCCGCCAAGTGGATTAATTTTAAATTGATTCGGTAAGAAATCTGCTCGCGTGCTGCTGGTCGTCACGTACTCGCAGGCCGCTCGCCAGACGCTCCGGAACGTCTGTAACGGACACGAGGAGACAGTCGTCCAGCGGTTCGGCCGGGCGGCGCTGCTGGAGGCGACGGAGCTCGGCGCGTTCCTCGCGCTCCGGCTCCGGGCGAAGCACGCCGGCGACGTCCAGGTCGAGCGCACCGCGCCGTTCAACGAGTTCGAGGCCGTCCCCGAGGCGGTTCGGGAGGCCGCCGCGGCCTACGAGGACCGCGAGCGGCCGAGCACCCCCTACGCCAAGTTCGCGGTCGGCACCGACCACCCGGACGCCGAGGCGATGCGCGACGCCGAGCTATGAGGGTGCACCTCGCCGGCGAAATCCTGACCGGCCGGGCCGTCGACCTCCGGAGCGTCGACCGCGGAGTCGCGAACGACGTCACGCCATCGGGGGTCGCCGCCGCGATTCGCGACGAGAGCGGCGGCCGCGACCGGAGCGCCGCCGATACCTCGCTCGCCGTCGAGTGTCCGTCGCCCGGGCCCATCCACGACCGCGTCGGCGTGGTTCGCGCCGAAATGGACGTTGCAGTCCGGCCGGCCCTGGCGGCGGCGGCCCGCTCCCGGGGTCACGTCGCGCCCCAGGCCGACGACCTCGCCGCGGTCGAAGCGCGCCTCGACGAACTAGACGTGGCGGCGGTCGACCTCGAAGCGGCCCGGCGGCGGGTCGCGGAGGCCGGCGACGCCACCGAGCAACTGCGCGAACGCGTCGCGACCCTTCAGGGGCGCGTCAGGGCGCTCCGCGACGCGGACGCCGACCCCGCCGCGGCCGAGTCGGAGCTCGCGGACGCGACCCGCCGGCTCTCGGAGGTCCAGACAGACCGCATCGCGGCCGAGCAGGCCCTGGCGAGCGCCCGCGAACGAGCCCGCGCCAACCGAGAGCAGCGTCGCGAGCGACTCCGACTGGCGGACCGCGCGGACAACCTCCGGCGGGCCGCCCGCGACCACCTCGCCGACGAACTCCGGGACGCGCTCGCCGACGCCCGCGAGGCGGTGCCGAACCGCGCCGACCTCGACGAGTCCGCCGAGACCGCGCTGGCAGTCGCGCGAGTGGCGGCGATGGACGCCCCGCTCGTGCTTGCGCGAGAGATCGACGGCTTCGAAGACGCGGAGTCGGCGGCTCAGTGGCTGGACGGGCCCGTGATTCGGATCTGACTTACCCTGCACCGGGAGCTACGGAGCCACAGGTCGGCGCGCCCACTTTTATCCCCGAAGACGTGACGAACCCCGGCCATGGTCGAACTCGACTGGCGCGTCGAATCGCGGGCCGACGTCTCGCTCGTGGAACTGCTCGTCCGGAACCCGGCGGCGACCGCCCGCCGCGTCAGGGTGGCGAACCGCCTCGACGGTCCGGTCCTGCCGCCGCGCCGGGAGGGCGTGCCCGAGGCCGGGTGGGACGACGGCGGGTTCGAAGGCGCGGTGGCTGCCGACGAGTGCCTCGCGCTCGGCTACGCGGTCCGGGCGCCGCCCGCCGAACCACCGGCCGAACTCGTCTGGACCGAGCGAGCCGGCGTCCACGCGGCCGAGCGCGACGCCGACGCCGTCGTCGACGACGCGTCCCCCGAGGGCGTCGTCCGGTCGCTCGGCGACCCCCGGCCGCCCGCCGACGCCGTGCCGACCGTCGAGGCCGGGACGGACGGGGAATCGCCGGTCCCCGAGGCGGTCGACTCGTGGCTCTCGGACGTGGAGGCGCGGTCCGAGTGCGGGAACGACCGCGAACGCGGGAGTGGCGGCGAACGCGAGGGCGTGGACAGAGACGATTCGCCTGCGCGGGTCGAACCGGCGCCGACCGACCGGCCCGCGCTCGCGGCCGTGGCCCGGCGCATCGACGCGCTCGGGGTCGGACGCTCCGGGAGGTCGCCGTGATCCTGGCGGTCGCGGGCGGGAAGGGCGGCGTCGGCAAGTCCACCGTCGCGCTCAACCTCGGCGGCGAACTCGACGCCGTGGTCGTGGACGCCGACCTCTCGATGGCCGACCTGACCGCCCGCCGCGGCCCGGACCTCCACGACGTGCTGGCCGGCCGGGCCGACCCGGTCGAGGCGGTCCGCGAGGACGGGGCGGTCGACCTGCTCCCCTGCGGTCGGACGCTCGCCGGAGCGCGCGCCGGCGACGTGAGCGACCTCGTCGGAGCGGTCGAAGCGGTCGCGGACGCCTACGGCCGGGTCGTGCTCGACTGCCCCGCCGGGATGGCTGCCGACGCGGGGATGCCGCTGCTCGCGGCCGACGCGTGCGTCCTGGTCACGTCGGCCCGGGAGTTCGCGCTGGCCGACGCCGTCCGGACGCGCGAACTGGCCCGCGAACTCGACGCCGGACTGGCCGCGGTCGCGCTGAACCGGGCGGGCGACCGTCCCCCGACCGGAGAGGTCCGGCGGGTCCTCGGCGCGCCGGTCGTGGCGGTGCCCGACGACGACCGGGTCCGCCGGGCCGGGCGCCACGGCTCGCCGGTGGCCGCGGTCGCGCCGGAGAGCCGCGCGGCTCGGCGGTTCGCGGGCCTCGCAGAAGAGACGCGTCGCGTCGTCGGTTCGCCGGCGTCAGTCCTGTAGGTCCCTGTACGACGACCGGAGCGTCACGGGGGTCACGTCGGCCACCTCCGCGGCCGTCGCCTGGGTCAGCTGGTGGTCGGTCCCGCGGGCCGCGACGTACAGGCACGCCGCCGCGAACCCGCCGGGGTTCCGGCCCGAGATGAGGTTCTCCTCGCGGCCGCGTTCGACCAGGTCGGCGGCCTCGCGTTCGATCTGGGTCGGCAGGTCGAGCTTGCTGGCGAACCGCGGCAGGTACTCGCGGGGGTCGACCGGTCCGGTCGAGAGGCCGAGTTCCTGGTTCATCGCGTCGTAGGCGGCCTTCAACTCGCTCCGACTCGCGCGGGCCACCTCGAGCACCTCGTCGAGCGTGCGCGAGACCGACGCGGTCCGGCAGGTCGCGTACACCACCGCGGCGGTGAACCCCTCCAGCGACCGGCCCCGGAGCAGGTCCTCGGACTGGGCCGACTCGAACAGGACGCAGGCCCGGTCCCGAACGTTCTTCGAGAGGTCGAGCGAGCTGACCAGCCGCCGGATCTCGGTGAACGCGTACACCTGGTTGCGCTCGGTCTTCGACCCGATGCGCGAGCGCTCGTGGTGCTTGCGCATCCGGGCGACCCGACGGCGCTTCCGTCCGGTGAGTCGGAGGTCGTTTCCGTGGCCCATCTCGGTCGTGAGCCCGCGGTCGTGGCGCGACCGGGTGAGCGGCGCGCCGGTCCGCTTCTTGCGGGCGTCGTCGTCCTCGAACGACCGCCACTCGGGGCCGCGGTCGATGCGGTCCTCCGAGACGACGAGGCCGCACTTCTCGCAGACGGTCTCGCCGCCGTCGGGAGTCAGTCGTCCGTCGCATTCGGGGCAGCTCCGGGCCGCCGCGTTTGCTTCGCTCATCACAGTCGAAACTTCGCCCGAGATAGTATTTAAACGAACGCCGATTCGCGGAGAAACGCCCGGCGGCGCGCCGAGGAGCGTACCGGTAATCGGTACGCTCCGGTCGAAGTCGCGTTATCATCCCGTCTAGTGACGGGTGAATTTAAGTCGGTGACGTGACAACCTGCGGCCGTGACGCTCTCGGACATCGCCGACGGGCTCGAGGTCACCACCGAGCAGCGCGACCGCGGGGTCGCGTCGGTCGACGCCACCGCGGAGAGTCCGGCCGACCTCCGGGAGCGACTCGCGGCGTTCGCCGACGACCTCCCCTGCGACGCGGCCTCGGCGGCCGCAGTGCTGGAGGGGCACACCGCCGGCCGGGCGGTCGGCGACGCCGCGCGCGAGGCGGGCGTCGCACCCGTGACCGCGGCCAAGACCCTCCACCTGCTCGGCTGCGAGGGCGTCTCGCCCCTGACGCCCGAGGCCCGTCGAATCCTCCGGGACTGGCTGTCGGCCGACCTCTCGCGGACGGAGGCCCGCGAGCTCGCAGGCGCGTCCGAGACGGAGTTCGCGCTGGCGGCGTTCGTCGAGACCCACGACCCGCTCCCGGGGGCGAGCGACGTCGTGGAGGGCGCGTTCGCCCGCGAGGAGGACGCGGCTGTCCGCAAGCGCGACGCCCTCTCGGAGACGATGAGCGGGCGCGACGAACTGCTCTGAAGTCGCTCGTCGGCGCTCCGCCGAACCGGTTCAGGAGAGCGCGTCCGGCAGCAGTTCGTCGGGCTCGACGTCGAGCAGCCCGGGTTCCTCGAACGCCAGGTCCAGTTCGACGCCGAGGACCACCTCCGCGGCGCGCGCCACCGCGGGCGCGAAGCCGGCTTCGGGGTCCGGCGCGCTGGCCGGGACCGATTCGGCGTCGGTCGCCGCGCTCTCGGGCACGGCGGCGTCGGCGCTCCGGACCGGATGGTCGGGATCGCCGTCGCGGTCGGGCCAGTCGGCGTCCGCGGCGACCCGGTTGGCGACCACGGCGTCGACGCTCGCGCCCACGTCGGCGACGCGCCCGCGGGCGCGCTGGACCGCGTCCACGCCGCGCTCGCTGGCGGGCGCGACCACCGCGACCCGGTCGGCCCCCGTCGCGGCGGCGACGGCCTGATTCGCGGCGACCGGCGGGGCGTCGACTAACACGTGGTCGTAGTCCTCGGCCGCCTCGTCGAGCAGGGCTTCGAACCGCTGGGCGGCGTCGGCGGTCTTTGCGCGGGCCAGTCGCTCGAAGGGTGCGTGGACCGGGCAGAGGTCGAGTCGGCCGTCGAGGTCGGCGGTGGCGGAGTGCTCGCGGAGACCGTCGTCGAGCGTTCGCTCCTCGGTCAGGAGCTTCGTCAGGTCCGGGTCGACCCGGCCCGAGACGTGGCGGGCCAGCCCCTCGGTCGCGAACGCGGCGTCGAGCACCGCGACCGCCCGGCCGTCGCGGGCGAGCGTCGCGCCGAGTTCGACTGCGAGTCGGGTCGCGCCTGCGCCGCCGGTCGCGCCGACCAGCGTTGCGGTGGAGTACGACATTGATCCTACATTGTACTATGAAGATATAAAAGAGTGCGGCTGGCGCTCGACGCGTCGCTGCGCGTCCGGAGGACCCCGAATCCGCGGGTCAGGCCGCCGTCCCGCGCCGGCCGAGCTCAGCTCACCGCTGGTTGTGGATCTCCTCGGCGATCTCGTCGAGTTCCGCGTCGGAGAGGTCCGGACGCTGGCCGGCGATGGCGTGGATGGGGTTGCCGCCGTCGCCCTCGAACCGGGGGATGATGTGACCGTGGACGTGCGGGACCTCCTGGCCGGCGGCCTCGCCGTTGTTGAACGCGACGTTGGTGCCGTCGGCGTCGACGGCGTGCTCGACCGCGGTGTTGAGCCGGTGGAGGACGCCGAACACGTGGGCGGCCACGTCCTCGGGCGTCTCCTCTAAGGTCTCGTAATGCTCCTTCGGGATGACGAGGGTGTGACCCGGCGCCAGCGGGTTGGCGTCGAGGAACGCCATCGCGGTGTCGTCCTCGAAGACGGTTCGGCTCGGGATGTCGCCGTCGACTATCTGGCAGAAGATGCAGTCGTCTTCGCTCATGGTTGTATTCGGTACCGTTCGGCCGGGCGGCGTATCAAGGTTGAGGCTGTTCGATTCTATCCGGCGTCGCACACCGGCGCTCCCGGGGTGCCGGTCGGGGCTCTTCACCGCGGCGTCGCGATGGCCTCGACGTCATCGTACTGCTCCTCCGCCCAGGTCAGCAGTTCGGACTGAGACGGCGCCAGCAGCACCGAGTGGGTCCGCATCCGCTCGTCGAACGCCCCGAGCAGGACCGTCTCGTCGACGATGCCGAGCGCGTACTCCGGCACCGCGGACGACTCCCGGAGCGTGACGTTCTCGGCGGCGCCGAGCGCACGGAGCGTCTCGTCGTAGTCCGGACTCGCGGACTCGTACCCGGTCGGCGGCGCGACGACGTCGAGCGTCAGGTCCGCGTCGACGCACTCGCGCAGCGTGTCGAGGTAGAGCGGATTGATGGTCGGCACGAACCCCCGGATACGGGTCGCGTCCAGCACGCTCCGGCGGACGTGATAGAGCGGTTCGAACGGGGTGTCTGTCGTCGACACCGTGATGTCGCACGACGCCAGCGCGTCCGTGCCGATGGGGAGTTCGGCCGGGAACCGCTCGAAGAAGGGGCCGAGCGACGCCGCGAGGTCGACCGTCGAGAGCGCGTCGGCGACCGCGTCGCACGCGAGTTCGCCCGCCTCGGTGATCTCGTACCGGTTCTCCGTGACGGCACGGGAGACGTACCCCTGCTCCTCGAGGGCGGTGAGGTTCCGCCGGAGCGTCGACCGCGGGAGGTCGAGTCCGTCGCCGAGCGCGTCCGGCGACGCCGCTCCCTCCGAGAGCGACCGCAGCAGCCGATAGCGGTTCGGGGACGCGGTCAGGAACTCGAGGCGCTCCAGCGCGGCCTCCGCGGGGGTGTCCATGTCTCAGACGCCAGCGGTGTGACACTTCTGCGTTTCGATGCGTCGCGGTCACGGGGTGAGCGGCGCTCACCCCCCGAGCGCCTCCCATCAGGTAGCGTTTTACGTCCCAACGCGATACCGTCCAGACAGGATGAGCTACGACGCGGTACTGTTCGACTGCGACGGCGTCATCGCAGAGATACCCGACCGCGAGGCGATGACCGACGCGATGCGGCGGGTCCAGCGGCGGTTCGACCTGTCGGCCCCGCCCGAGACGGTGGTCGCCGACTTCTTCCGGGGCAACGTCTCGTCCATCACCGAGCGCTGCCGGGCGGCCGGCATCGACCGCGACGCCTTCTGCGCCGAGGCCGCCCGGGAAGGTGTCCGGGCGCAACTGGCCGAGATCCGGTCGGGGCTCCGCTCGCTGTACGACGACGCCGCCGCGATTCGAGAACTGAGCCACCCGCTGGGCGTCGTCAGCGACAACCACCCGCGCGTGCTCTCTTTTCTCCTGCGGCGGTTCGACCTGACCGGCTGCTTCGAGACGGTGCGGGGCTGTCGGTTCACGCCCTCGGGACTCGAACGCCGCAAGCCGGACCCGCACAACGTCGAGGCCGCGATGGAGACGCTCGACGCCGAGTCCGCCCTCTACGTCGGCGACCGCGCGGTCGACGTCGCGGCGGCCGACAACGCCGGCATCGACGCCGCGCTCGTCCGACGCGAGGGTCGGTCGGCGCCCGACGCCGACGTCTCGCCGACGTACGAGGTATCGACGCTCTGGCAGCTCCGCGACGTCGTCTGAACGCGGGGAGTTCGGCGAAAATCAGGAGGAGCGCTCGTACGACTCAGTCTGCTCGTCGCGGAGGCGCGCGCGGTCCTCGACGTCCTCCAGCGACTCGGTGTCGAGCAGCCGCTCGAGCTTGCGCTCGAACTGCTCGTCGGTGAGTTCCCCGCGAGCGTACCGGTCGCGGAGGGTCTCCAGCGCGTCGCGGTTGTTGGTCTCGGCGGGGTCGTCGGCGTCGGACTCGTCGGTCTCGCGTTCGCCCGTCCACGCGCCCTCGCCGTCGTCCCACCACCCCTCGCCGTCGTCGTCCCACCACTCCTCGACGTCCTCCTCGTCGCCGAACAGCATCGCGACCACCGGCACGACGACGATGTAGCCGAACAGCAGCGCCGCGAGCCACCAGTCCTGGCCCGTGAACATGGCGGCGAGCCAGACGCCGGTGACGACGGTGCTCGCTATGCCGGTGGCGTTCTTCAGGAGGCGGTCCCGAGGCGTCGCGGCCATACCGACGGCTTGGACCGCTGATAGTAAAAATACGTGTGGTCGACGGCGAGGACGAGGGCGACCGGAAGCGAGGGCGGTCGGTCGGCCGCCGGACCGGCCGGAGTCACCCCTAGGTCGGTCGCCGGACCGCGGGCGGTTACAGTCCTAACTGCCCAACCGAACTCGATTTAACTCCGTAGGAGCACAGAGGAGGTATGAGCAGGTTCGGCGAAGTAGACGACCAGTACGAACCCCACGAGGTCGAGGACCGGGTGTTCGACTACTGGGACGAGGTCGACGCCTACGAGCAGACCGTGGAGCACCGCGCCGACGGCGAGGACTACTTCTTCGTCGACGGCCCGCCGTACACCTCCGGGGCGGCCCACATGGGCACGACCTGGAACAAGACGCTGAAGGACGCCTACATCCGGTACCTCCGAATGTGCGGGTACGACGTGACCGACCGGCCCGGCTACGACATGCACGGCCTGCCCATCGAGACCCGGGTCGAGGAGAACCTCGGCTTCGAGAACAAGAAGGACATCGAGGAGTTCGGCGAGGAGAACTTCATCGAGGAGTGCAAGGAGTTCGCCGAGGAGCAGCTCGAGGGCCTCCAGGAGGACTTCAAGTCGTTCGGCGTCTGGATGGACTGGGAGAACCCGTACAAGACCGTCAACCCGGAGTACATGGAGGCCGCCTGGTGGGGCTTCGAGCAGGCCCACGAGAAGGGGTTGGTCGAGCAGGGTCAGCGCTCCATCTCGCAGTGTCCCCGCTGCGAGACCGCCATCGCCAACAACGAGGTCGAGTACGAGGACGTCGAGGACCCCTCCATCTACGTCAAGTTCCCCCTACGCGACCGCGAGGGCTACCTCGTCATCTGGACCACCACGCCGTGGACCATCCCCGCAAACACCTTCGTCGCGGTCGACGGCGACGTGACCTACCAGCAGGTCCGCGCCGAGAAGGACGGCGAGGAGGAGGTCCTCTACCTCGCCGACGGCTGCGTCGAGGAGGTCCTGAAGGAGGGCCGCTACGACGACTACGAGGTCGAGGGCGAGTTCTCGGGCGAGGAGATGGTCGGCTGGGAGTACGACCACCCGCTCGACGAGGAAGTGCCCGACCACCCCGCCGGCGAGGGCGCTCTGCAGGTCTACACCGCCGACTACGTCGAGGTCGACCGCACCGGGCTGGTCCACTCCGCGCCGGGCCACGGTGAGGAGGACTTCGAGCGGGGCCGCGAGCTCGGGCTCGACATCTTCTGTCCGGTCGACGGCGACGGCGTCTACGACGACCGGGCGGGCGCGTACGCCGGCCAGTACGTCAAGGACGCCGACGACGACATCATCGCCGACCTGGAGGACGCGGGCCTGATGCTCTCGGCGGGCACGACCCACCACAGCTACGGCCACTGCTGGCGCTGCGGCACCGGCATCATCCAGATCGTCACCGACCAGTGGTTCATCACCATCACCGACGTGAAGGACGAACTGCTGGAGAACATCGAGGACAGCGAGTGGCACCCCGAGTGGGCCCGGGACAACCGCTTCCGGGATTTCGTCGAGGACGCGCCCGACTGGAACGTCTCGCGGCAGCGCTACTGGGGCATCCCCATCCCCATCTGGACGCCCGAGGACTGGGACGGCGGGATGGACGACGTCGTGGTCGTCGGCACCCGCGAGGAGCTCGCCGAGCGCGTCGACCAGGACGTCGACCCCGACTCCGTCGACCTCCACAAGGGGACCGTCGACGACCTCACCATCACCGAGGACGGCACCACCTACACCCGCGTCCCGGACGTGTTCGACGTGTGGCTCGACTCCTCGGTCGCCTCGTGGGGAACCCTCGACTACCCCGAGGACGACAGCCGGTTCGAGGAGCTGTGGCCCGCCGACCTCATCATGGAGGCCCACGACCAGACCCGCGGGTGGTTCTGGTCCCAGCTCGGCATGGGCACCGCCGCGGTCGGCGAGATCCCCTACGAGGAGGTGCTGATGCACGGCTACGCCAACATGCCCGACGGCCGCGGGATGTCGAAGTCCAAGGGCATCCTCGTCGACCCCCACGAGGTCATCGAGAAGCACGGCACGGACCCGATGCGGATGTTCCTGCTCTCGGCTAACCCGCAGGGCGAGGACATGCGGTTCTCGTGGGACGAGACCGCCGAGATGCAGCGGGACCTCAACATCCTCTGGAACGTGTTCCGGTTCCCGCTGCCGTACATGCGGCTCGACGGCTTCGACCCGCAGGAGACCACGCTCGACGACGTCGACGGCGACCTCGAACTGGTCGACGAGTGGGTGCTCGCCCGGCTCCAGACGGTCGTCGCCGAGATGACCGACCACTGGGAGGAGTTCCGGCAGGACCGGGCGCTCGACGCGCTGCTGGAGTTCGTCGTCGAGGACGTCTCGCGGTTCTACATCCAGGTCGTCCGCGAGCGCATGTGGGAGGAGGAGGACAGCGCCTCGAAGCTGGCGGCCTACGCCACCTTCTACGAGGTGCTGACCACGGTCGTCGCGCTGCTGGCGCCGTACGCCCCCTTCGTCACCGAGACCATCTACGGCACCCTCACCGGCGAGGAGGGGTACGACACGGTCCACATGCTCGACTGGCCCGCGGTCGACGAGTACTGGGAGGACGCCCAGCTCGAGACCGACGTGTCGCTGCTGCGTGCCATCGAGGAGGCCGGCTCGAACGCCCGCCAGCAGGCCGAGCGCAAGCTCCGGTGGCCCGTCACGCGCATCGTGGTCACCGCGGACGACGAGCGCACGGTCGAGGCGGTCGAGCGCCACCGCGACCTGCTGGCCGACCGGCTCAACGCCCGCGAGATCGAAGTCGTCGCGCCCGGCGACGACTGGGGCGAGCTCCGGTACAGCGCCGAGGCCGACATGAGCGTGCTCGGTCCGGAGTTCGGCGACGACGCCGGCCGGGTCATGCAGGCGCTCAACGACGCCAGCGTGGCCGAACCGACCCTCGCGGCGCTCGAGACCGCGGTCGCGGACGACCTCGGGGAGGACGTCGAACTCACCGACGAGATGGTCGAGTTCGTCACCGAGACGCCCGCGGGCGTCACCGGCGTCGGCTTCGACGCCGACGGCGACCAGCGCGGCGTGGTCTACGTCGACACCGAGCTCACCGAGGACATCGAGAGCGAGGGGTACGCCCGCGAGGTCATCCGCCGGGTCCAGGAGATGCGCAAGGAGATGGACTTGGACATCGAGGAGCGGGTCCGCCTCGAACTCGACGTGGCCGACGACCGCGTGGCCGACCTCGTCGCCGAGCGCATGGACCTCGTCCGCGAGGAAGTCCGCGCCGACGAGGTGGGCGACGTCGAGGACGGCCACCGCAAGTCGTGGGACGTCGAGGGCGTCGAGATGACTATCGCGGTCGCGCCGCTGGCGGAAGCCGAGGCGTAGCGTCGGAACCGACGGGGTTCCTCCGGTTCCCGGCGGATTTCCAGCAGTTCGACTCCGGCGGTGCTCGGAGAGCGAAGTTCGAGTGGTAGACCGGATTCAGTAGACAGGTGTTACGCCCACTGGATCCACCAGACGATACCCAGTAACATCAGGCCGATACCGAGCGTAGACGTCGCGGGTTCGGGGATCAGAAAGAGGACGAATCCGAGTCCGATGAGCACCGTCGGTTCCACTTCCTCCATGTTGTCCGAGAGAGCCATAGATCCGTTAATAGGTCTACGAACAAGGAGTTGTTGACCGCGTACGTATCGAGCAGTCCACCGAACTGCCCCTACAACTTCTCGGCGAGCACGGGCGCGACCGACACCTCGCTGACCGGCCGCTCGACGGTGTCGGTCCCGTAGATTCCCACCACGCCCGCCTTCGAGAGCTTCGTGAAGGCGTCGGCGGCCAGCATCGGGTGGACGCAGGTGACGAACACCCGGGCGGCGCCCCTCTCGGCCAGGATCTCGACAGCGCCCGACATCGTCGACCCGGTGGCGATGATGTCGTCGGTCACGACCACGTCCCGGCCCGCCACGTCGGCGTCGCTCGGGGTGAGTTCGACCTCCGACCCCGAGATCCGGGTCTTCTCGAAGTAGTCGACCGCGCCGGCGCCGTAGGCGTCCCGGACCGACTCGGCGATGTCGAGCGCGCCCTCGTCGGGCGAGAGGAAGACGGGGTCGGCGAGGTCGGCGGGCAGCGGGGCGGCGAGTCGCCCCGCGGCGTCGACCGGTTCGGCGGGCACCGAAAAGAAGTCGCAGACCGCGTCCTCGTGGGGGTTGACCGTGAGCACGCGGTCGGTGCCCGACGAGACGGCCCGGGCGACCGCGCGGGCCGAGACCGGGTGGCCAGCCTCGAAGGCGGCGTCCTGGCGGGCGTAGCCCATGTACGGCAGGACGGTCACGACCTCGTCGGCGCCCCACTCGCGGGCGGCGTCCTGCAGCTGGAGGAGTTCGACGTGGGCGTCCGAGGAGACGGTCGAGGCGACGACCACGACCCGGTCGACGTCCGCCGCGGCGACCCCGGGCGCGGCCGCCAGCAGTTCGCCGTCCGGGAATCGCTCGTACTCGACGCCGGCGAGGGGTTCGTCGAGCGCGGCCGCGAGTTCGGCCGCCAGCACCTGCGAGGCTGACCCGCTGACAATCATGTGGGAGGGGTGAACGTCGGCGGGTAAATCGGTTTTCAATCGGCGCTCGCCCGGCTCCACGCGAATCGATTCCGGTCCGCGCCCGGCCGGTCCGGAACGACGTGAGACGAAGGTTTATCGAGCGGGCCTGCGGAGTCGCGGTCGTGTCGAGAGCCGTCCCGCTGGTGTTCGGGCTGTTCGCCTCGCTGGCGATGCTGCTGGTCGTCGTCTCCGTGGCGACCCGCGGGGCCGTCGACGCGAGCCTCGCGGCCGTGGTGATGTGGGTCGGCGCCCTCGTCGCGGTCGGCCTCGGCTTCGTGCTGCTGGTCGCCGCGACGCGCTGAGAACGCGTATCGCGGTCCGCCTCGTCGCTCCGCACGCCCTACCGCGGCGCGGCGACCGCCCGCACGCCGCGGAGGCCGAGTATCTGGTGGTTCCAGCCGTCGCCGACCGTCAGCAGGAAGGTCCCGTCTTCGGTGACCGCGTAGGCGCCGGCCTCGCCACGGTCCAGCGCCGCGACGTCGCCCGAGACCGGCAGATCGACCGCGCGCCACTCGCCGTCGGACGCGTCGTCCGCCGAGGCTCGCGAGCTACCGGCAGACGACGTCTGCCGTCGTTCGGGCTCGCTTCGTTCGCCCTCACCCCCGGTTCGCTCACCGCCGCCCTCGCGGGCGAACAGGCCGTCCTCGCCCGCGGCGTGCGCTTCGGGGAGCGTCGGGCGGTCGTCGTCAACGGTGGTCGGTTCCGCCGCGGCGACCGCGCGGAACGCGCCGTCGCGCTCGCTCAGCCAGCCGTTGCCGAGCCGGAACAGGCCCTCGCCGGTCGCGGCCAGCGGGACGCCGGCGGCGGTCACGTCCCGGGCGTCGTCGAGGCCGACGCGGGTCAGGCCGTCGTCCGCGGCGCGGTAGACGCCGGACTCCGCGGCGAGGAAGTCGCCGTCGATTGCCCGCACGCCGGCCAGTTCGCCGAGGGCGGTCCAGTCGCCGGACTCGGACCCGTCGGCCGTCTCGCCGCCCGTCGCTCGCCGGACGACCGTCCCGTCGTCGCGGGCGACCACCAGTCGGCCGTCCGGGGCGAAGCCGACCGCCGCGGCCGGGCCGAGGTCGAGGGCCTCGAACGTCGTCGCCGCAGTGCTTTCGCCGTCGGCGTCGTCCCCGGCACCGACCAGCACGTCCTCGTCGGTCGCGACAGCGAGCCGGCCGTCCCGGCCCGCGGCGTCGCGGGCCGTACACCGGCGGGCGAGGCCGAACTCGCCCACGAGGTCGTCGGAGGTGTCCACGCGGGCGACGCCGAACTCGCCGGCGACGTACACCGGCGTCGGCCCCTCGCTGGCGCCGTACACCCGCTTCTCGTCGATGCTGATGCCCATGTCCGAAGGAGGGTCGCCCGGGAGTGAAAACGTTCGGATTGGACGTGCGACCGCGAGCTCGGGTGGGCCGACTGAGAACCTCTGGCTCGCGCCGGCACGCTCCGGAATAACTTTTGCCCGGGAATCCTGACCCTGAGGCATGAAAGTGTTCGGGTCGAGTGGTACTCGGGGGGTCGCCAACGAGGAGCTGACCCCGGAGTTCGCGCTCAAGGTCGCGAAGGCCGCGGGGACGGCCTGGCGGGCCGATCGGGTCGGGGTCGCCAGGGACACCCGCGCCACGGGCGGGATGCTCGCGGACGCCGCCGCCAGCGGGCTGGCCAGCGTCGGCGCGGACGTCGACCGGCTCGGTATCGTTCCCACGCCGGGCGCGCAGGCGTACGCCGAGCGCGAGGGGATTCCGGTCGTGATGATAACCGCCTCGCACAATCCGCCGGAGTACAACGGCGTCAAACTGGTCGGCGACGACGGCGTGGAGCTCACCGTCGAGGCGCTCGAGCGCATCGAGCAGAAGTTCCTCGCCGAGAAGTTCGAGTCGGTGTCGTGGAGCCGGACCGGCGAGAGCCGGCGCGTCGAGGGCGTGCGCCGGGCGTACGTCGACGAGCTGCTCGCGGCGGTCGACCGCGAGACCATCGCGGACGCCGACCTCACGGTCGCGCTCGACCCGGGCCACGGCGCGGGCGCGCTCACCAGCCCCGAGTTCTTCCGGCGGCTCGGCTGCCGGGTCGTCACCGCCAACAGCCAGGCCGACGGCCACTTCCCCGGCCGGGACCCCGAGCCCGTCCCGGAGAACCTCGGCGACCTCGGCCGGCTCGTGGGGGCCAGCGACGCCGACGTCGGTATCGCCCACGACGGCGACGCCGACCGGGCCATCTTCTACGACGAGACCGGCGAGTACGTCGAGGGCGACGCCACCCTGGCGGCGCTGGCGGCCGCCGAACTCGAACCCGGCGACGCGGTCGTCTCGGCGGTCAACGTCTCCCAGCGGCTGGTCGACGTGGCCGACGACCGCGACGCCTACCTCGAACTCACGCCCATCGGATCGACCAACATCATCACCCGCATCCGGGAGCTCCGGCGCCAGGACCGGCCGGTCCCGGTCGCGGGCGAGGGCAACGGCGGCATCTTCTTCCCCGGCTACCGGCTGGCCCGCGACGGCGCCTACACCGCCGCGAAGTTCCTCGAGCTCCTGGCCGACCGGCCGGCCAGCGAGGTGGTCGCGCCCTACGACGGCTACCACAACGTCCGGATCAACATCGGGTTCGACGACGACGCCGAGCGCGAGGCCATCCTGGCCGCGGCCGAGCGCGAGGCCACCGACTCGGACGCCGACACCACGACCCTCGACGGCTACCGCATCGACTACGGCGACGCCTGGGTGCTGGCACGGCCAAGCGGCACCGAGCCGATGGTCCGCATCTACGCCGAGGCCCGCGACGCAGACCGCGCCGAGGAGCTCGCCGAGGAGCTCGAGGGCCAGCTGCTGGCGGCGAAGGCCGACGCGTAGGGCGATTGCGCCGGGTAGCGAGCGGCTTGACGCTGTTCGAATCCCGCTTTTTCTCGGAGAAATCTATTTACCCGGAGCGGATGAATGTCGATTAATGGATAGGAAAGCCGTCTACCTCGGGTCCCTCTGCCAGGCCGTCGTCTTCGCGGTCGTCTTCCCGCTCTTCTCGCTGCTCCCCTCGACCGCCTCGTTCGTCGCCGGCGGACTGGTCGCGGGCTGGAACAGCGACTCCTACGAGAACGAGTTCGTCGACGGCGCCGCGTCGGCGGTCCTCGGGGTGTTGCTCTCGCTGCTGGTCCTCATCTGCTACAACTGGATCGTCCTGCCCACGAACGTGCTCCGGTACAAGATCGACTACGCCCTCCTCACCGCCCTCCAGGTCGGCGGCCTCGTCGTCGTGAGCATCCCGATCGCCGGGGTGGTGGGCTGTTTCACGGGCCACGTCGCCGCACGGCTCCGCGACGCCTACGGACGGCCGGCCCCCTGAGCGCGTCGCGGCCAGACTCGCGCTCCCCGTCGCTACCGCTCGGGGTACTCCGCCAGCGCCTCCTCGAGTCGCCGCTTTCGCTCCCGGAGGACGTCGAGTTCGTCCTCGACGGCCCCGCTGGCCACCTTCTCGCGCTCGGCCGCCGAGAGCTCGGTCCGGGCCTCGGCCACGGTCCGGAGGTGCTCGAACCGCTCCTCGTCGCGGACGACCGACTGGACCTCGCGGAGCGCCGCCACCACGTCCTCGGGCGCGAACCGGGCGACGACCGACACCAGTTCGTCGACTCGCCACCGGAGCTCCGACGCGGGCTGGGGCGGCCACGCCAGTTGCAGGGGCTCGGCGTCCAGCCGTTCGAGGTACGTCTCGTTTGTCGCCACGGCGCGCTTGAGCGCGGCCGGGTCGTCGACGTAGTGGTCGAGCTTGGAGTTCGAGTAGCGGGCGTACTCCAGCAGGTCGGGGACCGGCTCGGTGCCGGTGTCGCTCGACTCGACGAACCGCCGGAGGCTCTCGGGCGGGTCGCGGAACCCGACCAGCGAGTAGTCGCGGGTCGCGGCCAGGAAGTCCAGCAGTTCGCGGGCGCTGGCGTCGGCCTTGAACGCGGCGAACGCCTCGCTCACGGCGTCGTTGTACGTCTCGACGGGGTCGCGGATCTCCTCGACCGGCGCGTCGAGGTCGGCCGCGTCGAGTTCGACCAGCCGCTCGCGGTCGTCGATCTCCTCCCTGACGTCGGCGAGCGCGCGCCCGACGTCGCGCCGGACCTCGCGGTACTCGGCCAGCGCCTCGCGGCGCTCGTCGAGCAGGCCGGCGATGTCGCTCGCGGCTTCGAGGCGGTCTCGGGCGGCCGCGAAGTCGGCCTCGCTCAGCCGGCGCTTGTCGAACCGGTCGTTCGCGGCCTCGAAGGCGTCGCGCTCGGGCAGGTCGTCGGACAGGTCCTCGACGAGCGTGCCGAACTGCTCCTGGAACTGGATGAAGTTCTTGAAGTTCTCGCGGCCGGTGCCGGTGGCCTGGCCCTCGTAGCGGTCGAGCAGGCGGGTCGCCTCGTCGTAGGCGTCGGCGAGCGCTTCGACGGTCCCCTCGCCGTACTCGGCGATGCGGTCGTCGATTTCGCGGTAGGCGGCGTCGGCGTCGGCGAGCGCCGCGGGCAGGTCGGTCTCGGTCGCGGGCTGTTGGTCGCTCATCGTGTTTGGTGGGTAGCGTCGAGTTACTCGTAGACGTCCTCGGGGTCGAAGGCCTTCTCGCCGACGACCTCGCCGTCGAGCGTCCGGTAGAAGCACGACTCGTAGCCGGTGTGGCACGCGCCGCCCTCCTGGTCGACCAGGTAGAGCAGCGCGTCGCCGTCGCAGTCGACCCGGACCTCCCGGACGCGCTGGACGTGGCCGCTGGTCGCCCCCTTCTGCCACAGCTCCTCGCGGCTCCGGGAGTAGTAGTGGGCCAGGCCCGTCTCGCGGGTCCGCTCGACGGCCTCGGCCGTGACGTACGCGAGCATCAGCACCTCGCCGGTGTCGGCGTCCTGCGCGACGGCGGGGATGCGGCCGGTCTCGCCGAAGTCGAGGTCGACGGTCTCGGCCTCGCCGGCGGCGGTGTCGTCGGCCGCCTCGGCGTCGTCCTCGGCGTCGTCCTCGCCGGCTGACTCGGCCTCGGGGCTGGGGGCGTCGCTCATTTCGTAGTTGTTCGGCGTTCCCGGCGATATGTTTTGTGTGTCGGAGAGGACGGGGCGTCGTCCCGCGAGGGGTCGGGGGCGTCGTCTCTCGAGGGGACGAGCGCATCGTCCTGACGGGAGAGGTCGGCGCGTGTAGGTTCGTTCAACGGACTCGGCTATGCGGAGTACAGGATACATGTACGACGACGCCGTGATTCGGACCCATGTCACGGGTGGGGAGGGTACTCGGCGTCGTGCTGGTGGCGTCGCTCGTCGCGGGGGTGGCGGTCGCGCCGGCGCTCGCCCAGGAGGCGGGAGAATCGGGCGAAGAGGGTGAAGAAGGCGGTATCGAAGGCGCGTTGGAGGGGTTCGTCGAGAGCCAGGGTCTGGTCGGGGCGGTGCTCGTCCTCCTGGGCGGTGCGGCCCTGATGACGTTCTGCGTCGAGAAGCTCATCAGCTACCTCACGCGGGCCGCGTTCGGCCTGCAGATGTCGCTGTTCGCGCTCGCGATCGTCTTCACGGGGTTCGAGTTCGACGACACGGTGCTGGCGCTCGTCCTCTCGTCGGGCGGCCTCGAGGGGGCCGCGCTCGGGACGGCGCTGGGGACCGGGCTCGCCATCGTCGGCATCACGCTCGCGCTCGCCGCGATCGTCGAGCCGTTCCCGGTGGACCTGCCGACCGACTACGTCGCGCTCTTCGCGCTCGGGCCGCTGCTGCTGGTCCCGTTCGTCCTCACGCGGACGCTGACGCTCGTCCACGGCGTCCTGCTGGTCGGGTCGTTCGTCCTGATGTTCGGCTACTTCCTCGTCCGGGAGTACCGGCGCGAGACCCCCGTCTTCCGGAACACCGAGCTCGGCGAGTCGATACAGGCGGACGGCGGAACCGCCGTCCCAGCCTCGCTCTCCGACATCCCGGAGGACCGCCTGATCGCCGGGCGGTCCGGGTCCGGATTCGTGTGGGTCGGACTCGCCGTCCTCTCGCTGGTCGGCATCGTCCTGGCGTCGATGCTGCTCGAGGCCGGGTCGGGGGTCGTCGTCGAGGGGTTCGGCATCGACGAGACCGTCTTCGGCGCGACCGTGCTGACCGCCATCCTGACCTTCGAGGACCTGCTGCTCACGCTCGAACCGGTTCGGCGGGGCGTCCCCGAGATCGGCGTCGGCAACGTCATCGGGAGCGTGCTCTTCTCGGTGACCGGCAACGTCGGCGTCATCATGCTGCTGAGCGAGGTCACCGTCTCGTCGTCGGTGCTGACGTTCCACCTGCCGGCGGTCGTCGTCGTGACCGCGCTCGCGGCGTACTTCTTCCACCAGGGTCGGCTGAAGCGGTGGCACGGCTACCTGCTCGGCGGCCTCTACGTCGCCTACTGGGTGGTCGCGCTGGTCGTCTTCGGCGGCGTGCCGCTGGGCGGCTGAGGAGACGGGACTTTCCACGGTCACTCCGCGTCGGCGTCGATGTCGGCCCGGCCGCTCGTCGCGCTCCGGATGCGGTCGCGGACCGCGGCAGCGTGGTCGACCGGCGCCCGGACCGCGAACGCGACGCGTTCGGCGTAGTCGGCGTCGAACTCGACGCCGTCCTCGCCGCCCGCGCTCTCCAGAATCCCCCGGACCGTCCCCGAGTCGTCGTAGTCGACCGCGACGTCGAACCGCTCGCGGGGCCGCCGCTCGACGACGCCGGCGTCGTCCAGGGCCGCCTTGACCGCCCGGGAGTAGGCCCGCGCCAGGCCGCCCACGCCGAGGTTCGTCCCGCCGTAGTACCGGGTCACGACCGCGACGACGTTCTCGACGCTCTCGCGCTGGAGGACGTTGAGTGCGGGCTTGCCCGCCGACCCGGAGGGCTCGCCGTCGTCGTCGCCGTACTCCCGGAGCAGGCCGGCGCCGGAGTCGCGGCTCCGCGACCGGTCGCCGGACGCCTGTGACCGGCCGCCCGACTCCCGGACCCGGTAGGCCGGCACGTTGTGGGTCGCGTCGGCGTGCTCGCTTCGGACATCGGCGACGAACGCCTCGGCGGCCTCGCGGTCGGCCGCGGGCCCGAGGTGGCCGACGAACTCCGAGCCGCGGATCTCGAAGGCGGCCCGGCCGCGGCCCGCCGGCGTCCGGAAGGCGTCCGCATCGTCGTCCCGGTCGGCGTCCTCACCCATCGGTCTCGTGCCGGGATTCGGGCTCGTCGGCCTTCCCTCCGTCGGTCGTCCGCTCGTCGGCGGTCGGGTCCGCGTCCGGGGCGTCGGTCGCGGGGCTCTCGACTATCGAGGACGGGTCGGTGCCGAGCGACTCGGCGGTCAGCACCTCGCCGGTGACCGCGTCGCCGTGGACCAGCGCCGGGAGCACGATGCGGGCGAGGTGGACGCCGACCACGACCAGCAGCGGGCCGAGGAACAGCCCGTACCAGCCGAACAGCATCGTGCCGCCGATGTAGGCGAAGATCATCAGCCCGCCGTGGATGTTCCGACCGGCGATGTAGGGCCGCAGGACCGCGACCGGCAGGAGGTCGAGCAGGACGAAGCAGGCGAGGAAGAACGCCGCCGGGAACCAGAGCGGTCCGGGGCCGGTGGCGGCCAGATAGGCGAGGTACAGTCCGACCGGGACGTAGACTATCTTCCCGACCACGAGGGGCACGAGCGTCGCCAGCCCCGTCAGCAGCGCGAGCAGCGTCGGGACGGGCACGCCGATGGTCGACGGCGAGAACACGTCGAGGCCGTTGTACACGAGCAGACCCAGCACGATGACCGCGAACACCGTCAGGACGTTGCCGACGTACACCGTGTGGAGGTCCTCGTCGACGGACACCGCGTAGGCGTAGGCCGCCGACCCCTCGGGGGCGAACTGGTCGGTGAACCACGCCGCGATGCGGTCGTCCTCGCGCAGCAGCGTGAACGCCAGCAGGAACGAGAGCACGAGGTGGGCCAGGCCGCCGGTCAGGGCGCCCAGGACCCCGACGGCCGTCGAGAACGCCTCGCCCATCCCGCCGGCTCCGGACCCGGAACCGAGCACGCCGGTGGCGTTCGTGATCGCCCCCGTCGCCTCCTCGGGCGACTCCGAAATCTCGCCGCGAAACACCGCCGGGTAGGTCCCGGTCAACTGGCTCAACTGGTCGAGGCCGACGAGGACGGTGTACCCGACCAGCGCGAACACCGGGACGAGCACGATGAGGAGGGTGAGGTCGGCGGCGTGGTCCGACGTGAACTCGGTCCGGAGCCGGCGGTAGAGCGGGCGCGTCCCGTAGTAGATGAACACGCCGAGCACCACGGTCCCGACGAACGCCCAGAGGGTGAACGCGAACACGGCCGCGACCAGCAGGGTGAAGCCCCACCACGCGAGGCGCTCGCGCTCGTCCGGCAGTCCGACCATATCCTCGTATTGACACTGGCGGGGTAAAGTCCCGCGGGCCGAGCCGCGCGAGACGGGTCGTCAGGCCGGCACGATGCGGTGGAGGCCGCCGCCGTCCTCGCCGTTCGCGAGGACGTAGAGTTCGCCGTCGGCGTCGCGGCCGAACGAGTAGACGCGACCGACCTTCCCGGCGTCGTCGCCGGCCACCTCCACGACGCTGATGGGCCAGAGCCCCTCGTCGGCGGGCGTCGCGGCCAACAGTTGCCCCTCGGCCGCCAAATCGGCGAAGACGTACGCGCCGGTCAGGCCCGGCAGCGCCGACCCCCGGTAGGCGTTGCCGCCGATGACCGATTCGCCGGTGACCCCGTCTCCCGAGTGGGGGTACTCGACGACGGGGTCGACCAGCAGTTCGCCGCCCCGGACGTCGTCGGGCGTGCTGTCCGGGCACTCGTCGGCCGAGAAGCAGTGGGCGCCCTCCCGGACGTTCCAGCCGTAGTTGCCGCCGCGCTCGACCAGGTTCACCTCCTCGTAGGCGCTCTGGCCCACGTCGGCCACCAGGAGGCGCCCGCGGTCGAACGCCATCCGCCAGGGGTTCCGGAAGCCCCAGGCGTAGTGCTCGGGCAGTCCCGCGCCGCCGCCCGCGAACGGGTTGTCGTCGGGAACGGCGTAGTTGCGGTCCCCGGAAGGCTCGCCGTCGGCGGTTCCACCGCCTCCCGTCCGAGTCGCCTCCGGCGACTCGCTGTCCACGTCGATGCGCAGGACGCTCCCGAGCAGGTTCTCGGTGACGTCCTGCCCGTTGCCGCCGTCGACCTCGTCGTACCAGTCGCCGACGTGGCCGGTGCCCTGGTCGCCGCCCCCGCCGCCGTCGCCGACGCCGACGTAGAGGTACCCCTCCGGACCGAAGACGATGGACCCGGCGTTGTGGTTGGACTGGGGCTCCGGAATCTCCAGGATCGTCCGCTCGGAGTCGGGGCGGACCGCCGTGCCGTCGTCGGTCGCTTCGAACTCCGCGAGCACGAACGTGTGGCTGTAGCCGTCGGGCGTCCCCTCCCGCGGCGGGGCGCTGTACCGGACGAACGTCCGGCGGTTCTGGGCGAACTCCGGGTGGAGCGCGAGGCCGAGCAGCCCCATCTCGTACCCGGTGACGACCGTCTCGCGCAGGTCGAGGAACGGCTCGTCGCGCAGCCCGTCGGGATCGTGGACGAACACCCGACCCGGCTGGTCGGCGACGTACCGCCGGTCGGCGTCGGGCGCGAACGCCACGTCGAGCGGGACTTCGAACCCCGTCGCCAGCGTCTCGAGCCCGACCGCGTCGGGGAGCTGCGGGCCCGCAGCGGTCGTCTCGGTCGCCCCCGGTTCGGACGGAGCGCCGGAGTCGGTCGTCTCGGTCCGGTCTTCCGGCGCTCCGTCAGAGCCCGCACACCCGGCCAGCCCCATCGCACCGGTCGCGGCCGCCGCCGCGAGGAAGCGTCGTCGCTCCGAATCGAAATCCATGAGAGTCGGCTAGACGGCCAGACGGAAATAGCTGCGCGCCGGCCCCGACCGGCCGGAGCGGCGACGGTCGCGTCCTGCGCCCCGCGTCACTCCTCGCCGGACGCCAGGTCGGTCTGGCCCAGCGGGACCGCGGTCAGCCCGCCCTTCTCGGCGCCGGTGAAGTAGTACAGCACAACGCCGGCCTCGGTGTCGACCCAGCGGTAGATGGTGTTCTTCGCCGCGGCGCCGGGCTCGTCGACGTCGATGTTCTCGACGACCTCCCAGCCGTGTTCGTTCTCCGAGGACCCCTCGGGGCCAGACAGTCCCATACCTCCGACCGAGCAACCATCGCAACATAAATCTGTTCCGTCGCGGACCCGAAACCGAGGGGTCGGCGGGCGACCTATTCGCCCGATGGCGGCGGCACTGCGGGCGAAGCGATCAGTTCGCGGGCGTCACTCCCCGCCGAACCGGAACGTCCGACGCCGGACGTAACCGCAGCTCGGACAGAGGTGGCGGTACTGGACGCGGTCGCCCGCGGTCGCGGCGAGCCACCGCCCGTCGGCGTCGTCGTAGCCGCACTTCGGACAGACCAGATCCTCGTCCTCGTAGCGCGATCGGAGCCGCTCGAAGGGAGACAGGCCGCCGGTTGTACTGCGGTCGGGCATATCGTGTGATACGGTATCAAACAACATAATAGTTCGCTAGGGTTGCCTGAATGGCCCGATGCCGGCGGGACTCGACGGGAGTTCTCCGCTCGCTACCGACGGAGCCGGGAACGCCGGGACCGCCTCACGAATCGAGATCGATCCTCGCGTCCGCGAAGACGGCGCGGCCGGTGCGGGAGACCTCGACGCCGTCGAACCGGTCGTCGTCGGTCATCGCCTCGCGCACCGGGTCGGTCTCCGCCGCCGATTCGGAGCCGAACGGGAGAACGAAGCGGGCGTAGACGGCCGCGTCCCCGACGAACCACGCCTTGCCGACGCCGACGCCGCCCTCGAACAGGAGCGCGTCGGGATTCGGCTCCGACGCGCCCGCGCGACGCGAGACCGCCCCGACGGCGGGCTGGCCGACCCCCTCGACCAGTCGCCCGAAGTCGGCGTCGGTCTCGTGACGTCGCGGCGCCTCGCCGCGTCTCGCGTCCGCGATGCGCCGCAGGAACCCCTCCGGGGCTTCGGCCCGCACGTGGACGACGCCGCCCTCGCCGACGCCGGTCGCTCGGGGCGGCGACCCCCGTCGGAAGACCCGAAATCCGCGGTACGTCCCGCTCCGGTCGAAGTCGCTCTCGGCGAGCGTCTCGCCGACGGCCTCGGGGTCGAACGAGCCCCGGACCACGTCCGCCCGGGGCGACGGGTCGGCGTAGTCGGCCGCCCCGTCGAGTCTGACGACGTCTTCCACGTCCTCGACCCCGATACCGAAGTCGTCCCAGCGCTTCCGCAGGCGGTCGAGTCGGCCCGCGACGAGCCACCGCCGGAGGTCCCGGTCGGCCTCGATGCGGGGTGCCCCCCGCAGGTCCGCGACCGACTCGTACCGGACGGTGTAGCCGTCCACCGATTCGAGCCCGTCGGTGCCGGGGAGCCACCGGCGATAGGTGGGGTCCCCGGCGTCCGGGACCGTCACCGAGTTCTCGGACGACAGCAGGGGGACCCGCTCGAGACAGCCTGCCGTGCCGACGACGCCGGCCGCCGCGACGCCGCGTCGGAGGAGGGTTCGGCGATTCATGCGTCCGTTGATACGTCGGTTCCGTCGAGCGTGTTATATTCCTTTCGGGCGGAAAAGGGGCGGAAGAGTGGCCACGAACGGCCGAACGGGCCGTGACGAGGGGTAGAACGTCCGCCGGTCGAGCGCCGGACCGCCTCGGGCCGCTCGGCTCGACGCAGTCGGGGCGGTCCATCGGGGCGCGGGAACACCGGCCAGGAAGGAGCGCGGACTCAGCGGTTCAGCGTGTGGATGGCGTGGCCCAGCGCGTTCTCGGCGGCCTCCATCACGGCCTCCGAGAGCGTCGGGTGGGTGTGGATGGTGGCCGCGACGTCCTCCAGGGTCGCGCCCATCTCGATGGCGAGGCCGAGCTCCGCGACGAGTTCGGAGGCCTCCGGGCCGACGATCTGGGCGCCCAGCAGGAAGCCGCTGGGCTCGTCGGCGACGACCCGGACGAAGCCGTCGGCGTGGCCCGTGGTGAGCGCCCGGCCCGAGGCGTTGAACGGGAACTTGCCGACTACCGGCTCGAAGCCGTCCGCCTCGGCCTCCTCCTCAGTCAGGCCCACCGTGCCGATTTCGGGGTCGGTGAAGACGGCGGCGGGGACCGCCTGGTAGTCCAGCGCCGCGGGCTCGCCCGCGATGACCTCCGCGGCGACCTGGCCCTCCTTGCTGGCCTTGTGGGCGAGCATGGGTTCGCCGGCCACGTCGCCGATGGCGTAGATGTGCTCGACCTCTGTGCGCGCGCGGTCGTCGGTCGGGATGAAGCCGTTCTCGTCGGTCTCGACGCCGGCGTTGTCGAGTTCGAGGGTGTCGGTGACGGGCTCGCGGCCGACCGCCACGAGGACCTTCTCGGCGCCGAACTCCGAGACGTCGCCGCTCACGGCTTCGCCGTTCGCGCTGTCCGAGGCGCTTTGCGCCTCGCGGTCCACGCTCTCGGTCCGGACGGTGATGCCGTCGCCCGACTCCTCCCAGTCGCTGGCGGCCTCGCCGAAGTGGAAGTCGATGCCGAGCTCCTCGGCCTTCTTCTTGACCGGGCGGGCGAGGTCGTCCTCGTAGCCCGGCAGCACGGAGTCGAGCATCTCGACGACGGTGACGTCGGTGCCGAGCTTGGCGAACACGCCCGCCAGCTCCATCCCGATGTAGCCCGCGCCGACGATGACGAGGCTCTCGGGAATCTCGTCGAGCGCGAGCGCCTGCCGGGAGTCGAGCACCGGCTCGTCGCCGAAGTCGAAGCCGGGCACCTCGATGGGCCGACTTCCAGTCGAAACGATGGCCTGCTCGAACTCGACGGTCTCCGAGCCCTGGCCCTCGCCGCCGTGGACCACGCGGGCCTTCTTCTCGTCGGCGAACTCCGCGCGGCCCTCCATCAGCTCGACGCCGTTGGCCTTGCAGAGCTTCTCGACGCCCCCGGTGAGCTGGTCGACCACGCCGTCCTTCCAGCCGACCATCTCGCCCATCTCGACCTCGGGGTCGGCGTAGATGCCCATCTCCTCGGCGTGGCCCGCCTCGTGGGCGAGGTCCGACGCGGTGATCATCGCCTTCGAGGGGATGCAGCCGTAGTTGAGGCAGGTCCCGCCGTAGGCGTCCTTCTCGACCAGCGTCACGTCGAGGTCGAGCTGGCCCGCGCGGATGGCGGCGACGTAGCCGCCCGGTCCCGCGCCGATTACGAGCACGTCCGTCCCGGTCGAGATGTCTCCGACGACCATATGGTCAGTACGTCGGGCTTGCGGGTGAAAAATCAGGTGGATTTTGCGGCGAGCTCCGCGTGGTAACGTGTCACTCGTGCTCGACGAGTTTCACTCGAACTCCGCGTACACCGCGTCGGCCAGCTTGTTCTTGTGGAGTTCGTTCGGCCCGCCGGCGATGGTCAGCAGCCGGGCGTCCCGGAGGTAGCGCTCGACGTGGTGCTCGGTGGTGTACCCCTTGCCGCCGTGGAGCTGCATCGCGTCGTTGGCGTTCTCGACCGCGGCCTCGGTCGCGCGGACCTTCGCCATCGCCATCTCGCGGGTCGGGTCCGCGCCCCGGTCGGCCCGGTCGGCGGCCCGGAGGGTCAGCAGTCGGGCGGCGTCGGCGCGCTCGGCCATCTTCGCGACGTCCCACCGGACGCCCTGGAAGTCGCCGACGGGCTGGTCGAACTGCTCGCGGTCGCTGGTGTACGCGACGGTGTCTTCGAGCGCGGCCCGGGCGATGCCGACCCCGCGGGCCGGGACGTTCACGCCGGTGTGGACCTCGCCGCGCTGGACGTACCCTTCGCCCTCCTCGCCGACCATGTTCTCGTCGGGCACGCGGACCGCGTCGAGGCTGACCCGCGGCGACTTCACGTTGCGCGCGCCCAGCGTCTCCCAGACCTCCTCGACCTCGAACTCCTCGGTCGGGACGAGGAACGCGCTGATGTTGTGGGGCGCGTCGGCGTCGGGACCGGTCTTCGCGTAGGTGAGGACGACGTCGGCGCGCTCGAAGTTGGTGACCCACTGCTTGTGGCCGTCGACGACCCACTCGTCGCCTTGCCTTTCAGCAGAGGTCTCCATCTCCAGCTTGTTCGCGCCGGCGTTCGCCTCGCTGAGGCCGAGCGCGCCCACGGTGTCGTAGCTCGCCATCTCCGGGAGGTATCGCTCCTTCTGGGCCTCGGTGCCGAACCGCTCGATGACGGTCGCGACGCCGAGGTTGAGCGCGAACGCGCTGGCGACGGTCATCATCCCCGCCGCGAGCTCCTCGGTGAGGACCGCGAGTTCGACCAGCCCCTCGCCGCGGCCGCCGTACGCCTCGGGGAGCGTGATGCCGGCGTAGCCGCGGTCGCCGAGTTCGGACAGCGCGTCGCCGGGGTACTCCTCGTCGCGGTCGAGTTCGATGGCGCGCGGGCGGATTTCGGCGTCGACGAACTCGCGGACGTCCGCCTGGAGCGCTCGCTGGGACGGGGTGAGCTCGAAGTCCATACGAGACCCCACGCGGGAGGGCGACTTATTAGTTAGCCTACCGATAGAAACCGAGCTTCGCGTGACGGTGCGGAAACGGAGCGGGAGGAGAGGGGAAAACGGAGCGTGTACCGGAATCCGGCCTCAGTAGCCGAACTCGTCGCGGACGAGCACGACGGTCGTCCGGCCCTCGTCGTTCTCGTACCGGTAGATGAGCTGCTTGGCGACCGCGCTGCCCGCGCCGTACACCTCCTGGGCCCGGGCGTCCTCGAGCGGGTAGGCGACGTTCTCGACGCGGTCGAGCGCGGCGTCGAGGTCCGCGACCACCTTGTTGGTCCCGCTGACCAGCAGCAGGTTCCCGGCCGCGAAGGGGTACGCGCCGACCCGACTGCCCGAGGCGTCGGCCGCGACGAGTTCGCCCGACTGCGCGATGGCGTTGACGCCGCCCAGGAAGTAGTCGGCGGTCTGGGCCTCGCGGCGCGCCCGGGCGCGCTCGGCGTCGTCGTCGATGGCGAAGATCTCGGCGTGGAGGTTCTCCCAGTCGTGGTCGCCCTCGCTCAGGTACTCGGTGAAGCCGATCTCCTCCAGCGTGGTGGAGTGGCCGTTCATCACCGACGCGTCCGCCGGAATCCGGGATTTGACCTCGGCGAGCGCGTCCTCGGCGGTGTCGACCACGACGACCTCGAAGCCGCGGTCCTCGAGGTTCGAGACGGTCTCCTCGAGTTCGGCGTCGGTCGGGAGGTCGTCGAGCGATTCGTCGTATTCGACGTCGGCGGCGAAGGCTGCTTTGTCGTGTTGCATGGGTGTCGGTCGCGGCGCGTCGGCGGCTCGGACGTGAGACGGGACCGGCGCGCGCCGCGTCTCGTCCGGGTGTATTCGCGGCGCCCCCATAAGCGCTCGCGGACGCCGACGTCGCCCGACGGCGTCGGTGTCGGCGGGTGACGCGGGCGTCACCGTCGTGTCGCGCGGCAGAGACGTCGGCCCGGCTACGCCACCCGCTCGACCTCGTAGCCGGCGTCCCTGACCCGCTCGATGATGTTCTCGGCGTGGCCGCGGCCGCTGGTCACGACCTGGAACACGAGGTAGGCCTCGCCGACGCGCAGGTCGTCGACCGCGCGGTCGTGGCGGACCGTCCGGATGTTCGCGCCGGTGTCGGCGATGATGCCCGACAGCGTCGTCATCTCGCCGGGCTGGTCGTCGATGCGGACCCGGAGCCGGAGCAGCTGGCTCCGCTCGGTCAGCGCCTGGGTGAGCACGGTCTGGAGCATCGAGATGTCGATGTTGCCGCCCGACAGCACCGGGACGACCGTCTCGCCCGCCGCGTCGAGGTCGTCGGAGAGCACCGCGGCCACGGAGGAAGCGCCCGCCGCCTCGACCAGCTGCTTGGCCCGCTCCAGCAGCAGCAGCTCCGCGCGGGCGATCTCGTCGTCGGAGACGGTCACCACCTCGTCGACGTGCGCGTCGATGAGCCCGAGCGTCAGCTCCGAGACGCTCCCCGTCGCGATGCCGTCGGCGATGGTCTCCGGGGAGTCGATTGTCGTCGGCAGTCCCTTCTCCAGGCTATCGGGCACCGTGGCGGCCCGCTCGGCCTGGACGCCGACGACCCGGACGTCGGGGTCGAGTTCGGCCAGCGCGGCGCCGATGCCGCCGACGAGCCCGCCCCCGCCGATGGGGACGACCACGGTGTCGACCTCCGGTAGCTGTTCGTGGATCTCGATCCCGATGGTGCCCTGGCCCGCGACGATGGCCGGGTCGTCGTAGGCGTGGACGAACTCGGTGCCCGCGGCCTCGGTCAGCGACTCGGCGTACTCCATCGCGGCCCGGAAGTCCTCGCCGCGCAGCTCGACGTCCGCGCCGTACTCGCGGGTGGCCTCGACCTTCGCCTGGGGCGCGTTCTCGGGCATCACGATGGTCGAGTCGATGCCGACGTTCGTCGCGGCCAGCGCGACGCCCTGGGCGTGGTTGCCCGCGCTCGCGGCCACGACCCGGTCGACGTCGCCGCGCCCGTCGAGCTGCCGGAGCTTGTTGAACGCACCCCGGGTCTTGAACGACCCCGTGCGCTGGAGGTGCTCCATCTTGAGGTGGACCTCGGCGCCGGTCAGTTCGCTCAGCGACCGACTCCGGTCGATGCCGGTCTCCTGGACCACCGCGTCGTCGAACGCCGCCCGGGCGGCCTCGACGTCGCGGAGCGTGACTTCGGCCATATTTGCCAGTAAGCGAGGAGGTGTATAGTAGTTTATCAGCGAGACGGCTCTCACAGGTCGGTATCGACGCTCCAGACGCACCAACCGTCGCGTCTCCCGTCGCCGAGGTCGCGTTCATCGTCGTCGCAGGGGCGTAACTCGACGAGCGCATCGATTTCGGCCACTCCGGCGACGTCGAGACTCGCTTCGACGCTTGCTTTAGTCGGGCTTTCCTCGACGATCGCCGTTTCAGTGACCGCTATGGGAATTGCTCCCAGAACGAGGGTAGCGAGGACATCGGTCAGGATCAGCGAGAAAATCATCGCAGCGTCACCGGCGCCCTCCAGCGGTCCCTCGGGATGGATCAGGTCGTCCGCCTCGTCGAACTCGCCGTCACCGAATCGCTCGAGGAACGTCGTCGCCACCGCTTCTGGGGGCTCTCGTCCCATACGGACGCGATTCTTCCGTCAGAGTAAGTTGGTTTCGGAAGCTGTCGCCCGTAACCTCCGCCATCCTACCGACCCTGATTCCGCTGGAGCCACCTCCCGGACAGCACCGGTCCACGGCAGAGCGTCGGACGGTCAGTCGGCAACACGTACGCACCGCGCAAAATCCCGTTAGCGACCGGATGGGTCGACGGTCCAAGCGAACCGGAGGGTTCGTCACGGTCCCCGCGAAAGAGTCCGCCCGATCCTACTCCAGCAGCAGGAGTTCGGGGTTCTCGACGTACTCGATGAACGTGTTGGCGAACGCCGCGGCGTCGGCGCCGTCCACGATGCGGTGGTCGATGGTCAGCGAGATAGGCAGGGTGTGCTTCGCCACGACCTCCCCGTCCTCGACGACCGGGCGCTGTTCGAGCTTGCCGATGCCGAGGATGGCCGCCTCGGGGTAGTTGAGGATGGGCGTGGCGTACTCGCCGCCGACGGCGCCGAAGTTGGTGACGCTGAACGTCGAGCCCTGGAGCTCGTCCCGGGAGATCGAGCGGTCGCGGGCCTTCTGGACGACCTCGTTGACCTCGCTGGAGATCTGGAGCAGGCCCTTTCTGTCGACGTCCTCCACGACCGGCACCATCAGGCCGGCGTCGGTCGCGGCCGCCACGCCGACGTTGTAGTAGTTCTTCCGGAGGATCTCGCCGGCCTCCTCGTCGAGTTCGGCGTTCAGCTTGGGGTGCTGCTTGAGCGCGGCCACGGCCGCCTTCATCACGAACGGCATGTAGGTCAGCCGGATGCCCCGCTCCTCGGCCTCGGGCTTGAGCCGCTCGCGGGTGTCGACCAGGTCGTCGACGACCGCGGTGTCGTGGTGGGTGACGTGGGGCGCGGTGTACTTCGACCGCGACATCGCGTCGCCGATGGTCTTGCGCACGCCCCTGTACTCGATGCGCTCGACCCGCTCGCCCTCGGTCGTTCCGGCGGCGGCCTCGGCCTGCTCGCGCTGGGCCTGCCGCTGGGCCTCGGCGTACTCCATCACGGCCTCGCTGGTGACGAACGCCTGGCCGTCGCGCTGCTCGGACGCGGGCACCGCGTTCAGGTCGACGCCCTGCTCCTCGGCGACGCGCCGGGTCGCGGGCGCGGCCAGCGTCCGGTCGCGGTCGGCCGACTCGACGCTGGACGGCGCGCCCCCGGCCGGTGCAGTTCCGCCGGTCGAGCCCGCGCCTTCGCCGGGCGCCGACCCGTCACCCACGCCGACCGCGTCGGTGGACGCGGGACCGCCGGTGCTCCCCGACCCGTCCATCGGCTCGGGGCCGCCGGCGTCCTCGTCGGGTTCCTCGGTGCCGCCGGAATCCGCCGCCCGTTGCACGTCGGACTCGGTCACGCGGCCGCTCGGGCCCGACCCCTCGACCGCCGCGAGGTCGACGCCGAGTTCGCGGGCGAGCCGGCGCGCGCTCGGCGCGGCGAACACCCGGCCCTCGCTCGTCGAGACCTCGCCGGCCTCGGCCCCGCTGTCGCCCGAAACCTCGGGCTCCTGGGCGGTCTCGGCCTGCGACTCGGGCTGCCGGTCGGACCCGGCCGATTCGGTCGTCGACTCGTCGGTCGGTTCTGCTTCCTCCCCCTCCACGTCGAACGTGATGATGACCGACCCGACCGCGACGACCTCACCCTCCTCGGGGATTATCTCGCGGACCGTGCCGTCGACCGGCGAGGGCACCTCGACGATGGCCTTGTCGGTCTCGACCTCGGCGACCGCCTGGTCCTCGGAGACCGGGTCGCCCTCCTCGACCAGCCAGCTGACGATCTCGCCCTCGGCGACGCCCTCGCCGACGTCGGGGAGCTTAAACTCTCTGACCATGTTAGAAGTCCACCGCGTCGCGGATGCCTTCCTTGATGCGGGCCGGTTCGGGCAGGTAGTAGTCCTCGAGCGCGTACAGCGGGAACGGGGTGTCGAACCCGGTGATGCGCTCGACCGGCGACTCCTGGTAGAGCAGCGCCTCCTCCTGGATGATGGAGGTGATCTCGGCGCCGAGGCCGCCGGACTTCGGCGCCTCGTGGACGACCGCCGCCCGGCCGGTCTTCTTGAACGACTCGACGATGGCGTCCTCGTCGAGCGGCGAGACGGTCCGGAGGTCGACGACCTCGACGTCGATCTCGCCCTCGAGGTCCTCGGCGGCCTCGACGGTCGGTCGGGTCATCGCGCCCCAGGTGAACACCGAGATGTCCGACCCTTCCTTCCGCACGGCGGCCTCGCCGATGGGGACCTCGTAGGACTCGGTCGGCACGTCGCCGCGGAACGCCCGGTAGATGAGCTTCGGCTCGAGGAACATCACGGGGTCGGGGTCCCGGATGGCCGACGTGAGCAGCCCCTTGGTGTCGTACGGGGTGCTGGGGATGACGACCTTCAGGCCCGGCTGGTGGGCGAAGAACGCCTCCGTGGACTCGGAGTGGTGCTCGGGGGCGCGGATGCCGCCGCCGTAGGGCGCCCGGATGACCATCGGGCAGGTGAACCGGCCGCGGCTCCGGGTGCGGAGCCGGGCGGCGTGGCTCACGATCTGGTCGAAGCCGGGGTAGATGAACCCCATGAACTGGATCTCGGGCACCGGCTTCAGCCCGTAGGCCGCCATTCCGATGGCGGTTCCGATGATGCCCGACTCGGCCAGCGGGGTGTCGATGACCCGGTCGTCGCCGAACTCGTCGAACAGGCCCTCGGTCGCGCGGAACACGCCGCCGTTCCGGCCGACGTCCTCGCCCATCACGAGCACGTCGTCGTCCCGCTGCATCTCGGTGTACAGTCCGTCTCGAACCGCCTGCACCAGCGTGAGGTTCTCGGTTTCTTGCTGTTGTTCTGCCTGACTCATGGTCAGTCCTCCAGAAGCGCGTCGTCGCCGTACTGCTCGCGGAGCCCCTCGAAGTCCTCGAGCTGCTCGCGGAGGTGCCGGGGCATGTCGGCGTAGACGTGGGCGAATATCTCCTCGGGGTCGGGGCGCTCGACCGACTCGGCCGCGTCGATGGCGTCGGCGACCCGCTCTTTCACCTCGTCCTCGACGGTCGCGACCGCCTCCTCGTCGAGCAGTCCCCGGTTGCGCAGGAACTTCTCCATGCGCGGGATGGGGTCCTTCTGCTTCCAGCGCTCGACCTCCTCGTCCTCGCGGTACACGGAGGGGTCGTCGGCCGTGGTGTGGGCGCCGTAGCGGTACTGGACCGCCTCGATGAGCGTCGGCCGGAGGTCGTCCTCGCCGGGGTTCTTGGCCTTCTCGACGGCGTCCTTGGTCGCCTTGTACACCGCGAGCGGGTCCATCCCGTCGACCTGCACGCCCTCGAAGCCGTACGCCTGGGCCTTCTGGGCGATGGTCGCCGAGGCGGTCTGGCGCTCGCGCGGGACCGAGATGGCCCACTGGTTGTTGTTGCAGAAGAACACCGTGGGGGTGTCGAAGACGCCGGCGAAGTTCAGCCCCTCGTGGAAGTCGCCCTCCGACGTGGCGCCGTCGCCGAAGTAGCAGAGGAACGCCTTCTGCTCGCCCTTCAGCTTCGACGCCCACGCCGCGCCGGTCGCGTGGGGGATCTGGGTCGCGATGGGCACCGCGACGGTGAAGATGTTGGCGTCGTCGGGGATGGCGTTGCCCTGCTCGTGGCCCATCCAGTACAGCAGGGTCTGCTCCAGCGACAGCCCGCGGACGAGCCCCGCGCCGTGCTCCCGGTAGCTCGGGAACATCCAGTCGTCGGCGGCCAGCGCGTGGGCGCTGCCGATCTGGGCGCCCTCCTGGCCGGCGAGCGGCGGGTAGGTGCCCATCCGCCCCTGCCGGTTGAGCGAGACCGCGCGCTCGTCGAAGTGCCGGACCAACTTCATCTCGCGGTACATGTCCAGCATCTCCTCGTCGGAGATGTCGGGCACGTCCGCGCCCTCTACCACGGTACCGTCCTCGTCGAGGACCTGTACGCGGTCCTTCGGGTCTCGGTGTACGATGCTCACGGTCGAACCCGTCCTGACATATCGACTAAATCACCCGCGCGCAATATAGGGTTTTCGTAACTAACTTTCCATAGGTACGATTCTCCCCCGGGTTCGGCACTCAAATAGCCATTTTACACCCAATCGAACATCGATTTCTAAACTTTTGTCGTGGAAAATAGGCGTTCGTCTGACGGTGTCGTTCTCAGGGCGCTCCTCGGTGAACGAATGGCAAGTATTGCGCGAACCGGTGTGGGAATCAGTAGCAGGGGTCGCCCGGCTCGGAGCGTCGTCGCCGACTCGGGTGGGTCGACTGGGTTCGCGGGGTCCGACGCGCACTTAGACGGAATCCTTTCGGGCTTTCCTGCGCGCGGTTCCACCGCTCGCTCAAACCGAGGCCCGGCGGGCCTCGCGGCGCGCCTGCTCGACGGTCTTGCCGTCCCGGAGGACGGCGTCGACGAACAGTTCGCCCGCCTTGTACGACGACCGGACCATCGGCCCGCTGGCGCAGTAGAGGAAGTCGAGTTCGTCCTCGGCGACCCGGCGCCAGGTCTCGAACTTCGCGGGGTGGACGTAGCTCGACACGTCGAGGTGGTCCCGCGACGGCTGGAGGTACTGGCCGAGCGTGACGATGTCGACGTCGGCCTCCCGGAGGTCCGAGAGGGTCTGGTACACCTCGTGGTCGTACTCGCCGACCCCGAGCATGAGGCTGGTCTTGGTGTAGATGTCCGACTCCCGCTCGACCTGCTCGAGCACCCCGAGGCTCTGCTCGTAGCCCGCACGCGGGTCCCGGACCGGCTGCTGGAGTCGCTCGACGGTCTCGACGTTGTGAGCGATGACGTCCGGTTCGGCCTCGATGATCTCGCGGATCAGGTCCTCGTCGCCCCGGAAGTCCGGAATCAGCACCTCGACGAGGATCGAGGGGTCGCGCCGCTTGATCTCCCGGATGGTCTCGGCGAAGTGGGCCGCGCCTTGGCCCTCCAGGTCGTCGCGGTCGACCGACGTCAGCACCACGTAGTCGAGGCCGATTTCGGCGACGGCGCTGGCCACGTTCGCGGGCTCGTCGGGGTCGAGCGGCTGGCCGCCGCCGGTGTCGACGTCGCAGAAGCCGCAGTTGCGGGTGCACTGGTCGCCCAGCAGCATGAACGTCGCGGTGCCCCCGGAGTCGGAGTTGCGCCCGGACCAGCACTCCCCGAGGTTGGGGCAGTTGGCCTCCTCGCAGACGGTGTTGAGGTCGTGGTCGCGCAGGGTCCGCTTGATGCCCGTGAACTCCCGGCCGGACGGCGGTTGCATCTTCAGCCAATCGGGTTTCCGGCGGCGACTCATTGGCTCTGTATTGGATGCGGGTGGTGAAAAGGGTGGGGTATCCGGGTCGCGGCGGGCGTTCGGCCGGGGTGCCCCGGCGAAAACCCCCGTAACGATACCATTCGCCGCCGCCGGACCTCCCGTTCCGTCCGCCGGCTGGCGTCACGACTCCGCGAAACGGACCGGAACCGAGGCCCAGCGGCCGTCCGCCGCTATAAGGCCACAATAACAAAGCACGTCAAACGCCTATCTCACACTATGAAGACCAACGGCTTGGACTGGTTCGCCATCCTGCTCGTCGCCGTCGGGGCGATAACGTGGGGTATCCTCGGCGTCACGGGGCTCATGGGCGACCCCGTGAACGTCGTCGAGATGTTCCTCGCGCCGATCTTCAGGGAGGGTCCGGGCGAGACCGTCGAGTACCTCATCTACGCCCTCGTCGGCGTCGCGGGCGTCTACCTGCTGTACATCGCCTACAAGATGGGCCGCGCGAGCCGTCGGGCCAAGCGCGAGCGTCGCCAGCGCGACGCCACGACCCGGACCGAGACGACGACCGACTACACCGACACGGACACCGAGAACACCAACACCGAGACGTAGGCGGTTCGACTGGAGACGTTTCTCTCGATTGGATTGGGAGAATGACTACCGAGACGGCGGCGCGAACGGGAAGAGGCGAGTGGAGCTAGCTACCGCCGTCACCTCTGAATTACCGCACGGCACCGCGACCGCGGGCCTCACACCTCCCCAGCCTCGGCGGCCGCCTGAACGCGGCCGCCTCCCTCGCGTGCATGGGCGCGCCACGAGGGCGCGCCAGCACGCGCCGAGTCGGTTTTCCACCGAATTCGGACACGAACTTCACCGAGAGCGCAACTAGGACTGGCTACCCGTCGCCCTGGCCGTACCCCTCGAACTTCTCGGCCACGGCGGCCATCTCCTCGTGACTCAGCTCGACCGGGTCGCCGAACGCCTTGGCCTGGCAGTAGATGCGGGCGGTGTACTCGACGTTGACGGCGGTCTCGAGCGCGTCGTCGGCATCGTCGCCGGTCGCGAGCAGGCCGTGGTTGGCGAGCAGGCACGCCTCGGCGTCGGCCGACTCCATCGCCTCGACCGCGTTCGCGGCGAGTTCGGCGGTCCCATAGGTAGCGTAGTCGGCGACCGGCACCGTGGTGCCCGCGAGCGCGAGCATGTAGTGGACCGGCGGAATCGGCTCGTGGAGAATCGCCAGCGTCGAGGCCCACGGCGAGTGGGTGTGGACGATGGCGCCCGCGTCGAACTCCCGGTACACCGAGCCGTGCATCGGGGTCTCGCTCGACGGGGCCGACTCGCCGGCGACCCGCTCGCCGTCGAGCGAGACGACGGGGACGTCGGGGGCGTCGATGCGGTCGTAGGCCACGCCGGTCGGCGTGACCGCGAATCGGTCGTCGCGGCGCACGCTCAGGTTCCCGGTCCGACCGGGTGTGAGCGACGCGAGGTCCGGTGCGCGGGTGGCGACCGCGCGGCGTTCCGCTCCGAGCATGTCCGCATCGAGGAGGGGTAGCTATTTATTACACCGGGTCGGAGTTCCCGCAATCGCGCTAACTGGTACCGAGAGACGCGCACCAGGGAATGCGAACGCATCGGAAAATTTATTATCAGATGCGATATTTTCTTACTGACTAAGCGATATAAACGATGCCTGGCGTATTGCGAGACGAAATCACGGAGGGGTCGCTCGCGCGCTCACTGCTGGTTCTCGCGGCGCCGCTCGTCGTCCAGAACCTCGTGATCGTCGTCCAGCAGGTGGTCGACACGTTCTGGGTCGGCCGCCTAGGGGAGACCGCCGTGGCAGCCGTCGGCGCGGTGTTCCCCGTGACCGCGCTGCTGTTCAGCGTCACCACGATGCTGCTGACCGGGACCCAGGTCGTCGTCTCTCAGCGCGCGGGCGCCGAGGACCTCGCCGGGGGTCGCCGGACCGCGTTCCACGGGCTGACCGCCGCGCTCGCGGGCGGCACCGCGGTCGCCATCGTCGTCTTCCTCGGGGCCGACGCCGTCGTCTCGCTGGTGCTCTCGGGGGACTCGGTGACGCCGCTCGCGGCCACCTACCTCGCGTGGCTCGCGGTCCTGTTCCCGTTCGCGAGCATGAGCGACGCGCTCGAGGGCGGGTTCATCGGCTGGGGCGACTCCCGGGCCTCGATGTACGCCAACGTCTCGGCGGTCGCCACCAACGTCGCGCTCGACCCGTTCCTCATCCTCGGCTGGTGGGTGTTCCCCCGGCTCGAGATGCAGGGTGCGGCGCTGGCGACCGGTTGCGGCTACCTCGTCAGCTTCCTCGTCATGTTCACCCTCTACGTGCGCGGCCGCGACGGGTTCGCGCTCACCCGCGAGGCCGTCGGCTTCGACCGCGACGAGTACCGGAAGATCATCGACGTCGGGCTCCCGCGGGGCGCCCAGACCGCGGCCAGCCAGTCGGTCCGGGTGCTCGTCATCGCGGTCATCTCGGCGGTCGGTACCCCCGCCGCGCTCGCGGCGTACAACATCGGCGCGCAGGTCGCGACCGTCGCCTTCGTCCCCGCCCAGGGGCTGATGAGCGCGGCCCAGAGCGTCGTCGGCCAGAACCTCGGCGCGAACCGACCCGACCGGGCGCGCCGGACGACGTGGCTCGGCGCGGGCATCGCCGCGGTCGGGCTGACCGCCATCGGGACGGTCCAGTGGGTCGCGCCCGAGCTCATCGCCACGACGTTCGTGCCGGACATGTCGGCCGAGGGCGTCGCGCTGAGCGTCCGGTACCTCGAGATCCTCGTGTTCGGCTACTGGGCCATCGGCGCGATGTACCTGTTCGAGGCCGGATTCAACGGCGCGGGCCGGACGAAGGTCAGCCTGGCCGCCAACCTGCTGAAGTACTGGGCGGTCCGACTGCCTGTCGCCGCGGTCGGCGCGCTGGTGCTGGACTACGGCGTCCTCGCGGTGTTCTGGGCGGTCACCGTCTCGAACGTGGTCGCCGCGGTCGGCGCCGGCGCCTACTACTACTACACGACGAACAACGGGATGCTCCAGCGGGCCGCCGAGAAGGCGGCCGCGAGCGCCGACTGACGGGGCGACGCAGCGCAGCCGCGTCCTCACTCCACCCGCACCGTCCGCGAGTCGGTCACCGGAAGCAGCGGGAGTTCCGGGAAGACGACCTCCACGGTGTACTCCATCTCGTCGTCGGCGCCGCCGAAGACGCCGACCGGGACCGCGGTCTCGCCGTCGAGGTAGGTGGTCGTCTCGGTCATCTCGACGCCGTTGACCGTCACGCGGACGCCGGCCTGGGCGCCGTCGCCCGCGTTCCGGACCGTCACCTCGCGCATGTCGTTCTCGCCCTGCGGCACCGAGTCGGGGAACGAACCCCACTCGACGTCGACCCTGGGCAGGTCGCCGGCGCTCTCGAGGACCGCCTCGGCGACCCCGGCCGAGAGGCCCGCGTCGACCAGGCCGGACTCGCCCGCTTCCCGGACGTCGGCGGGCGTGGCGATGCCCTCCTTGGCGAGCTTGCTCGCCCGGCCCGAGCCGACGCCGTCGACGGCGGTCAGCCCGACCGCGTCGGAGCTGACGCCGTGCTCGATGCGGGCCTCGACTCGACTGGCGAGGTTGGCGGCCCGGGGCCGGTCGAACCGGTCGAGGAAGGCCCGGAGCGCCGCGAGCAGCCGGAGCGCGTTCTGGGTGATGACCCAGGCGTCACTCCGGAGTTCGGCCGGCGTGGTGCCGGTCATCGTCGAGCGCAGGATGGCCAGCACCTTGCGCGCGCCGGGGTCGAGGTCGCCCGCGCCCTGGCCCACCAGCACCGAGTCGACCGCCTCGCGCTCGGACTGGCGGGCGCTCACGCTGTCGAACTCCGCGGCGTCCGCGACCGTCCGGAGGATGTCGCCGTCCTCGACGGTCTCGCGCTCGGCGAGGTCGCGGAACTCCCCGGCGGTGTCGAGCCGGAGGTAGAACTTCGAGGCGAGCCGGCCCAGCGGGGTGGCCGAGACGTCGAGCTGGTCGCCGGTCTCGACGAACCCGCGGTCGACCAGGCGCTCGAGGGTGGCCCGGACCCGGTCGCGCAGCCCCTCGAAGTCGTACTCGTCGGGGTTCGACTCCGCCCGGACGTAGTAGAAGGTGGTCTCGAGCCACTCCATCACGTCCTCGAGCCCGCGGATGGTGCCCATCGCGATCTCGGCGTTGAGGTGGGCGTCGATGTCCTCGGCCAGCCGGGACTCGATCTCCTTGCCGTCCCGGAGCAGCCGGCGGTACTTGTCTGCCTCCGACCGGTCGCAGACCACCCAGCCGTAGCCCACGTCGTCGTACTCCGGGCGGCCGGCCCGGCCGAGCATCTGGAGGATGTCCAGCGGGCTCATGTCGACCTCGCCTTCGAGGGGGTCGTGGAGCTTCGTGTCCCGGAGCACGACGCACCGCGCGGGGAGGTTGACGCCCCACGCCAGCGTCGAGGTCGAGAACAGCAGCTCTATCTTGCCCTGCTTGAACCACTCCTCGACCCGGTCCTTGTCGGCCTTCGAGAGGCCGGCGTGGTGGAAGGCGACTCCGTCGAGCACCGACTGCCGGAGGGTGTCGTTCTGGAGCTCCTTCGCGTCGTTGTGGAAGTCGTAGTCGCCGCGGGCGCCGATGGGGACGTCGCGCTCGGCGAGCTCGTCGCGGGCCTTCTTGGCGGCCTGGACGGTGTCCTGCCGGGAGGAGACGAACACGAGCGCCTGGCCGTCGTCGCGGATGTGGGGCTCGGCGAGGTCGAGCGCGCGGTAGAGCCGCCTGTACTTGTCGGCGAACGAGTTGTCGCCGTGGGTGTAGGTCTCGACGCCCGAGTGGAGGTCGACCGGCCGGTAGTCGTCGCCGAACTCGAAGGTGGTCTCGGGCGGGGCGTCGAGCCACGCCGCCACGTCCTCGACGTTGGGCATCGTCGCCGAGAGCGCGACCACGCGGGGGTCGCAGAGCCGCCGGAGCCGCGAGACCGTCACTTCGAGGACGCTGCCGCGCTTCTCGGAGTCGAGCAGGTGGACCTCGTCGATGACGCAGCAGTCGACCTCGCGGATGAAGGCGTAGCGGCGCGAGTCGTGCTTCCGGGTCGCCGAATCGGCCTTCTCGGGAGTCATCACCAGGATGTCGGCGCGCTCGGCCCGGCGGGGATTGAGGTCGCGCTCGCCCGTGACGACGTACACCGAGTAGCCCAGGTCCTCGAACCGCTCCCACTCGCTCTCCTTCTCGTTGGTCAGCGCCCGCATCGGGGCGACGAAGAGGGCGGTGCCGCCGGCCTCCAGGGTCCGACAGATGGCGAGTTCGGCCAGCGCGGTCTTCCCGCTGGCGGTCGGCGCGCTCGCGACCACGTTCTCGTCGGTCGCGACGAGCGCGTCGACGACCTCGCGCTGCATGTCGTTGAACTCCTCGAACGGGAACACCTCGACGAACTCGGGGTCGGGGACGGCCTCGGCGACTTCCATCGTTCGTTTCACGGCGTCGGGGTCCCAAAGGCGTTTCTCTATGGTCGCGGACAGGTCGGGGACGGTGGGCGCGTCCCCTGGCGAATCCGACAAGAACGCTCGCCGAGAGCCCTCACCACGCCTCGCGGAGCACGTCCTCGACGTCCTCGGCGCTGGCGTCGAGGCCGGCAGGCGCCCGCTCCATGACGCGGTCGTCGACGACGAACTCCGCAATCGCGGGCAGGTCCTCCTCGCGCGTTTCAGGGAGGTCGCGGAGACGCGTCGGCGTGCCGAGCGAATCCCGGAGCTCCGTCACCGCGTCGACGACCGCCTCGCCCACCGCGTCGTCGGAACGCCCCTCGGTCTCGACGCCGAATCCCTGGGCGAGCAGGTCGCGGGCCGCGTCGACCGCCGAGAAGAGGTACCGGAGGACGTGGGGGACCACGACCGCGTGGACCGCGCCCTGCTGGACGTCGTACCGGCGGGCGAACCCGTGGCCGAACGCGTGGACGACCGAGAGCTTCCGGTCGAACTGGACCAGGAGCGCGCCGACCACCGCGCGGTCCATCAGCGCGGCGGCGTCTTCCTCCGAACCCCCGTCACCCACGACCGCCGGAAGCGCTTCGCTCAGCAGCCGGAGGCCGTGGACCGCGGTCGCGTCGCTGACGGGGTCGGCGTCCCGGGCGTAGGGCGTCTCGATACCCTTGTCGACGCCGTTCATCGCCGACCCGGCCAGCGCGCCGGCGGGCGTCGTCTCGAACAGCGCCGGGTCGGCGAAGTCCGCGAGTGGCATCGCCGAGCCGCTGGCGGTGACCGGCTGTCCGGTCGGCGACTCGCCGGCCGAGAGGACCTCGAGTGAGCCGCCGGCAGAAACGTCCGCGCCGGCGAACGTCGTGGGGATGACGACGACCGGCGGTCGCTCGGCGGCGTCCGGGTCGGGCGGGGCGACCTCCCCGTCGTCGCGGGCCTCCTCGCGTAGGTCCGCCAGCGACCGCCCGTCGGCCGCGAAGACGCCGGCCTGCCGAGCCACGTCGAGGCTGCTGCCGCCGCCGACGCCGACCAGGACGTCGGCGTCGGCCTCCTCCATCGCGTCGATGGCCTCGAAGGCGGCCTCGGCCTGTTTCTCCGGGGTCGTGCCGTCGAAGACGCCGACGAGGCGGTCGCCCAGGCCGGCCCGGACCGGGTCCATCAGGTCGTCGTTGGCCCCGACGTTCGACCCGCAGACGACCAGCGCGCGGTCGAGGCCGCGGTCGGCGAGGTACTCGCCCAGTCGGTCCGCGCAGCCGCGGCCGTAGACGACGTCGCAGCCGCGGTACTCGTGCTCGAACGCGTCGGCTACCGGGAGCATGGCTCGTCGGTTCGGTCGCGACCGCAATGAAGGTGGAGGCTCGCGACGAATCGGAGAATCCGGGAATCGGCCGTCTGGGCCGACTACGACTCGCCAAGCAGTATCTCGCGCAGCTCCGCGGGCGAGGCGGCCACCGCGTCGGCCGCCGAGAGGTCCAGCTCCTCGTCGGACTGGTTCCGGTAGCCGACCGCCTTCATTCCGGCGGCCTTCGCCGACTTCACGCCGTTCGTGGAGTCCTCGACGGCGATGCAGTCCTCGGGCTCCGCGCCGACCCGCTCGGCGGCGTACTCGTAGACGTCGGGTTCGGGCTTGCTCCTCCCGTCGATCTCCTCGGCGCTGATGACCTCGTCGAACGCCTCGCGGAGGTCGAACCGGTCGAGCATCCGGTCGATCCAGTCGCGGGGCGACGACGAGACCAGCGCGACGGTCCGACCGTCCTTCCGGAGGTCGGCGACCAGGTCCTCGAACCCGTCCATCAGGTCGACCCGCTCGCCGTAGATGTCGCGGGCCGTCTCCTCGTAGCGGGCGACGAACTCGTCCTTGCTCGCGGTCATCTCGTGGCGCTCCTCGAGGTAGTCGTATATCTCCCGGAAGTTCATCCCGGTGGTCTCGCTGGTGTCGGGCTCGCCGTCGACCGCCGCGGGAAGGATCTCCTCCTGTTCGGTCTCGACCCAGTAGCGCTCAGAGTTCACGATGACGCCGTCCATGTCGAACAGCACAGCCGTCGATTGCACGCCCCGACCGACGCGGCGGACGGGGATAGGTTTTTCCGAGATCGGGAGGCTGACGGAGGGAGCGGGTCGTCACGCGTCCCGGGACGGAGCCGACTCCTCAGACGTCCTGCCGGCGGCGCCACTCGTCGCGCACGGTGGGACCGACGCCGCCGATTCCGATGAGGATACCCCAGGCCACGGCGCTCGGCGCGTCGAGCGCGTTGGCGGCGAGAAATCCGACCACTGCGACGGCGACCAGGAGCGCGGTTTCCTTCGTGTCGCGGGAGACCATGCGGGGAGGTCGTCCGCCCGAGATATAAATGAACCGTCACGACACGGACCGCGCGAGAGTTTAAGGCCGAGGACGGAACGAACCGGGTCCGTGAGCGAGACAGTCCACGTCTACGCCGGAGAGTGCACCACGACCTACACCGCGAGCGACGACGCCGGGAGCGAGCCGACCCGCCGGCGCGGCCGGGTCGTGGTGGTCCACAAGCCAGACGGTACCGTGCTCGTCCACGACGCCGCGGGGTACCAGCCGGTCGCGTGGCTCACCCGCGCGAACGCGGTCCACCGCGAGGTCGACGGCGACGGCGGGTTCGCCCTGGTCGCGGTCAAGGACGGCGAGCGCCTCCGGGTCGAGAGCCGCGGCCGGGCCCACCGCGGCAGCCACGCCGCGACCCCGGCGGGCGTCGAGGCGGGGACCTGCCCCGACTGCGACGGCACCCTCGTCCGGGCCCGCGGGGCGGTCACCTGCCTGGGCTGCCCGGCCGAGTACGGCCTGCCGAGGGACGCCGCGACGCTCGAATCGACCTGCGACTGCGGCCTCCCGCGGATGGCGGTCGACCGCGGCGCGCGCTTCGAGCTGTGCATCGACCGCGACTGCGAGGACCTCGACGCCGCGGTCCGCGAGCGGTTCGACCGCGAGTGGTCGTGTCCCGACTGCGGGGGCGACCTCCGGGTGCTGCGCGAGCGCACCCTCTTCCTGGGCTGCGAGAGCTACCCCGACTGCGAGGCGACGTTCGCGCTCCCCGACCGGGAGGTGGTCGGCACCTGCGACTGCGGTCTGCCGCTGGTCCGGGGAGACGGCGACGGCGGCGATGCACGCGAGGAGTCGGGGTGTCTCGCCCCCGACTGTCGCGAGATGAACGACGGAGAAGCAGGAGAAGCGACGGAGGAAGCGCCCAGTTAGCCCTCGGCCGCGTCGGTCCGCGCGGCGCGGACCCGGTCGGTGCCGACCCAGACGACCAGGCCGCCGGCCGCGGCCGAGAGCGCGAGGACCGACTTCGACGTGCCCGCGACGCCGACCGCGAGCGCGCCGAGAACCGTCGAGAGCGCGAGCGCCCGCGCCGGTCGCTGGTCGGTCGATCGAACGGCGACGGCCAGGAAGAGCGCGCCGACCGCCGCCCCGGCGACCACGTCGACGACGTAGTGGACGCCGAGGACGACCCGCGACGCCGCGACGAGGACGCCGATTCCGGCCGCGAGGGCGAGTCGGCGCTCGCGGTCCCAGACGTCCAGCGCGAGCGCGCCGGCGCCGTAGACGGCGGTCGTCTTCAGCGCGTGACCGCTGGGAAAGCCGTAGCTGTCGCCGGTCACCATCGACTCGTAGGCGGCGTGGCCGAACTGGGGAATCCACGCCGGCGGGGTCGCGGTGGCGGCTCCCGGCGGCCTGGGCAGGCCGAAGGCGTGCTTGAGCGCGACCGTCAGCGAGTAGGCGCCGACGGTCAGCGCGAGCAGGTAGACGCAGTCGGTCGCGGGCGCGTCCGTGAGCGAGCGGTCCCGCGACGCCAGCACGAAGAGCGCGCAGATGCCGACCACGACGAACCACATGTCGCCGAGCTGCGTGACGAGTCCGGCGACGGCGGTCACCGTTTCCGGCAGCCGAGAAGCGAACTCCGCTTCTCCGAAGCCACGTGTCATACGCGATGTCACAGATAGCGAATATTTATCACTTTTCAATCTTGTCGTTCTGTTGTGAAAAGACGCCGTTTCGTGACACTGGCAGGAGTTTCCGGAGTAGTTCCACTGAGCGGGTGTACGGGTGACGAGAGTCCGACGCCCGGGACCGACGCGACGGAGAGCGACAGACGGACCGAGGCCGCGGTGAAAGACTCGACGACCACCAGGGTCAACTTCGATTACCCGGACGGGCTGTCCGAGGAGGGCGTCACGGACGTCGAGCGCCTGAACGACCAGGTGATCGACGGCATCGAGAGCACCAGTTTCGCCTTAGACTACGAGATCGAATCGACGGACGACAGCACCTACAAGGTGAGCGAGACCGCCCGGTACGACCCCGAATCGGAGGAGGGGCTGACGCGAGTGCAAGCGTCGAGCGGCGAGCGATCGGTGAACTACGCCACGTACCAGTCCGGCAGCAAGGTGTACATGGCCGAGGGGCTGGGCGGTCAGGTCGAATACAGCGCGTACGACCTGAGCACCGGGGAGAATCGGTTCGACAGGAGGACCGCGGTCGATACCGCACGGGAGGACCTGGACTTCGTCGACAGCCTCACGTACGCGGTGGACAGCGTGGAGGTACGCGACGGGAGGGCAGTCGCGGCGCTGACGATTACGGGGACTAGCGAGGGGGATGATTCGTGGGTGAGCGACCCCAGCGGCAGAATGTACGTCAGCGAGGCGGCGTGGCCGGTCGAGTTCCGCTACGAGGGGACCAGTAGCGAAGGGTCCTTCGAGGCGAACGGCGAGTTCAGCGACATCGGGAGCGCGGAGGTCGATAAACCGGACTGGGTACAGAAGGCCAAGGGCTCGTAGGTTGCGTAGCGGTCCTCGACCTCGCAAAAGACCGGAGCCCCTTTGACGCCGCGAACCGGAACGGCGACCATGGACGGACGCCTGCGCGACGGCGAGGTGGTGGTCGGCGGCGACGCCCGCCAGCGCTTCTACGACTCCAGCGGGTACGGCCGCCCGCTCGGCGGCCAGGAGATCGCGCTCTCGCGGGTCGAGGCCGCCTACCTGCTGTTCAAGGGCGACATCGATTCGGTCGAGGGGATGGGCTTCCGGGAGCTGCTCGCCGACGCGGGCGGCGAGATCGCCACCCGATTCCTCGTGTACGCCGACCTGCGCGACCGGGGGTTCTACCTCTCGCCCGCCCGCGACGGGTGGGTCGACGCCCCGCGGTCGAACGTCGATCTCGTGGTCTATCCCCGCGGGAAGGGCCCGTGGGACGACGCGGTGCTCTACCGGGTCCGGGTCGTCGGCGAGCGCGCGGCGGTGCCAGCCGATGACCTGGGCGAGACGGTGCTGGCGGTCGTCGACGAGGAGAGCGAGATCACCTACCTGGAGACCGACCGCGCGGACCTCCGCGGGAGTTCGGGCACCGACCTGCCCCGGGACGTCGCCGCCGATCTGCTGGACGACCGCGTGCTGGTCTGGGACCCGCCCGAGGTCCTCCACGAACGGGGGTTCTACGGCCAGCCGCTCGACGACCGCGACGGCCACCCCGACCGGCCGCACGCCCTCCAGCTCTCGCTGGTCGAGGCCGCGTACCTCGCCGACGAGCGCGCGCTCTCGCTCGACCCCGGGACGGTCGGCGAGCGCGGTCGCGAGGTCGAGGGCGAGCGGTTCGACCGCCGGCTCCGGGTGTACCGGGCGCTCCGCGAGCGCGGCGTCGTGCCCAAGACCGGCTTCAAGTTCGGCGCGGACTTCCGGACCTACGCCGACGTGGAGTCGGTCGACGACCTGGGCCACTCGGAGGCGCTGGTCCGGGTGCTGCCGGCCGACCGCGTCTTCTCGCCGCGGGACCTCGCGCTCGACGTGCGGCTGGCCCACGGGGTCCGCAAGCGGATGATCTTCGCGCTCGTCGGGGCGGAGGGCGTGTCCTGGCTGGCCGTCAAGCGGCTGACGCCCTGAAGCCACGAGGGAGCCGTTCGTTCGCGGTCTAGTTACTTCCCGGATCGCTACCGCCGGAGTTGAGGTCGCGAGTCGCAACTGCGGTGTAGTTCAGGCCCGCGAAGTACGTCTCGACGACCTCGCACTCGCCGAACGCCGACTCGATTGCGGTCGGGACGTCGGCCTCGGTGTTCCAGTTGCCGACGAGGTGGAGTGCTCGCCGCACCAGCGGATTCACGACCCGGAGGGGTCCCGACGGAAACGCCCGGACGTCGAAGACGACGAACCGACCGCCCGGGCGGAGCGCCTCGTGCACGCGCTCGGCGACGGCCCGGGGTGACGGCATCACGCTCAGCGAGAGCGTCGCGAGCGTCGCGTCGAAGCTCTCGGCAGGCAGGTCCACCCGCCCCGCGTCGGCCCGGCGGACGGTGACGTTCTCCCAGCCGCGGTCGGCGACGCGAGCGCGGGCCCGGTCGACCATCGCCGGGCTGTAATCGACGCCGACGATGTGCCCGTGGGGGCCGACCGCGTCCCGGAGCGACGCGAAGTTCACGCCGGGGCCACAGCCGACGTCCAGGACGGCGTCGCCCGGTTCGAGGTTCAAATACTCGACCGCCGTCCCCCGCATCGGTTCGTAGTCGGCCTCGCTCAAGCCGTAGTGGTCGCTCCAGCGGTCCCACACGCGCCTGCTCCGTTCGAGGTGAGCCCGCCGTCCGGTGCCCGCTTCGTCTCCCGGAGAATCCATCGCGTCCCGCATACTCGTCTCTCGGGGCGTGACGGTGACCGTCCTATTCCCGATACTCATCGGGTCTTTAAGTAACAAGGCGTCGATAGGTCGCCCGTGAAGTCCCTCGAACTCGTGGTCGAGCACACGTCGGAGACCATCCATCCGATGCACGCGTTCGTCTGCGACTCCCCGGCCGTCGAGCGCGAAGTGCTGCTTGAGGGCAAGACCGGCGACGGGACCCGGACCCTGCTGTTCTACGTCGAGGGCGACCCGGCGGCCTACGAGTCGGTCCTCGCGGCGCGGGACGACGTCGCCGAGTACGACCTGCGGCCGGACGGCGACGACGGGTTCTTCCTGTACGTCCGCGCGCCGAACACCGACCGCGACGCCCCGCTGTTCGACGCGTTCCGGCGGAACACCGTCGTGGTGGTTCCGCCGGTCGAGTTCCGTTCCGACCGGACGATGCGGCTCACCGCCGTCGGCCACGGCGACGACCTCCGCGACCTCCTCGACGCGCTCCCCGACGCGGTGGACGTCACCGTGCTGTCGGTCGGTCCGTTCACGCGCGGCCTGGGGGCGACGCTCACCGGCAGGCAGCGCGAGGCGCTCGCCGCGGCGTGGGGCGTCGGCTACTACGAGGTGCCGCGAGACGGCGACGTCGAGGCGGTGGCCGCCGAACTCGACTGCGCGGTCTCGACCGCGTCGACCCTGCTCCGGCGCGCCGAGTCGCGACTCGTCGCCGACGCCCTCGGCGAGCGGTCCCGATAGGGTCGGTTGTAGTTCCGTACCGTCTGTTCAATCGTCGGACCTTGTGACGCTCACTACATCTCGGATGGAGAACAGTACCGAGAACAGCTACAATCGACCCTATGACGCCACCGCCGAAGCGAACCCTTTTTGCGCCGACGAGCACCTACACTGGAGTAGATTGGCTCGCCGCCAGTCGATTCCGCTATGACCGGTGACGAATCCGCACGCGAGACCGACGTATCGCCCGACGACCACAGCCGCGCGTCGGGCGAACGCTGGCGCGAGCCCGACGTGTCGCCCCGAATCCGCACCGACGGCGGCACCGCGACCGGCGAGGACGAGACCACGCTGGACCCCTGGGGCTCCTCGACCGTCGCCGACTACCGGAAGCTGTTCGAGGAGTTCGGCATCGAGGAGTTCGACGAGGTGCTGCCCGAGGTGCCCGACCCCCACTACCTGATGCGCCGCGGGGTCATCTTCGGCCACCGCGACTACCGGCGGGTCGCCGACGCGATGCGCAACGACGAGCCCTTCGCGGCGCTCTCGGGGTTCATGCCGACGGGCGACCCCCACATCGGCCACAAGCTGGTGTTCGACGAGATAATCTGGCACCAGCAGCGGGGCGGCGACGCCTACGCGCTCATCGCCGACCTGGAGGCCAACAGCGCCCGCGGGATGACCTGGGACGAGATCGACGAGCACGCCCGGGACTACCTGCTGAGCCTGCTGGCGCTCGGGTTCGACCCCGAGGAGGGGACCGTCTACCGCCAGTCGGCCGACCGCGACGTCCAGGACCTCGCGTTCGAGCTGGGGTCAAAGGCCAATTTCTCGGAGCTCGAGAACATCTACGGGTTCTCGGGCGAGACCAGCGTCTCGCACATGCAGAGCGTCGTGACCCAAATGGCCGACATCCTCTACCCCCAACTGGAGGAGCCCAAGCCCACGGTCATCCCGGTCGGGCCCGACCAGGACCCCCACGTCCGGCTCGCCCGCGACCTCGCGGCCCGGATGCGCTACTTCGGGGTCACGAAGGCCTACGCCAGCTTCGAGGCCGACCCCGAGGAGCGCGAACTGCTCGCGGCCGCCTACGCCGCGCTCTCCGAGGAGGCCGAGGAGCGCGCCGAGGGCGGCGACGCCGAGCCGGTTCGCTGCGAGGACGCCGCCGACTGGCTCGAAGACGAGATGGCCGCGGACGACGCCCGGAACGGCGCGGTCGCGAAGCTCCGGGAGGCCGGCAAGGAGCCCCTGCGGCCCCGGGTCCGGTTCCTCGACCGGAACGCGACCGACGAGGCGTTCGAGGCGCTTATCGGGGCCGTCGAGGGCGAGAAGCGGGTGTTCGAGGAGCACGTCGACTCGTTCGAGCTCGACCGCGACGAGGCCGAGGAGCTGGCCCGCGAGGTCGAGATCGACCACGGCGGCTACGGCTTCGTCGCGCCCTCCTCGATCTACCACCGGTTCATGACCGGGCTCACCGGCGGGAAGATGTCCTCGTCGGTGCCGGCCAGCCACATCAGCCTGCTCGACGACCCCGAGGACGGCTACGACAAGGTGAAGGCCGCGACCACGGGCGGCCGCGAGACCGCCGAGGAGCAGCGCGAACTGGGCGGCCGGGCCGACGAGTGTCCGGTGTACGAGCTGTACGCCTACCTGCTGGCGGGCGACGACGACGAGTTCGCCCGGGAGGTGTACGACGAGTGCGTCGGCGGCGAGCGGCTCTGCGGCGACTGCAAGGAGCAGGCCGCACAGCTGATGCGGGAGTTCCTGGCCGAGCACCAGGAGAAGCGCGAGGAGGTCGAGGAGCTGCTGGACGAGGCCGACATCGAACTCGACAGCGACCGCACGCGCGACTGACGCGGCTCGTTCTCCCGCCGGCGCTCTCCGACCACTCTGGCTCGGCGCTCCGGCCGGCGTCGTTCACTTGCGCGCGTTTCGGCAACAGTTAACCGCTCGGAGCCGGAGGGTCGACACATGGCGACTGCGAACGCGAACGCGCTCGAACCGCTCGGCGTCGGCGTCGGCGTGCTGCTCGTCCTCGTCGGCCTCGCGACCATCGTCGGAACGCCGTGGGCGTACAAGTCCGGCGGCCTGCTCCTGCTGCTCGGCCAGGGCCTCGGCGCGGTGGCGGCCATCGCCATCGGCGCGGGACTCGCGTGGGTGGCCCGGGACTGACGTCCCGAGCCGACCGTCACGGCGCTCGCCGGGACTCCGAGCAGACGCGGAGAATCCTCCTCGAAGCAGAGCGCCAGCGGCGCGGACGGGAGAAACGCGCTCGATGGATCAAGTCCGACGGTAAGCGACGAGCGAACGCGGTGAAAAAGCGAGAGCCGGACCGTTACTTGTTCGGCAGGAAGGCGAATCCGAACAGCAGCGCGACCGTGAGCCCGCTCAGGATGGCCACGCCCCACAGGCCCGCGATGCGCTCGTTGAAGTGGTCCCGGGCATCGACCTGCTCCTGGTACTCGTCGACGTCCGGCGATAGCTGGACGAGCGTCGTCTGCTCGCCGTCGACCGTCCCGTTCACGAAGTGACCGACGAACGTCCGGTTGTCGTTCTCCGGCCCAAGGTCGACCTGCGCGCCCTCGGCCACCGACGTCTCCTCCGTTCGCGGTGCGGTCCAGGCCAGGGTCGCGGCGTCGGCGGTGATGTTCGTCACGGTCGTCTGGTTCCCCTCGAGCTGGAAGGTCTGGCCCTCCGAGTACTGGCGGGTGTCGGGCTGGCCGAACTGCTGGCGTTTGTACTCGTCGACCGGGACGAGCGACCGGTTGTCGCCGGTCCCGTTCACGACGACGTACTCCGTGTCGGCCTGCGTGACCGTGGTGACGTTGTCGCTCAGGTTGAACTGCTGGCGGACGGTGAGCTGCCCCGGGTCGGAGGTGTTGGGGATGAGGACCCGGTACGTGGAGTTGTCGAGCTGGACGGTCGAGTTGTTCGCCCACTCCGCGGTGTAGCGCGCCGACTCGTTGACCCGTGCCAGCGTCGCCTCGCCGTCGCCGACCGAGGAGACCGTGTACTCGTACCCGTTGACGGCGACCGTGTCGTTCTGGGCGTACGTCTCCCCTTCGAGGTCGACCCCCGGCTCCTGGGCCACGCCGATGAGCGTGTAGGACCCCACGGCGATCACGAGGAAGAGGACGGCGTACGCCGTCGCGGCTCGTCGTTGCATGTTCGAAGCGTTTCGACGCGGGCCGTTTAATGATTACTTTTCGGCGACGAGACCGGGGCCGCGTCGCCGGCGAGGGGATTCGCGGGCGGCGAGTGCGAATCGTCGCGGAACGGGTCGCCGAGCGCGTGATTTTTCCGCCGGGCGCGCGACGTGTCGGACATGAACTTCGGCGTCATCAGCACCGCGAACATCGGCCGCGCGGCGGTCGTGCCGGCGATTCAGGACACCGACCACGTGGTCCTGGCGGTCGCCTCGCGCGACGCCGACGCGGCCGCGGCCTTCGCCGACGACCTCGGGATTCCGCGGGCTTACGGCTCTTACGACGAACTGCTGGCCGAGAGTGCGAAGCGGGGCGAACCGGTGTCTGTGGAGGGCGGTGCGACGGAGGGCGGTGACGTGTGAGTACGAGCAAGCAGGACCTCCGCGAGCGCATCTGGGACCACCTCGAAGCCGAGGGCATCGCCCGGTTCCCGTTCCCGCCCCACGACCGCATCCCGAACGTCGCCGGCGCCGAGGACGCCGCCGACCGACTGGCCGAGACCGACGAATGGCAGGCGGCGGACGCGATCAAAGCGAACCCCGACGCGCCACAACTGCCGGTCCGGCGGCGCGCGCTCCGCGAGGGCAAGACCGTCTACATGGCGGTGCCCAGGCTCCGCGACGAGGAGCCGTTCTACGAGCTCGACCCCGGCGCGATTCCGGCCGAGGAGTACGACAGCGCGCCGACCGTCTCGCACGTCGAGTCGTACGCCAGGCAGGTCGCACCGGAGGAGGTGGCGCCCGTCGACCTCGTGGTGTCGGGCAGCGTCGCGGTCACGGACGACGGCGCGCGCGTCGGCAAGGGCGAGGGGTACAGCGACCTCGAGTACGCGGTCCTCCGGGAACTGGAGCTCGTGGACGCCGAGACGCCGGTCGCGACCACGGTCCACGACGCGCAGGTGGTCGACGAGGCGGTGGCGGTCGAGGCCCACGACGTGCCGATGGACCTCGTGGTCACGCCCACGCGGACGATCCGGACCGAGACGGGCCACGAGAAGCCGTCGGGCGTGCTCTGGGACGACCTCCCCGAGGAGCGCGTCGCGGAGATTCCGGTGCTCGACGGGCGGCGGCCGTAGTTTCGAGTTCGGAACCGGGCGGAGAGGAGGGGTTGTGGTTCGGTCGGGACGTCGCCGTCGCTGTCTCGGGTGTTCCTTTTTTGTTCCACGCTTGCGTACCGTCGCCCTTATTAATTTATGTTTTAGATAAAGAAGTAACTCCTCGTTCTCTAATTAGGCGCGAACGACTTAAGCTTTATCCCCTAATGACAGGTGCAGCAGAATAGAAAGTGTACGCCCCGAGCCGATGCAGCGGGTAGAGCTATTCGTCGGTGATACCACGCACCTGTTCTATTATGCGCAACACCTTCGCAACGCCTGGGAATGACATACCAGGAATTAAAGGTCGTAATATTTCTTCAGATTCACATGATGCCGCCGTGTATAACAAAACTAATGCTGTTATTCTTACCGGCATGCGTCGACGTGGACCCTGATCGGGCGGGAAAACAAGTCCATTTCAGGCGACAGAGCCGGTGAACGATCGCAGAATGAGCAGCCGGGTACGTTCGCGAGATTCCACTCGATTCTCTATTACAGAACGCGGATCTCTCTCACCCGTAGTCCGTGGTTGGGATTCGCTCACGAGAGCAGACAGTTCGACCCGCTAAACGACCGTTCACCTGCGGCACTCGTCTCGTTCGTGACGGAAGTGGAGTCGAAACCCGTTCTGAAATAGAGAACCCCCGTGTCAAGCCGACACGTGACGCGACGGACCGGGCGACGCGGTACCACGTCCGAACCAATTAAGAGACGCGATTACGAGAACACACGTGATGCAAACGCAACCAGAGGACGGAGTCCATCGACCCTCCGTCGACCGGCGCGTCGACGAACTCCTCGAGGAGATGACCGTCGCGGAGAAGGCGGCCCAGCTCGGCTCGGTGAACGCCGAGAAGCTGCTCGACGACGACGGGAGCCTCGACCGGGCGGCGGTCGAGGAGCACCTCGCGGACGGCATCGGCCACCTGACCCGCATCGGAGGCGAGGGGAGTCTCCCCCCGCGGGAGGCCGCCGCGCGGACCAACGAGCTCCAGGAGTTTCTGCAGGAGGAGACGCGGCCCGGCATCCCGGCGATTCCCCACGAGGAGTGCTTGAGCGGCTACATGGGACCGCAGGGGACCACGTTCCCCCAGACGATGGGGCTGGCGAGCTCCTGGTCGCCCGACCTGGTCGAGGAGGTCACCGCGACCATCCGCGAGCAGCTCGAGGCCATCGGCACGGCCCACGCGCTCTCGCCGGTGCTCGACGTGGCCCGGGACCTCCGGTGGGGCCGGGTCGAGGAGACGTTCGGCGAGGACCCGTACCTGGTCGCGGCGATGGCGTGCAGCTACGTCGACGGGCTCCAGGGCGACGGCGACGGCATCGCGGCGACGCTCAAGCACTTCGCCGGCCACGGCGCGGGCGAGGGCGGCAAGAACCGGAGCTCGGTCGACGTCGGCCGGCGCGAGCTCCGCGAGACCCACCTGTTCCCGTTCGAGGCCGCGGTCCGGACCGCCGACGCCGAGGCGGTCATGAACGCCTACCACGACATCGACGGAATCCCGTGCGCCAGCGACGAGTGGCTGCTGACCGACGTGCTCCGCGGGGAGTGGGGCTTCGACGGCACGGTGGTCTCGGACTACTACAGCGTCGAGTTCCTCCGGAGCGAGCACGGCGTCGCGGCCTCCGAGCGCGAGGCCGGCGTCGCGGCCGTCGAGGCCGGCATCGACGTCGAGCTCCCGTACACCGACTGCTACGGCGAGCACCTCGTCGAGGCCATAGAGAACGGCGAGCTCGCCGAGGCGACGCTCGACGCCGCTGTCCGCCGGGTGCTCCGCGCGAAGCTCCGGAAGGGACTGCTCGACGACCCGTACGTCGACGCCGACGCCGCCGCCGAGCCGTTCGGCACCGACGCGGCCGAGGAGCTGACCACCCGCGCCGCCGAGGAGTCGATGACCCTCCTGAAGAACGAGGGCGACCTCCTGCCGCTGACCGGCGACGACCTCGACTCCGTGGCGGTCGTCGGACCCAAGGCCGACGACGCCCAGGAGATGCTGGGCGACTACGCCTACGCCGCCCACTACCCCGAGGAGGAGGTCGAACTCGACGCGACGACGCCCCTCGACGCGGTCGCCGCCCGCGGCGAGGCGGCCGGTTTCGAGGTGAGCTACGAGCGGGGCTGTACGACGACCGGCCCCTCGACCGACGAGTTCGACGCGGCTGCCGACGCCGCAGCCGACGCCGACGTCGCGGTCGCGTTCGTCGGCGCGCGCTCGGCGGTCGACTTCTCGGACTTCGACGAGGCCCAGGTCGACAACCCGAGCGTCGCGACCAGCGGCGAGGGCTGCGACGTGGTCGACCTCGATTTGCCGGGCGTCCAGCGGGAGCTCGTCGAGACCGTCCACGAGACCGGGACGCCGCTGGTCGTCGTCGTGGTCAGCGGCAAACCCCACTCCATCGAGTGGATCGCCGAGAACGTTCCCGCGGTCGTGCAGGCGTGGCTGCCCGGCGAGCGCGGCGGCGAGGGCGTCGCGAGCGTGCTGTTCGGCGAGCACAACCCCGGCGGTCACCTCGCGGTCTCGGTCCCGCGGTCGGTCGGCCAGCTCCCGGTCCACTACAGCCGCAAACCCAACACCGCCAACGAGGAGTACGTCTACTCCGACAGCGCGCCGCTGTACCCGTTCGGCCACGGGCTGAGCTACACCGAGTTCGAGTACCGCGACCTCTCGCTGTCGACCGACGAGCTCGAACCCGCCGGGAGCATCGCGGCGACGGTGACGGTCCGGAACGCCGGCGACCGCGCGGGCCACGACGTGGTCCAGCTCTACGCCAGCGCCGAGAACCCGAGCCAGGCCCGACCGGTCCAGGAGCTCGTCGGATTCGAGCGCGTCCGCCTGGACGCGGGCGAGGAAAAGCGCGTCCGCTTCGAGGTCGACGCCTCCCAGCTCGCGTTCCACGACCGCGACATGGATCTGGCCGTCGAGGCGGGCCCCTACGAGTTCCGCGTCGGCCACTCGGCGAGCGACGTCGCGGACACGGCACCGTTCGAGGTGACCGCGACCAAGGAGGTCCCGGCGAACGGCCGGACCTACTTCACAGAGACCAGCGTCGAGGACGCCGAGTAGGCCGGCGAGACGTAATTCGTTCCTTTCCGATTTCTCGTCCCGGCAGTCGCGTCGCCGCGTCGTTCGGGGGTCGAAGTCGGAGTTTCGCGTCCGGTACTCGGAGTCAGATTTCGCGTGGGAAGTCGGCGTCCCCGGCGCGTTCGAACGCCGCGGGACGCCGCCCCGTGACAGGACAGATGCGTTGGTGCTCTGGTGCGATACGTCGACGCTCTCGTGGCGCGAGTCTGGGCTCGGTCGACGACCGCGTCGGGCGGACTCAGACGGTGACCGTACCGTTCACGAGTCGTCCGATGCGGTCGATGTCGATGGTGACGTCATCGCCCTCGACGAGGGTGAACGTCTCCGGGGGCACGAGCGCGGTCCCGGTGAGCAGGACCAGCGTCTCGGGCAGGCTGTTGTGCTTCCGGAGGTACGACACCAGCTTCTCGCAGCTGGTCGCCATCTCGCCGGTCGAGGTCGAGTCCTCGAACATCGTCTCGCCGTCGCGCTCGATGGTCAGCGACATCGTGAGGTCGTGGGGGTCGCCGACGGTCTCGGCCGAGGCGACGCACGGGCCCAGCGAGCAGCACCGGTCGTACACCTTCGCCTGCGGGAGGTACAGCGGGTTCTCGCCCTCGATGTCCCGGCTGGAGACGTCGTTGCCGATGGTGTAGCCGACGATCTCGCCGCGGTGGAGCACGACGCCGAGTTCGGGCTCGGGCACGTTCCAGTTCGAGTCGCCCCGGACGCCGACCGCCTCCTGGGGGCCGACCGTGCGCGAGGGCGTCGCCTTCAGGAACAGCTCCGGGCGCTCGCTGTCGTAGACGTCGATGTAGACCTCCGGCTTGCCGCTCTCGGACTTGCGGGCCTCCTCGCTGATGCGGTAGGTGACGCCCGCGGCCCACACCTCCTCGGCGACGACCGGCTGGAGCGCGTCGGCCCCCGGGTTCGCGACGTCGAGCTCCTCGGCGTCCGGAATGCGGTTGCGCGCGACCTCGTCGATCGACGCGCCGTTGGCGTTCGCCGCGCGGCAGAGCTCGGTGAACGAACCGAGGTCCGCCGAGGCGGTCGTCAGGTCGTACGCGGAGCCTTCGTCGTCGACTGCAACGAGAGCCGCAGCGTCAGAACTGCACTCTCTGCCCGGGAGTCGGTAGTAGCGCATAGTTGCTCATGTGTGGATACCGTTAAAAGAGTATCGCCGGAGCGAGGGGACAGACGCGGCGACGGGGGTGCGGCGGCGCTCGGCCGACGGGCGCGAGCGACGATTCGGGTGGAAGTCGCGCCGAGCGCCGGGGTCCGACTACTCGCCGAAGCTACGCTTCATCGAACGCCGCGGAGCGAAGCTCCGCGAGCTCGACGTCGGCTACGCCTCGTCGAACAACTCCTCGCCCTCGACCATGTGCTCCTCGACCGCGTCGAAGTCGAGCGTCAGGCCGAGGCCGGGCTCCTCGGGGATCTCCATGCGCCCCTCGCGGATGAGGTCGTCCTCCTCGACGAGGTCCTCCCACCAGCCCAGCTGGTAGCTGTGGTACTCGACCGCCAGCGAGTTGGGGATGGCCGAAGCGACCTGCGCGGAGGCCATCGTGCCGACCGGCGAGGAGACGTTGTGCATCGCCACCGGGATGTAGTACATCTCCGCGAGGTCGGCGATCTTCCGGGTCTCGCGCATCCCGCCGACCCGGGGCAGGTCGGGCGCGATGATGTCGACCGCCTGGGGTTCGAGCAGCGTGCGCTGGCCGTGCTTGCGGTAGACGTTCTCGCCGACCGCGATGGGGGTCGTCGTCGACTGGGTGACGTTGGCCTGAACGTCGTGGTTCTCCGGCGGGACGGGGTCCTCGAGCCACCAGACGTCGTACTCCTCGAGGGCGCTCGCGAGGCGCTTGGCGCTCCCGGCGCTGAACGACCAGTGGCAGTCGAAGGCGACGTCGGCCCGGTCGCCGACGGCCTCGGTGACGGCCTCGACGATCTCGACCTTGTGGTCGATCTCGGGGTTGCGGAGGTGGCGGTTCGCGCGGTCCTTCTCGTGACCGGAGGGGACGTCGAGGTCGAACTTGATGGCGTCGTAGCCCAGCTCCTCGACCACGCGAACGCCCTCGTCGGCGCAGGCCTGGGGGTCGGCCTCGTCCTCGGTGTGGAGGTCGCAGTACACCCGGACCTCGTCGCGGTACTTCCCGCCGACGAGCTGGTAGGCGGGGACGTCGAGGAGTTTGCCGGCGACGTCGTGGAGCGCGATCTCGATGCCCGAGATGGCCGAGATGACCTTCCCGGAGATCGAGCCCTCGCCGGACATCTTCTGGATCATGTGCTCGTAGAGCCGGTCGATGTCCAGGGGGTTCTCGCCGACCACGAACGGCTTCATCCGCTCGATGATCTCGGCGTCGCCGCCGCCCCAGTAGGACTCGCCGATGCCGGTGACGCCGGCGTCGGTGTAGACCCGCACCAGAATCCAGGGGTAGTTGCCGTCGACCATCGTGGTCTGGACGTCGGTGATCTCGGCGTCGCGCACGCCGCCGCGCTCGGCGGTGAGACCCATCGTCTCGCCCGACAGGTCCCGCATCGTATACTCCGCGTTCGGGTCGCGGAGCTTCGCGTGGTCAACCATTGCGTGCGAGATATTCCCAGTATCGATAGTAAAGCTTGTGAATTGTGAGACGGTGGCGGGGCGGCCCTCGCGGAGTGTCCGGCGTCGAGCCGGGACTCCGCCCGGTTACTCGACCGCGACCGTCTCGCCGGTCTCGGCGGCCTCGTAGATGGCCCCGAGCGCCCGCATGTCGACCAGCGCGTGCTCGCCGTCGGGCGACGGCGGCACCTCCCGGAGGACGCGGTCGGCGAAGTAGTCGAACTCCTCGGTCATCTCGTCGCCCATCAGGTCCCGGCGGCCGTCGTCGATCTCGACCTCCCGGCCGTCGGGCTGGCGGAGCGTCAACGTCTGGGGCGTCTGGCCGAGGAACGACGGCTGCAGGACCAGTTCGCCGTCGGTGCCGACGACCCGGAAGTGGCCCGAGAGGTGGGCGTGCTGACTGGCGGTGCAGGCGGCGTAGGTCCCGTCGTCGAACTGGATGGTGAAGGTGGCGTGCTGGTCGGGCACCTTCCTGAACGCCTCGTCTTCGGAGTGCATCTGGGCGGTGACGCTCGTCGGGTCGGCGTCGAGCACGAACCGCGCGGTGTTGAGCGGGTAGATGCCCAGGTCCATCACGGTCGCGCCGTAGCCCGCGAGGTCGGGGTCGAGCCGCCACTGGTCGGGGTCGCCCGACACCACGTCGAGCATCTGCTGGCCCATGTGGCCGTGGACCGCGACCGGGTCGCCGACGGCGCCCTCCCGGATCAGCTCGCGCATCCGCCGGACTTGCGGGTCGGTCTGCATCCGGTAGGCGACCATCAGCGGGACGTCGGCGTCCTCGACGGCCGAGACCAGCTCCTCGGCCCGGTCGACCGTCGCCTCCACCGGCTTCTCGCAGAGGACCGCCTTGCCGTGGTCGGCGGCCGCCTCGACGTACGGGAGGTGGTAGGCGTTCGGGGTGCAGACGTACGCCGCGTCGTACGCGTCGGTCGCGGCGCCGTCGACGAACTCGTCGTAGGTGAGGGCCGTGTCGATGGTACCGGTCTCGGCCTCGTCGGCGACCGACTCGGCCTTCTCAGTACTCGAGCTGACCGCGACGGTCGTCTCGCAGAACTTCGAATCGCGGACCGCGGGGATGGCCTGCTCGCGGGTCCACCAGCCGAGCCCGACCATCGCGATCCGCAGCGTGCCCTCCGCCAGTTCCTCCCAGTCGCGCCGCCGGACGCCGCGCAGGTAGTCGTCGACTGCCATACTCGCGTGGTCCGGGCCGACCGGCAAAAGTGTAGTGGACCGGACCGGGAACTGCGGTGGACCGGTGCGGGAACTGCGGTGGACCGCGCCGGCCCGGGCAAACTTCGCGAGACCGTAACAGTGGTATGTGCGGCTCGAGTAACGGGAGACGATGCCGGAGAAGAACTACGTCAACGGAGAGTGGGTCGAGTCCGAGACCGGCGATACCGTCGAGGTCGAGAACCCCGCCGACCCGAGCGAGGTCGTCGCGAGCTACCAGCAGTCCGGCGAGGCCGACGCGACCGAGGCCGTCGAGGCCGCGGCCGCCGCACGGGACGAGTGGGCCGCCACGCCCGGGCCCGAGCGGGGCCGCATCCTGCGGCGGGCCGGCAACCGGCTGGCCGACCGCAAGGAGGAGCTGACCGAGCAGCTCGTCGCCGAGGAGGGGAAGGCCTACGCCGAGGCGAGCGGCGAGGTCCAGCGCGCAATCGACATCTTCCACTACTTCGCGGGGAAGGCCGCCGACCTGGGCGGCACGGTGAAGGGACCGAGCACACGGGATCAGAACCTCTACACGGTGAAGGAGCCGGTAGGGGTCGCGGCGCTCATCACGCCGTGGAACTACCCCATCGCCATCCCGGCCTGGAAGCTCGCGCCCGCCCTCGCCGCCGGCAACACCGTCGTCCTCAAGCCGGCGTCGGCCGCGCCCGGCCCCGCGGTCGAACTCGCGAAGGCGCTCGACGAGGCGGGGCTCCCCGACGGCGCGCTCAACGTCGTCACCGGGCCCGGCAGCACGGTCGGCACCGAGTTCATCGAGCACGACGCGGTCGACGCGGTGTCGTTCACCGGCTCCAGCGAGGTCGGCCAGATGGTGTACGACCAGGCGACCGACGCGGGCAAGCGCGTCCAGACCGAGCTCGGCGGCAAGAACCCGACCGTCGTCAGCGCCTCGGCCGACCCCGCGGAGGCGGCCGACATCGTCGCCAGCGGCGGGTTCGGCACCACCGGCCAGTCGTGCACCGCGTGCTCGCGCGCCGTGGTCCACGAGGACGTCTACGACGAGTTCGTCGACGAACTGGTCGACCGCGCCGAGTCCGTCGACATCGGCCCCGGCCTCGACCACGAGATGGGGCCGCAGGTCAGCGCCGACGAGCTCGAGTCCACGCTCGACTACATCGAGATCGCGCAGGACGAGGGCGCGACCCTCGCGGCCGGCGGGGGTACCCCCGAGTCGGCCGAGACCGAGCAGGGCTACTTCGTCGAGCCGACCGTCTTCACCGACGTCGACAACGACATGCGGATCGCCCAGGAGGAGGTCTTCGGACCGGTCGTGGCGGTCATCGAGGTGAGCGACTTCGACGAAGGGCTCGACGTCGCCAACGACGTCGACTACGGGCTCTCGGCCAGCGTCGTCACCGACGACCACACCGAGGCCAACCGGTTCGTCGACGAGATCGAGGCGGGCGTCGCCAAGGTCAACGCGAAGACCACCGGCCTCGAACTCCACGTCCCGTTCGGCGGGTTCAAGCAGTCGTCGAGCGAGACGTGGCGCGAGCAGGGCGACGAGGGGCTGGAGTTCTACACCATCGAGAAGACGGTGTACGACAGCTACTGAGGTCCGGTCGACGGTTACGGAGTTCCCGGTCGGGCGCCGGACGCGGTGAACCCGGTGCGAGTCCGGTTCGGTGACCCGACCACGTCTGTCTCACTCTCGGCGGTCGAGGTTCCCGGAAAGCGGCGTTCCGGTCGAGGCTGACTACGCGAGGTCGGCGATGCCGGCGCAGACGAACTCGAAGCGCGCGCCGCCCGCGTCGTCCTCGTCGACCGAGACCCCCCAGTCGTGCGCCGCGGCGATCTGGCGGACGATCGTGAGACCGAACCCGCGACCGCCGTCGCCGGTCGAGAACCCCCGGTCGAACACCCGGTCGCGGCGGTCCGGCGGGATGCCGGGCCCGTCGTCGGCGACGTAGAACCCCGTCGGCGTCGCGCCGACCGAGACGGTGGCGTCGGGGCCGGCGTGGTCCCGGGCGTTCCGGAACAGGTCCTCGAGGAGGCGCCGCAGGCGGGGTCTGTCGGCGGATATCGGCGCGGTCGAGTCCACGTCCAGCGCCATCGCGTCGGCGGCGTCGACCGCCTCCCACGCGGCGGTCGCGACCGTCTCGAGGTCGACGTCCGCGACGTCGTCGACGGTCGAGCCGTACCGGACGAGGTCGAGGATGTCCTCGACCAGCTTCTCGATCCTGTCCAGGCTCCCGTCGACGGCGTCGAGTCGCTCCCGGTCGGCGTCGCCGGCGACGAGGTCGAGGTTGCCCCGCGCGACGGTGAGCGGGTAGCGCAGGCCGTGCGAGAGGAGGCTCGCGAACTGCTCGAGCCGCTCGTTCTGGCGCTCGAGGCGCTGCTCGTACTTCTTGCGCTCGGTGATGTCGAGCGTGATGCCGACGGTGCCCGCCAGCTCCCCGTCGGCGTCGTACCACGGCGCCTTCGACGTCGAGGAGTAGCCGTGCCACCCGTGCTCGGCGGCGGTGTCGAGCCCCGCGACCGCGTAGCTCTCGATCTTGTCGAGGATGGGCGACTCGGTCTCCATCACGTGGCGCTCGTCGGCGGTCGCCTCGACCGCGGACCCGGTGCGGTAGAGGTCGAAGTCGGTCTTGCCGAGGACGTCCTCGGCCGACCGGTGGACCTTCCCCTCCTCGTTGGTGATGGGCCGGTCGACGTCGCTCCCGGTGATGCTGTCGCTGACCCGGACGTGGCGCCCGCGCTCGTCCTTGAAGTAGACCGAGATGGGGATGGACGCCAGGAACGAGTTGAGCATGCTGCTGTCGCGTTCGAGTTCCCGCCGCGACCGCCGGTCGTCGACGACGCGGCAGACCCGCGCGACCAGGTCGGCCGTCTCCGACGTCCCGACGCGGTCCGCCGCGCCCGCGTCGAGCGCCTCGGCGGCGCCCACCCCGTCGGAGCGAACGACCACCGGAACCGACGGGTCGGCCGCCTCGGCCGCCGCGAGTACGTCCCGGTAGTCGCCGTCCGCCAGTTCCGCGCAGGTGACGACGCAGTCGTAACGGCGGTCGGCGAGCGCCGAGCGCGCCGCCTCGCAGGTCTCGGCCGACCGAGCGCGAAAGCCGGCGTCGTCGAGCGCGTCGACCGCCGCGTCACGCCGACCGCGGTCTCCGTCGACCGCGAGCACCGCGTCCGGGCCGTCGTCCTGGTGTATCATGCCTGTAACGGAGACCGCGATTCAAAAAATCCTTGCCCCGCACGTCGAATCGCGTTGTTCGGCATCAGGAATCCTCGCGTCGATGGGGCGCTATTCTGTCGACGTCACCGCGGGCGACGTGACCACCTCGAACGACGCCGTCTCGTCGCCGACCGCGACGCGGTACGTGCCGGACTCCACGACGTGGCCAGTTCGGGGCTTGTAGAAGCCGAGGTGCTCGACGGGAATCGTCAGCGAGACGGTCGCTGACTCGCCGGGCGCCAGGTCGACGCGGTCGAAGCCGACCAGCTTCCGGGTCGGCTGGACCCGCGAGCTCGTCTCCTGGCGGGCGTACGCCTGGACCGTCTCGGTGCCCGGGCGCTCGCCGGCGTTCGAGACCTCCACCGCGACCTCGACGTCGCCCTCGGGCGCGGCCTCGGGGGTCGTCACCCGGAGGTCGTCGTACGCGAACTCGGCGTAGCTCAGCCCGTGGCCGAACTCGTAGAGCGGGTCGTAGGAGTCGGGGTGCTCGTCCTCGCCGATGGGCGTCGGGTGCGCGAGGTGGTCGAAGTGCTGGGGGAGGTCGGCGACCGACCGCGGGACCGACACCGGGAGCCGGCCGCTCGGGTCGTTGTCGCCGAACAGCGTCTCGGCGACCGCGGTGCCGCCCTCGGTCCCGGGGTAGTAGGCCATGAGGATCGCCGGAACGTTCTCGTCCATCCAGTCGACCGCCAGCGGGCGGCCCGTGATCAGGACGCCGACCACGGGCGTCCCGGTCTCGTGGACCCGCCGGACGAGCTCCCGCTGGGCGTCCGAGAGCCCGAGCTCCGTCCGGGTCGGCCACGCGCCGGTCTCGATGCCCGCCTGGACCGACGGCCCGAACTCGTGGAGGTACCACCCCTCGCCGAGCGCGAGCACCGCGACGTCGGCCTCGCTGGCTTTCTCGACCGCGGCGTCGACGTCGAGTCCCTCGTTGAGCGTTGTCCCCCGCTCGTAGGTGACGGTCCCGCCGGCCCGACTCCGAATCGCTTCGAGCACCGTCTCGCCCGGAACGTCGGTCGGTTCGGTGACGCTCCAGCCGCCGAGCTGGTGGACCAAACTGTCGGCGTTCGGCCCGCCGACGAACACGTCCTCGTCGCCCGACAGCGGGAGGAGCCCGTCGTTCTTCAGCAGCGTCATGCTGTCGCGGGCGGCCGACAGGGCGGTCCGGCGGTGGTCGTCGCAGGCCAGCGTCTCGTGCGCCCGGTCCGCGTCGACGTACGGGTCCTCGAACAGGCCGAGTTCGAACTTGAGCCGGAGGACCCGTCGCACGGCCGCGTCGACCAGCTCCGAGTCGAGGTCGCCGGACTCGAGCAAGTCGGTCAGATGCGCGGCGTGCTCGACGTGGCCGACCGACTCGACGTCGAGGCCCGCCTCGCGGGACTGGCGGACGGCCTCGCGGGCGTCGGCGGCCGTCCCGTGGTCCTGGTCGAGGTGGCGGACGCCCGCCCAGTCCGAGACCACGTGGCCCTCGAAGCCCAGCTCCCCGCGGAGCAGGTCGGTCAGGAACGACGACGAGCCGTGCATCGGCTCGCCGTTGATCGAGTTGTACGAGGGCATCACCGACTCGACGCCCGCGTCGAGCGCGGCCTCGAACGGCGGCACGAACACGTTCCGGAGCTTGTATTCCGAGACGTCGACCGGGGAGGCGTCCTCGCCGCGCTCGGACTCGCCGTACGCCGGGAAGTGCTTCGCGGTGGCGACGACCGAGTCGGGGTCGGCGAGCCCGTCGCCCTGGTAGCCCCGGACCTTGGCCGCGGCCAGCTCGGCGCAGAGTTGGGGGCTCTCGCCGAACGTCTCGAAGATGCGGCCCCACCTGGGCTCGCGGCCGACGTCGCAGGTCGGCGAGTAGTTCTGGTGGGCGCCGGTCCGGCGCACCTCCGTGGCCGTGATACTCGCCGCCTCCTCGACGGCCTCGGGGTCCCAGGTCGCCGCGGCGCCGAGTCCGTTCGGGAACACGGTCGACCCGGCGACGTACGCGTGACCGTGGACCGCGTCGACGTTCAGCAGCAGCGGAATCCCCAGCCGGGTCTCCTCGGTCGCGACGCGCTGGAGACCGTTGGCGGCCTCGACCGCGTCACCGATTCGCTTGGCGGGCGAGCCGGCCCAGCCGAACGGCGCGGCGACCCCGAGGTGGTGGTCCCGGACCGCGTCGGCGACGTCCTCGAACTCGTTCGCGGCGAAGTCGAGGTTGCCGAGCCACGTGCCGACCAACTGGCCGGCCTTCTCGGCGTCGGTCATCCGACTCAACAGGTCGTCGACGCGCTCTCCGGTGGGTGCGTCCGCGCGCAGGTACGGCGGCTCGTCCTCGTGCATTGTTCACACAGGTTTACTCGGAGTGTGATAAATCCTTTGGACAGCCGAATCGCGATGCCAGCGGTGCTCTCGGACCGATATTCGCCGGCGAGGAACGAAGAACGAAGGGAGGAAACGATCGGGAGGCGGTAGGTCGGCCGTTACGGGCTCTCGAGCTCGGCCGGCGGGGTCGGGGCGAGCGCACCCGACTCCACCATCTCCTCGAGGGGATTCCCGTCGATCTCCAGCGGGAAGTCGACCCGGCCGCGCCGGCGGACCGACTCGTAGCCGCCGAACAGTATCTCGGCGGCGTTTAGCCCGACCCGGCCGGAGAGGACCGACTCCCGGCCGGTCTCCAGCGCGTCGACGACCTCCCCGACGGCCCGGTCGTGGAACCGCGAACCGAATCGACCGTCCTCGTCGGGCGTGTGGTGCATCGTCTCGCCGTCGACGTCCACGGCCCGGCGGGCGCCGTCCTGCTCGAGTTCGAGCATCGGCCCGTCGTCGGCGTCGATGCGGAGGGCGCCGTCGGTGCCCCGGAGCAGGAGCGCGGCCCCGACGAACGCCGACCCCTCGCCGGTCGAGACGCAGCCGTGGACGCCGTTCTCGTAGCGCCACTGGGCCCACATCTGGTTCTCCTGGTGGACGCCGAACCGGACGTCCTCCTCGCGGTAGTCGAGGCCGGCGAGCACCCACTCGGCCGGGCGGTCGCCGTTGAACATCCCCGCGAGGTCGACGGTGTGGGCGCCGGTGTCGTAGAAGTCGCCCCAGCCGATCTCGACCCGCCGGAGGTCGCCGATCTCCCCCTCGTCGAGCAGGCGCTCGGCCTCGGTGAACGGCCGGCCGAACCGGCGCTGGCGGTTGAACGTCAGCTGGACGTCGCGGTCCCGGCACGCCTCGACCATGCGCCGTGCGCCCGCCCACGTGAGGGCCATCGGCTTCTCGCAGTGGACGGCCGCGACGCCCTCGCTGCTCGCGCAGTCGACGACGACGTCCGGGTGGATGTCGGGCGGGACGGTCACGCTGACGACGTCGGGCGCGACCTCCCGGAGCATCTCGCGGTGGTCCTCGTAGACGTTCTCGGCCGGGAGGTCGAACGTCTCGGCGAACGCGGTCGCGTTCTCCGGGACGATGTCGGCGCAGGCGACCAGCCGGCACCGGTCGTGGTTCGCGTACGCCTCGGCGTGCCGGTACCCCATCGCGAAGCCGTCTACCGTCGGGTTCTCCGGGTCGGGTCCGGTTCCGATCACCGCAACAGTGTGCGTGTCCATCGGTGTGAGTCCCGGGTTTGCAGACCCGTGGCATAATCTTTCTGTTGCCCCGAACGTTCCGGCAACTGGAATTCCGTCGGATGGAACTGCCGCCGGAGGGAGTTTTTTAGCGCCGCGCTCCCTCGGTATCGGTATGCAACGACGAACACTCGGCAGCACGGGATTCGAGGTCACGGAGATCGGGCTCGGGACGTGGAACGTCGGCCCCGCGTGGGGCGAAGCGAGCGACGAGGACGCCCACGATTCGGTGCGGGCGGCGCTGGACGCCGGGGTCAACTTCCTCGACACCGCCGAGGTGTACGGCGACGGCCGGGCCGAGCGCGTCATCGGCGAGGTGCTGGCTGCCGACGACCCCGACGAGCGCGTCTACGTCGCGACCAAGGCCGCGCCCGACCCCGACGGCGGCCACTCCTACGAGGGGCTGGCCGAGTCGGTCGCGGGCTCGAAGGAGCGGCTCGGCGTCGACGCGCTCGACCTTGTCCAGCTCCACTGCCCCGACACCGAGGCGTTCTACGACCCCGAGGTCTTCGACGCGCTCGAACGACTGAAGGAGGAGGGCGAGATCCGCCACGCCGGAGTCAGCGTCGAGACGGTGGAGGAGGGGCTCAAGGCCATCGAGTACCCGGTGGTCGAGTCGGTCCAGTTCATCTTCAACCCGCTCCGCCAGCGCCCGAGCGAACTGTTCTTCGAGGAGGCCGCCCGCCGCGACGTCGGCCTCATCGTGCGCGTCCCGCTGGCCTCGGGGCTGCTCGCCGACGCGTTCGACGACGCCGCGGACTTCGGCCGGGACGACCACCGGCGCGCGGCCGCCGAGGAGGGCGTCGACGCCGGCGTCGGCACCAAGGGCGGCGAGACGTTCGCCGGCGTCCCGTTCGAGGCGGGGCTGGCGGCGGTCGACGACCTCCGGGAGTACGTGCCCGAGGACGCGACGATGGCGCAGTTCGCGCTCCGGTGGATTCTCGACCACGACGCGGTGACCACCGTGATTCCGGGGTCGACGACGCCCGACCACGTCCGGGAGAACGCCGCGGCCGCCGACCTCCCGCGGCTCTCCCACGAGACCCGTGGCGGCGTCCGGGACGTCTACGAGGAGCACGTCTACGAGCACGTCCACCACCGCTGGTGAGGGCCGACCGACCCCCACGTATTTACCGGACGGACCGCATCGTACGTCCATGCCAACTGATTCGTCGAAGCCGCTGGAGGGGGTCGACCCGGAGTCAGTGAACCCGGAGGACGTCGACGAGACCGAGGTCCGGGCCGCCCTCGATTCCGCGAACCCGATGGTGAAACAGACGGGGGTCGACGTCTGCGAGGCGCTCGCCGAGACAAACGTCGACGCCGTGCGCCCGCTGCTCGACGACGTCGCGGCGCTGGCCGACGACGACAACGCCGCGATCGCGCTGCGGGCCATCGCCGTCCTCGACGAGGTAGTCGGGGACGAGCCGGGAGCGCTTGAGGACCGGCTGGACGGCCTGGTCGACGCGGCCGACGACGAGGTCGTCGACGTTCAACTGACCGCCGCGACCGCGCTGGGGAAGCTCGTCGTCGCCCGGCCCGACCTCGTCGCGCCGCACGCGGGCCGGCTGGCCGACGCCGTCCGGGTCACCGAACCCGGCCCCGGACCCGAGGGCGTCGGCGACCTCGTCGACGATCAGGTGACCCAGCGCACCATCGCGGAGCACGTCGAAGGGGAGCGCAAGCGCCGGACCTCCGGCCGGCGCACGCTGGTCAACGTCGTGGTCGCCGTCACCGAGGAGGAGCCCGAGCCGGCATTTGACGCTGTGGACGAACTCGTCGCGCTGCTCGACGACGTGGACCCGGGCGTCGCCGGCGGCGCGGTCGACGCGCTCGGCCACCTGGCGGCCGCGGACCCCGAGGTCGTCGCGCCCGCGAGCGACCGGCTGGTCGACTGCCTCGACCACGACGGAACGGTCGTGCGCGCCCGCGCGGTGCGGGCGCTCGGCCACCTCGGCGACGACGCGGCGGTGCCCGAACTCCGACGGGTCGCGGACGAGGACGACGACGAGGACGTCCGGGCGCTCGCTGCCGAGACGGCTGACTTTCTGGCGGGCGAATCGTAGGAAGGGACGTTCTGCCGTCGGAACGGAGTCAGTCGTCCATCGCGCGCTTCGTGCAGTACCAGTAGGTCGCGCTGAAGAGGACGAACAGCCCGACCACGAGCGCGATGTCGATGACGAGGATGGGGTAGACCCGGTCGCCCGGGCCGACGAACGGGATCGAGAGCGCGAGGAGGAAGCCCATCGCGACCAGGACCCCGATGATCACCCGCATCTGCCCGCGCTGGGCGCAGAGGAGGTCGAGCAGCGCCGATGTCTTCGACATGATACGGCTTCGGCGGAGACGGATGAAAAAGGTAGTGGTGCGGGCGCTACTCGGCGGGAACCCGGCCGTGCTCGTCCGGGATGCCGGAGTGCTCGTAGAAGTACTCGGTGAGCACCTCGCACCACCGCTCGGCCTGGGCGACCTGCTCGTCGAAGCGCGCGGCGACGTGGCGGTGACGCCGGTCGTCTATCTTCCCGTCGAGGGCGTCCCACAGCCCCCGGAGGCGATCGACCTCGGCGACGCCGGCGAAGCAGTTGTCGTAGAGCCGCTGGACCACGGTGGTCCCGTCGGCGAGTTCGCGGTCCCACGGGAGGTGGTGGAAGAACAGCAGCAGCTCGTCGGGACAGGTCTCGACCGACTCGTAGCGCTCGGCGACCGGGTCGCGGTACTGGCCGGCGTAGCCGCTCCCGGTGGACGTCCGGTCGACGCCGATACCGTCCTCGGTCGCGCCGTGGTAGCCGGGCCACTCGCCGGGCGAGGGGTAGTAGTGGTTCTCGAGGTACTCCTCGCCGTTGTGCATCATGTGCATCAGTCCGAGGCCGCCGGTGGTGTAGTCGACGTTGGCCGCCCACGAGTCCAGCAGGATCTCGGTCACGGTGTCGACGACCGCCTCGTCGGCGCCGAACGTCTGGCGGACCCACTCCTCGGTCACCGCCTCGGTCGACAGGTCCGGGTCCCAGGCCGCCCGGCCGAAGGCGTAGAGGTTCGCCTGCGTGAGGTAGTGGCCGGTCCAGGTGCGGTCCTCGCCGACGCTGCCGACCCCGACGACGCCCTCGCCGTCGTCGCGGAACAGCGACTTCACGGACGACCCCTCACCGTCGGCGCGCGTGTCGAACTCGAAGATCTCCTTCCACATCGGGAGGTGGTAGGTCGCGTGGACGCCCTGGCCGGTGTACTCCCCGGTGACCTGGAGCTCCAGGCCGAGGTCGGTGTCGGGCATCGCGCCGAACAGCGTCGACACGGGCTCGCGGGGCTGGAAGTCGATGGGGCCGTTCTTGACCTGGACGGTGACGTTGTCGGCGAACTCGCCGTCGAGCGGTTCGAAGGTGTCGTACGCCTGGACCGCCCGGTCCTCGTGGGAGCCGTAGACGAACGCGCGCCACCAGACCCGACCGCCGTGGGGGGCGAGCGCCTCGGCGATGGCGTTCGCGCCGTCGACGTGGTCGCGGTCGTAGTCGTAGGGGCCGGCCTGGCCCTCCGAGTCGGCCTTGACCAGGAATCCGCCGAAGTCCGGGATCAGGTCGTACACCTCGTCGGCCTTCCGGCGCCACCACGCCCGGACGTCCTCGGCGAGCGGGTCGGCGGTGTCGAGGTCGCCGACCAGCATCGGCGCCGCGAAGTTGACCGAGAGGTAGGTCCGGATCCCGTAGCGCCGGAACACCGACGCCAGCCCGGTGAGGTCCTCGAGCCGCCGGGATTCGAGCAGTTGCCACCCCTCGAGCGCGTCGAACGCTTCGTCGGCGCTCGGCCGCGGGGGCTTGGTCGTGTTGACGTTGTTGAGCACGACGCCGTTGATTCCGACCGAAGCCAGCAGCCGTGCGTAGTCCTCGTAGCGCTCCCGGAGGTCGGGGAGCCGCTCGAAGTCGAAGATGGACTCGCCGCCGTACCCGCGCTCGACCGACCGGCGGAACGGGGTGTCCCAGTGGTTGATGAGCCGGTTCGGATACGCCGGCTCCTCGCGGACGTCCAGATCGTCGATCGGTTCGCCGGTGCTCAGCAGCCGGAGGAGGTGGAAGGTCCCGTACACCAGCCCCCGGTCGGACGGGGCGGTCACGACGAGACAGTCCGCGCCGTTCCACGTCACCGCGCGGAGCAGGTAGCCGCCGTCCGCGAGGGCCTCGACCTCCTCGACCGGAACCGACTCGGCGATCATCGCCATGTCGTCGGGGGTGCCCACGGCGAGGAACCCCTCGACCGTCTCCGGGGGATGCTGCCAGAGGTGGGGGTCCTCGCCGAGCAGGTCGGGGAGCGCCCGCCGGAGTTCGTCGCGGACCGCGGCGAGTTCGGGGGCCTTCTCCGCGACGTACGCGTGCGCACACCGGCGCCGGTACGCGTCCCGGCGCTCGCCGTCCGCGACCGGTTCGTACCGGAGCCAGCAGTCGTCGTACTCGTTCATCGACGTATGACCGGGGCGGCGGGAATCGGGAAAAGAGTTCTGTTCACCGAGCCGGACCGGTCGAACGCGAACCGCGCCGCGGCGATTCCCCGATGCGACGCGATGGTCGGGTGCGACAGTTCTCCGGCACACTCGCGAGCGAGCGTACGGCCGAGTCCGGCCGTTCGGTCGAGCGAGGCCCGGCGACCGGGAGTCGGACGGACCGTCCGCCACGTCCATGGTAATGAATGACCATCACAATGTTTATCACCCCCTATGTTAACATATACAATGTTATGTCATCCGACAGCGGACGGGGCGAGTACAGTGACATGATTAGCCGGCGCAAGATGCTTGCCGTGGCCGGGTCGTCCGGCATGGCGGCGCTCGCCGGCTGTTCAGGCGGCGACGGGTCGCAGGAGACCACGACCGACTCCGGGTCGGGAACCACCGAGGGCGGGAACGGTGGCGACGACACCGAGACGACCACCGAGGGGAGCGTGAACGTCCACGACGCCGAGTACGTCGCGGCCTACACCGGCAACCCGGTCGACCTCCACTTCAACCAGGCGGCGAGCCAGAACTTCAGTTGGCCCGCCCACAGGAGCGTCTTCGCGCCGTTCCTGAAGTACTCCTTCAACAAGAAGAAGTTCCTGAAGGGTGCGCTCTCGGAGTTGCAGATCGAGAACCAGGAGGTCACGCTCACCTTCCGCGAGGACCTCAAGTGGGACAACGGCGACGACTGGACGACCGAGGACCTCGACGTCCAGCTCCAGCTCGCGAAGAAGACCGGCAACACGCTCTGGGGCTACCTCGACGACTACGAGATCGTCGACGAGCGGACGGCCAAGCTGATGCTGTCCGGGCCGACGAACCCCCAGATCGTCAAGTTCGAGCTCACCAACTTCTTCGCCGACACCAAGAAGGAGACCCACGAGCAGTGGCTCGACAAGTCCGAGTCGGAGTACCTCCAGTGGGCGTACGAGGACCCGGTGGCCAGCGGCATGTTCTCGTTCGTGAGCAAGGGCCGCCAGGCCTTCGAGTTCGAGCGCAACGAGCGGTTCTACAACGCGGGGAACGTCAACTTCCAGAACTTCACCATCGAGAGCTTCGGCGGTAACACGCCCCAGCACCAGGCGCTCATCGCGGGCGACCAGATCGACGCGGCGCCGAGCCTGTTCACGCCGCCGGAGATCGCCGACCGGTTCCCCGACCACGTCGTCGAGGTCAACATCCCGGCCAAGTGGGGGTACGGCATCGTGTTCAACCACAACGACCCCGACTTCGGGAAGCGGAAGGTCCGCCAGGCGGTCGCCCACGTCATCAACCGCGAGTCGCTGGTCAAGAACGCCGGCCCGCGGACGAAGTTCGTGGCGCCGATCCCCTGCGGCGTCGCGCCGGAGGATCAAGAGAACTGGCTCGGCGACTGGTACGACGACTTCGAGACGTACGGTGCGAAGTCGAGCCAGACCGACAAGGCGGCCTCGCTCCTCGAGGAGGCCGGCTACACCAAGAACGGCGGCACCTGGCAGAACTCGAACGGGGAGAAGCTCGGCGGGAGCTACTACTCGCCGGCGGGCTGGACCGACTGGACGACGATGACCCAGACGGTCACCAGCCAGCTCAACGACTTCGGCTTCGACTTCTCGGTCAGCACGAAGCCGACCAACGACTGGTTCGGCCAGTACTCCAACAGCAACTTCAAGATGGGGAGCTTCTACTGGCTGCCCGGCGGGTCGCGGTCGGCGTTCCCGTACTTCCCGCTGTACTACCAGCTGTGGGCCTCCGACATCGGCGGCGGCCACAACTACCGCGAGAAGGCCGACACCGAGCAGACCATCCCCGGCCGCAACGGCGGCGAGATGACGCTCAACCCGCTCGAGACCGCCAAGAAGATCGCCCGGCAATCCACCGACGCGGAGTCGAAGCCGTTCGTCCAGAAGGCGGCGTGGCACAGCCACATCGAACTGCCGTTCCTCGGGCTGGTCTCGAAGTTCGAGCAGTCGTGGACGACGGACGACGAGTGGACTACCGCCGCCGAGGGCAGCGAGAACCGCCGGGTCAAGTGGCCCCAGTGGTGGTGGACCCACGAGGGCGACCTCCAGTACAAGGGATAGTTTCTTGGCCATCGACCGCACTATCGTTTATTAACGAATGGTGAACTACTACCTCAGACGAACGGCTAGAATCCCGTTAACTATCCTCGCAGTCGCGACGCTGTCGTTCGGGCTGATTCGGCTGCTCCCCGGCGGTCCGTTCACCCAGTTGCGGGTTCAACTGCTCCGCCAGGGCATGGACGCCGAACAGGTCAACGCCCGGATCGAGGCGCTCCAGAACATCCGGCCGGACGCGCCGCTCTGGCAGCAGTACCTCGACTACATCGTCGGCGTGTTCCAGTTCGACCTCGGGCGGTCGATCTCGCTGAACGCGCCGGTGATGGACGTCCTCGCGCGGGCGCTCCCGTGGACGGTGTTCCTGGTAGTGACGTCCACGGTGCTGATGTTCGTGGTCGGCGTGCTCATCGGGGCCGTCCAGGCGTACTGGGAGGGCTCGAAGTTCGACAAGCTGGCCTCGGGCGGGTCCATCTTCCTGATGTCGGTGCCCTACTACATCTTCGCGGTCCTCTTCGTGTTCTTCCTCGGGTACCTGTGGCGCGTGTTCCCGACCGGGAACGCGGTGGCCCGGGGCGTCGAGGCCGGACTCACCGTGGAGTACGTCGCGAGCGTACTGCGCCACGCCGCGCTGCCCATCCTGGCGTTCGCCATCGGCGGCATCGGGTCGACCGCGCTCAACATGCGCGGGAACGGCATCCAGGTGCTCGGCGAGGAGTACGTCGAGGTCGCCCGGCTCCGCGGGCTCTCGGACGGCCGCATCGCGACCCGGTACGTCGCGAGCAACGCCATCCTGCCGATGTACACCGGTCTGCTGCTGCTGATCGGGTTCCGACTCGGCGGGACGGTCGTGCTCGAACAGATCTTCTCGTACCCGGGGCTGGGCTACTACCTCATCAGCGCGGTCAACGCGAACGACTACCCGCTCATGATGGGCTGCTTCCTGGTCATCACGACCACCCTGGTGGTCGCGGTCTACGTCGCCGACATGACGTACGGGCTCATCGATCCGCGCATCAGCGCAGGTGATTCGGATGGCTACTGAGTCGGACTCCTCCTCGGAGGACATCGACTGGCGCGCGGAGGCGTCGTCGGTCGAGATGAGCCGGCGCGAACGGCTCGAGGAGTGGTACAATCGGATGATATACGAGCCGGCACTCGTCGCGTGGTCGGACGTGCGCACCCGGCTCGGTATCCTGATCCTGAGCGTCTACGTTCTCATGGCGGTGATGGCTGTGTTCGGCCTCTGGCGCGAGCCGAGTCCGAACCAGGCCGAGCGGTTCCTCAGCCCGTTCCAGAACTGGGCGTACCCGCTCGGCGCGACCAAGTCGGGGGTCGACCTGCTGGCGCTCATCATCGACTCCACGCCGTTCATCCTGCTGATGGTGCTGGCGGGCGGCGTGTGGGCGACCGGCGTCGCGGTCGTGGTCGGCACGGTGTCGGGGTACAAGGGCGGCACGGTCGACACCGTCATCACCTCGATCTCGGACTTCTTCATGTCGATTCCCGGCCTCCCGCTGGTCATCGTGCTGGCCATCGCGCTGAGCCCGGAGAATCCCATCCTGCTCGGCGTGATACTCACGATCAACTACTGGGCCGGCCTGGGCCGGTCGATCCGCTCGCAGGTGCTGTCGATCCGCGAGGAGAGCTACGTCGAGGCCGCCCGGACGATGGGAACGAGCACGCCCCGCATCATCCTGAAGGACGTGCTCCCGAACATCATGCCGTACGTGATGGTCAACTTCGTGCTCGCGGCGCGGTACACCATCTTCGCGTCGGTGGGGCTGTACTTCATCGGCGTGCTGCCCTACACGGGACAGAACTGGGGCGTCACCTTGAACAACGCGTACAGCCAGGGCGCTCTCTTCGGCATGGACACGCTCTACTGGCTGCTCGCACCGATACTCGCCATCGTCGGGCTGGCGTTCGGACTCATCCTGCTGAGCCAGGGGATGGACCGGATCTTCAACCCCCGGGTCCGGACCCGGCTCACCGGGGAGTCCGAGTCCGTCGAGGAGGAGAGTAGTTCGTCGACCACGGGGATGATGTAAATGGCTGTGGACAGTTCATCTAGCGACCGGGCGGTATCGAACGAGGTGGTCGAGGACCCCATCCTCGAGATCAGAGACACGAACGTCACCTACAGCGGCGGTGAGACGTACGTCCTCGAGGACGTCAACGTCGACATCGACCGCCACGAGGTGCTGGGCATCGTCGGCGAGAGCGGGAGCGGCAAGTCGATGTTCGCCTCCGCGCTGCTCGACGCCGTGCCCGACCCCGGCAAGCTCACCGGGAGCATCCAGTACAACCGGGAGGACGGCTCGACCGTCGACGTCCTGGAGCTCTCCGACGAGGAGCTCCGGCAGTTCCGCTGGGAGGAGGTGTCGATGGTGTTCCAGGGCGCGATGAGCTCGTTCAACCCGACCATGAAGGTCGGCGCCCACTTCAAGGAGACGCTCAAGGCCCACGACAAGGACGTCTCGGAGGGCCTGGATTTCGCGCGCGAGCTCCTCGAGAGCCTCTACCTCGAACCCGAGCGGGTGCTCGACTCGTACCCCCACGAGCTGTCGGGCGGGATGCAACAGCGCGCGCTCATCGCGCTGAGCATGGTGCTCGACCCGGAGGTGCTGGTGATGGACGAGCCGACCGCCGCGCTCGACCTGCTGATGCAGCGGTCGATCCTGCAGCTGCTCGACGACCTCCAGACCGAGTACGACCTGACCATCATCTTCATCACCCACGACCTCCCGCTGGTCGCGTCGCTGGCCGACCGGATGGCCATCATCTACGCGTTCCAGTTCGCCGAGATCGGCCCGCGCGACGAGATCATCGGCGACTCCGCGCACCCGTACACCCGGAAGCTGCTGAACGCGACGCCGAACCTCGACGCGCCGCTGACCGAGATGCAGCCCATCGAGGGCGAGGGGCCGGCGCCGGTCAACCTCCCGTCGGGCTGCCGGTTCCACCCGCGGTGTCCGCTCGCGACCGAGGAGTGCCGGACCGACGACCCGCCGTTCGCCGCGATCGACGGCGGGGACAACCACCGGACGGCGTGCCACCACTGGCGGGACGCCCGCGAGGAGATCCCGCTCAACTTCGGCGAGACCGCCGAGGAGTTCGTCGGCGACCGGCCGGCCGAGTCCGGGCGGTCGACGGTGAGAGACCGTGCCGAGGCCGGCGGCGAGACGCCGCTGCTGTCGCTCGACGACGTCGAGGTCCACTTCGACAAGGAGCAGGGGCTCATCGAGCGGTTCACCAGTGACCCCGACGTGGTGCGGGCGGTCGACGGCGTCTCGCTCGACATCCACGAGCAGGACCTGGTCTGCCTCCTGGGCGAGTCGGGCTGTGGCAAGACCACGCTGGGCAAGACGATGATCGGGCTCCAGCGCCCGACCGGCGGGTCCATCGAGTACCGCGGCCAGGACGTCTGGGAGGCCAAGGACGGCGATGGCGACGTCGAGATCGCCCACGAGGAGATCCGCCAGGCGCTGCAGATCATCCACCAGGACCCGGGCAGCGCGCTCAACCCCAACCGGCGCATCGTCAACATCCTCTCGGAGCCGCTCCGGCACACTCACCCGAACGTCGGGCAGGCCGAGCGCCGGAGCCGGATGCACTCGCTGCTCGAGCGGGTCGGGATGACGCCGGCCGACGACTTCCTCGACCGGTACCCCCACCAGCTCTCGGGCGGCGAGAAGCAGCGGGTCGCGCTGGCCCGCGCCCTGCTGATGGACCCCGACGCCATCCTGGCCGACGAGGCCATCAGCGCGGTCGACGTGTCGCTGCGCATCGAGATCATGGACCTGATGCTCGAGCTCCAGTCGGAGTTCGACACCTCGTTCCTGTTCATCTCCCACGACCTCTCGAACGCGCGGTACTTCGCCGAGCACGGCGACGGCCGCATCGCGGTGATGTACCTTGGCGAGATCGTCGAGATCGGGTCGGCCGAGCGGCTCATCCACGACCCGCGCCACCCCTACACCGAGGTGCTCCGGTGGGCGACGCCGAACCTCGACCTCGACGCCATGGAGGCCGAGGAGCCGCCCGTCCGGGATATCGACGTGCCGGACCCGGTCGACCCGCCGTCTGGCTGCCGGTTCCACACCCGGTGTCCGGTCGCCCGCGAGGCGTGCCGCGAGCAGACGCCGGAGCTGCTGGACCTCGACGACGCGGACGGGAAGGCGGCCTGCTTCCGCGAGGACCCGGACCACGAGTACTGGGACAGCGAACCCCTCGAGGGCGCCACCGAGGAGCCCGAGGCGAGCGCCGAGCGCTGAGGCGCGCGGTTCCACCTGATTCTTTTACGCGGCCGCGGTCGGCCCGCGACGACAGTATTATTGAGCGAGCGGGTATAGCCCGCCGCATGGAACGATACGAGCCGGAGTGCGTCGACGGGACGCTGTTCCTGGTCGCGGACGACGACCGCGTCGAGGTCGGCGCGGTCGACGACGTCGTCGCCGCTGTCGGCGGCGACACCTACTCCATCGAGTACGACCAGAAGCAGCGGACCCAGCCCTGGCTGGACACCGACGACGGCGTCCTCGAGATCGACGTGCGCGAGACGGTGACGACGCTGCCCCACACCGAGGAGACGGTCTCGGAGCTCCGCGAATACGGCATGGAGACCGAGCGGTACGGGCTACCCAGGCGGACGGTCGAGTTCGCCGACCGGTTCGTCGACGTCCTCGAGCGGCAGGGCCGCGAGGACTCCTGAGGAGGAGCGATACCGGCACCGGGGCGGCCCGCGGTTCTCGGGCCGGCGGGCGCACAAGCTATTTGACGACGCTTTCCGAAGCCGGTGGCATGGACACGACGCTGATGCTCCCGCCCCGGTCCGACCGGCGGTGGACCATCGCCCGGCAGCTCGGGCTCTCGACCGCCGTGGTGCGGTTCTGGGGGGAGGAGGAGTGGTGGACGTACGACTCGCTGCTGCGGACCAAGAACCGGTTCGCCGACCACGGCCTCTCGCTCGACGTGGTCGAGGACCGCCCGCCGATGACGAAGACGGTGCTCGGCGAGGAGGGCCGCGACGAGGAGATCGCGACCGTCAAGCGCCTGCTCCGGAACATGGGCGAGGTCGGCATCGGCGTCTACTGCTGGGTGTGGACCGAGAACCCCGTGGGCGTGCTCCGGACGTCCGACTCGGTCGGGCTCCGGGGCGACTCCCGGACGACGGCGTACGACCACGCCCAGTCCGAGGGCGCGCCAGCGCACCCCGCCGCTGGCGTCACCGAGGCCGAGCTCTGGGAGAACCTAGAGTACTTCCTCGACGAGGTGGTCCCGGTGGCCGAGGAGGCCGGCGTGAAGCTGGCGCTCCACCCCGACGACCCGCCGGTGGCGTCGGTCCGCGGGGTGCCGCGGCTGGTCAACTCCGTCGAGAACGTCCGGCGCATCCTCGACCTCCACGACAGCCCGAACCACGGGCTCACGTTCTGCCAGGGGAACTTCTCGGCGATGGGCGCGGACGTGCCCGAGACGATTCGTCGGTTCGGCGACCGCATCCACTTCGTCCACTTCCGCGACGTGGAGGGGACCGCCGAGGAGTTCGTCGAGACCTGGCACGAGGAGGGCCAGACCGACATGCTGGCCGCGATGGCGGCCTACCGCGACGTCGGATTCGACGGCCCCATCCGGCCCGACCACGTCCCCCGGATGCTCGGCGAGGAGGATCGCGAGGCCGCGATGTCGGGCTACACCGACATGGGCCGGCTGTTCGCGGTCGGCTACATGAAGGGACTGCTGGAGCAGGTCGACGGGGAGTAAAATCAGAGGAGGGTAACCGACCCACGAGCGACGACCGGCCGACCAATCGACTCCTGGCGGACTGAAAGGGCGAGGCGTGCTCGCGCCGTAGAGGAGCCGTCTGAGCAGGCCCTATCCTGCTCAGCGGCCGCGAGCGCGCCGAGGGCTTTCTGGCGTCGACTATCTATTACAGTCGTCGGAGTGGTTACCATCGTGGTCTCGAAAGCCCTCGGCGCGCTCGGACTCCCGCGACTCGCTGCGCGCTTCACTCCCTCGCTTCGCTCGGTCGTTCCAGTGCTTACTTCGTCGGGGTTCGCCGACCACGCCTCGCCCTTTCAGTCCGCCAGGAATCCGGTTGGACAGTCGGGTGCGAGCGCGAAGCTACGTCGGCTCCCTCGACGCGATGATTCCCCGACGTGCGAACCTTTATTGGCGACGTCCGGGCATTAGCGTCCATGGGATTCATCGACGAGCGGTATCTGCTGGACAGCGACGCCGCCTATCGACTCTACGAGTCTATCGAGGACCTCCCCGTCGTCGATCCGCACAACCACGTCGACCTCGCCGAGGTCGTCGAGAACGAGCCGTGGAGCGACGTCTGGGAGGTCGAGGGCGCGACCGACCACTACGTCTGGCAGCTGATGCGCAAGCGCGGCGTCCCCGAGGAGAGGATCACCGGCGGCGCGAGCAACCGCGAGAAGTGGGACGCGCTCGCGGAGGTGTTCCCCGACTTCGCGGGCAACCCGACCTACGAGTGGGTCCACCTCGACCTGCAGCGGCGGTTCGGCATCGGCGAACCGATCAACGCCGACACAGCCGACGACATCTGGACCGAGACCAAGCGCCAGCTCGCCGCGCCCGAGTTGCGTCCCCAGCAGGTGCTCCGGGACATGAACGTCGAGGTGCTGTGCAGCAGCGACGACCCGACCGACGACCTCGCGTACCACGAGCGGGCCGCCGAGGAGTTCGAAGGCGTCGACGTCCGGCCGACGTGGCGGCCCGACCGCGCGCTGAAGATCGACACCGAGTCGTGGTCGTCGTTCGTCGCGGAGCTCGACGACGCCACCGACGTCGACGTGGACGGCGGCGGCTTCGCTGCCTTCCTCGACGCGCTCGAAGCGAGCCACGACTACTTCGACGAGCGCGGCTGCGTCGCCTGCGATATCGGTACGGGGACCGAGCCGGTGTCGAAGCCCGTGAGCCGCGAACGGGCGGCCGCGGTGTACGAGAAGGCCCGACGCGGCGAGAACCTCTCACCGGAGGAAGTCGAGGACTACCGGGCGTTCCTGCTGGAGTTCGTCGGCGAGCTCAACAGCGAGGCGGGGTGGGTGACCCAGCTGCACGTCGGGGCGGTCCGGGACTACCGCGCGTCGCTGTACGACGAACTGGGCCCCAACGCCGGCGGCGACGTCTCGACCCAGGACGTCGACCTCGTCGCGGACCTCGACCACTTCCTCGACGCGTTCGACGGGGAGATGGAGATCGTCCTCTACGTGCTCGACCCGACCCACTACCCGGACGCGACGGTCGTCGCCCGGGCCTACCCCAACGTGAGCGTCGGCCCGGCGTGGTGGTTCAACGACAGCCCGTTCGGCATCGAGAACCAACTGGAGCGTGTGGCGTCGGTCGACCTGCTCGCGAACTTCGCCGGGATGGTCAGCGACTCCCGGAAGCTGGTCTCGTACGGCTCGCGGTTCGAGATGTTCCGGCGGACGCTCGCGAACGTCGTCGGCCGGATGGTCGAGCGCGGCCGGATTCCGTACGGCAACGCCGAGCGGCTCGTCGAGCACGTCGCGTACGACCGGCCGAAGGAACTCTACGGGCTCTGACCGGACGCCGGCCGCGCGCGCTCGGTCGCGACCGACCCGGGGGCGACCCGCCGGTCGCGACGCCCCGCACCGACAGAATGAAGTCGGCACTCGCCGCTGTTATCGGGTATGAGCGAGCGACTGAGCGGGGAGACCGCGATCGTCACCGGGTCGAGCCAGGGCATCGGGAAGGGAATCGCCGAGCGGTTCGCCGCGGAGGGCGCGAACGTCGTCGTCAACTCCCGGTCGGCCGACCGCGCGGAGTCGGTCGCCGCGGACATCGAAGAGGCCGGCGGCACCGCCATCGGGGTCGAGGCCGACGTCACCGACGAGGACGAGATGGCGGCGCTGGTCGAGACGACCGTCGAGGAGTTCGGTCGGCTCGACGTCATGGTGAATAACGCCGGCGTGACGACGCTCGGGCCGGCCGAGGAGTTCGACGTCGAGGAGTGGCGGAAGGTCGTCGACGTCGACCTGGTCGGGACGTTCATCGGCTGCCAGGCCGCCGGCCGGCAGATGATCGAGCAGGACGGCGAGGGCGCCATCCTCAACATCTCCTCGCTGATGGGCGGGCGGGGGCTCCAGCTCCGGTCGCCCTACTGCGCGTCGAAGGCGGGCGTGAACAACCTCACCAGGACGCTGGCGGTCGAGTGGGCCGAGCACGACGTCTACGTCAACGCGCTCGCGCCGGGGTTCATCTGGACCGAGATCACCGACCAGACCCAGAGCTCGGGCGGGTACACCGACGACGATATCCGCGACCGGACGCCCCTCCACCGGTTCGGCACGGTCGAGGAGATGGCCGAGTGCGCGCTGTTCCTCGTCGGGCGGAACAACTTCGTCACGGGCGAGGTCCTGACCGCCGACGGCGGCTGGCAGGCCTACGGCTGGGGCAGCGGCGACCAGTAGGAGCGCCGGACGGCACCGGACCGTCGGAGACCTCGTTCTGAAATGCCGGGCAGTCGTTCCGCAGCGCAAAACGGGACCGCGCCGGGTCAGTAGTTGACGTTGAGTTCGATGACGTTCGCGGCGTTGAGCACGCGCTCGGAGAGCTCGCCGTGGAGGTCGTCGTCGCTCACTCGGCGGGCGGGCGCCGAGACGCTGACCGCGCCCAGCACCTCGTCCGAGGAGGACTTCACGGGCGCGGCGATGCAGCGCAGTCCCTCGAGGCGCTCGCCGTCGTCGATGGCGTAGCCCCGCTCGCGGACCGCCGCCAGCGACTCGTTCAGCTCTTCCCTCGATCCGATGCTCGCGGCCGTCTTGCGCTCGAGGCCGCGGCGCTCGACGATCTCGTCGACCCGCTCGTCGGGGAGGTACGCGAGGATGGCCTTCCCGAGCGCGGTGGTGTGGAGGTTGACCCGGAGGCCGGCGTAGGTGTCGAGGTCGACGGCCTTCTCGCCCTTGGCCCGCATCAGGTAGACGCCCAGTCCCTGCTCCTCGACCAGCAGGTTGGCGAGTTCGCCGGTCTCCTCGGCGAGCAGCTTGATCTCGGGCTCGGCGACCTGGTAGATCTCCATCGACTTCCGGGTGTTGCCGCCCACTTCGAGGAACTTGAGCCCGAGCCGGTACTCCTCGCCGACCTGTTCGACGTAGCCGTGCTCGCGGAGGGTGGTCAGGTGGTTGTGGACCGTGCTCTTGCCCATGTCGAGCGCGTCGGCGAGTTCGGTCACCCGGCACTGCCCCTGCTCCATCAGCTCCTCGACCAACCGGAGCGTCTTTTCGGTGGTGCGAACAGGGTGTTTGGCCTCCATGGTTAGGTAATTCTTGCGGCCGACGAACATAAGCGTTCTGGATATCAGAACGGTCGTTCTCGATATTTCGCAGGGACCGACGACGGCCGTCTGGCCGGACGCGAACCGGTCCGACACACGGCGAGTTCGGCGTCGCCGGATTCGACGTCGGCGGGGTCGCTCGTCCGCCGTGGAACGCATCGACGCGGAGCCGACGCCGCCATCGCGGGATTCATTACCGCGGTCCGCGTTCGCCCGACCGTGACAGCGAACATCGACAGCGTCGTCGTCACCGGAGCGCTGGGTGGCGCCGGCCGATGGGTGGTCGACAGGCTACTCGACGAGGGCTACGACGTCGTCGGACTCGACCGGCGACTCCCCGAGGGCGACGTGCCCGACGGGGCGGACTTCTTCGCGGTCGACCTGACCGACGGCGGCGAGGCGGGCGAACTTATCGCCGACGCCGGCCCCGACGCGGTCGTCCACCTCGCCGCGATACCCGACCCGCTGAACCACGCCGGGTCGCGGGTGTTCGAGAACAACGTCCTGAGCGCGTACGCGGTGCTCGACGCGGCCGGCCGGGCCGACGCCAAGGTCGTCTGGGCGTCGAGCGAGTCGGCCTACGGCTTCCCGTTCGCCGACTCGGTGCTGAAACCCGAGTACCTGCCCGTCGACGAGGCCCACCCGCTCCGGCCCGAGGACCCCTACGGCGCCTCGAAGGTCGCGGGCGAGGCGGTCGCCGCGATGGTGGCCCGGCGCGACGGCGTCCCCGTTGCGTCGGTCCGCCCCTCGTGGATACAGTACCCCGGGCGCTACGAGATCGCCGACGTCCGGGCGTCGTTCGACCTCGACGACCTGGAGTCCGCGCCGCCCGGTGCGCCCGACGTCGGCGGGGTCGGCAACTTCTGGTCGTACGTCGACGTCCGGGACTTCGCGGGGTTCGTCGAGGCGGCGCTCCGGGCGGACTTCGAGGGCCACGAGCCGTACCTGTGTCACGCTCCGGAGAACTACCTCGGCGTCGAGACCGCGCAGTTGTTCGAAGCGCTGTACGACGAGGGTCCGGACGCGAGCGCCTTCGACGGCGAGGCGTCGGCGTTCACCACTGCGAAGGCCGAGCGCGACCTGTCGTGGTCGGCCGAGCACGACTGGCGGACCGCCGAGGACGAGGCGGTCGAGGGACCGAACTTCGGGTAACCGCTCAGAAGGCCCCGCAGCGACGGGAAGTATGATGTCGGCCCGACCCTCGAAGCGAGACGCGGGATTGGATTGTCCCCGTTCGGTTCGACAGTTCCAGTTCGATACGACAGTCGTCTCTCGGTCCGAGTCGCGTCAGTCGGCGCCGTGGGCCGGCGCGTAACCGCAGTTCGGGCAGGCCACGGTACCGTTGACGCGTCTGATGCGACCGGCGCAGCGGGTACAGTCTGCTTCCATCGACCCCACCGACGGTTCGACAGCACATGAACCTTTATGCGACAGTCGTCGAAACCCGCGCGCCGGCGAAACGCGTCGGATTCTCAATGCGTCTCGCGGACCGGCGACTCGGTTCCCGTGACCGAGGGACAGTTTGAGTCCGATACAATTCCTGCTGCGCTGGGTCGGGTCGGTCCGGCGGTGATTACGGGGATGGGGTTCGCCGGCCCCTACTGGGGCGTGACCTTCGCGGTCGGCGGCGAGATGGCCGTGGAGACCATCGCGCCGGTGACCCAGCGGCACACCGACGTCCGCGACGACCTCGGCCTTCGGCGAGACGCTCGTGCTGGCCGCGGAGAGTTACCACCGGTTCCAGGCCGGCGAGTGGGAACGAATCAGCCGCGACTACCGGCCGGGCGGCGCACCATGTGACGGCTGAAACGGCCGGTCGCCCAGGCGGATAATTTCCGGCAGTAATACTAAGGTGAGCCGAAGGTGTCCGGACGATATACTCCGACCATCCAGAGTTATTATCTCCTAATATATTCCGAGAATAGTCAGCTCGTTTGCCGGTCTAGGAACCTATTTGATTCCTGTCGTGCATAGGCTCGGACGTTCGTCGAGAGCGGAGGGGGAATCCCGGCCGCTCACCGTCGCCCCGCGGGAAAAGCCCCGTCAGGTGAGCGAGACGGCGGTAATCTGGACGCACGTCCGGAGTCTCGTCGGTCACGCGAATCCCCGCGATTATTTCTCGAATACAGAGAGTAATTCAAGCAATAATCGTAATACGTTCACGATGTCCGGACTCCGCGAGGGAAATCGTTATACTATTGCTACCGTACGTAAGCGTATGGACCAAGCGAGTCAGGACGTCGCCGCTCTCCACGCAGAGAACGTGGGCGGCATCGACGAGACCGACGTGGAGCTGTCGCCAGGGGTCACCGTCCTCGCGGGGCGGAACGCGACGAACCGGACCTCGTTCCTGCAGGCGGTCATGACCGCGATGGGTAGCGACGAGACGACCCTGAAGGGCGACGCCGAGGCGGGCGTCGTCGAACTCCGGATGGGCGACGAGACCTACCGGCGGACCCTCGAACGCAACGGGGACGGCGTCGTCCGGTCGGGCGACAGCTACCTCGACGACCCCTCGCTGGCCGACCTGTTCGCGTTCCTGCTCGAGCAGAACGAGGCCCGCCGGGCGGTGGCCCGCGGCGACGACCTCCGCGAGATCATCATGCGGCCCATCGACACCGACGAGATCGAGGCCGAGATCGAGTCGCTACAGTCCGAACGCGACCAGATCGACGCCCAACTCGAGCACATCGAGGACCGCAAGCGCGACCTCCCCGAGCTCGAGCAACGCCGGAGCGAACTCGAAGCCGAGATCGAGGAGACCCGCGAGGCGCTCGCCGAGAAGGAGGCCGAGATCGAGTCGCTCGACGCCGACCCGGACGACCAGGCGGGCGAGAGCGAGGTCGACTCCGCGCTCGCGGAGCTCCGCGAGACGCGTTCGGAGCTCGAGGACGTCCGGTACGACATCGACACCGAGGAGGAGAGCCTCGACTCGCTGCGGACCGAACTCCGGGACTGCCGCGAGGAGCTCGACGAACTGCCCGACGCCCCCGAGCCCGACGAGGAGATCGACGAGCGCCTCCAGCGGCTGCGCGACGAGAAGCAGCGGCTCGACGCCGACATCAGCCAGCTCCAGAGCGCCATCTCGTTCAACGAGGAGATGCTCGGCTCCCACGACGAGCGGGTCTTCCAGCACGACGGCGGCACCCAGGTGAAGGACGGGTCGGTGACCGACCAGCTGGTCGAGCCCGACACCGAGGTGACCTGCTGGACCTGCGGGTCGACCGTCGCCCAGTCGAACATCGAGACCACCCTCGACGAGCTCAAAGACCGGCGCGCCGAGAAGATCGACGCCGTCTCCGAACTCGAGGACGACATCGAGTCGCTGTTGAGCGAGCGCCGCGAGCGCCGCGAACGCGTCCAGCGACGCCAGACGGTCGAGCAGCGGGTCGAGGGGCTCGAGGATGAGATCGACGAGCGCGAACAGCGACTCGACGACCACAAGCGCCGGGCCGACGAGCTGCGCGAGGAGATCCAGTCGCTCGAGGAGGAGGTCGAGGAGGCCGACGACGGCGACGGCACCAGCGAGGTGCTCGAACACCACCGCGAGGCCAACGAGCTCGAGTTCGAGCTCGGCCAGCTCGAGTCCGAACTCGACTCGGTCACCGAGGAGATCCAGGTCATCGAGGAGCAGCTCGACGAGGAGTCGACGCTCGAACAGCGCCGCGAAGAGATCGGCGACGAGCTGGTCGACCTCCGGACCCGCATCGACCAGGTCGAGCAGGAAGCCATCGAGCAGTTCAACGAGCACATGGCCGCCATCCTCGACATCCTCGCGTACGAGAACATCGACCGCATCTGGATCGAGCGGGTCGACCGGGAAGTCCGCGAGGGCCGCCAGAAGGTCGAGCGGACCCAGTTCGAGCTCCACGTCGTGCGCACGACGGACTCCGGCGCAACCTACGAGGACACCGTCGACCACCTCTCAGAAAGCGAGCGGGAGGTCACGGGACTCATCTTCGCGCTGGCGGGCTACCTGGTCCACGAGCTGTACGAGGAGGTGCCGTTCATGCTGCTCGACTCGCTGGAGGCCATCGATTCCGAGCGGATCGCCGGGCTGGTCGACTACTTCGCGGACTTCGCGCCGTACCTGGTCGTGGCGCTGCTGATCGAGGACGCCGAGGCGCTCGACGACGAGTACGACCGCGTCACCGAGATCTGACGTCGGGCTCGCAGTCGCAGCCGCCCCGTTCGAGCAACTCGTCGTAGGAGTACTGGGCGCCGCAGTCCTCGCAGAGCACGGTGACGTCGACGAGCACGCGGCTCTCGCCGAGTTCGAGTTCGTCGGCGTTCCGGAGCTGGTCGAGGTTGCCCTCGGCGACCGAGACGGTCCGGGACCGGAGCCGCCGGACGCTCTCGGCCACCTTCTCGACCCGGTCGTCGGCGGCCGAGTCGTCGTACTCCGCCTCGCGGACGTCCTTCAGGTACGTTCGTATCGCCTGGTAGGAGACGAAGTCCCGCTCCAGCGACTCGACGTCGACGCCGTTGCGGTCGAGCCGGCGCCGGGCGTCGGTCCGCATCCCGCTGGAGACGTCGTCGTCGGTCAGCAGTCGGTAGATGTTCTCGACCTCGCCGTCGAGCGCCGCCATCCCCGCGTCCTCCATCGCGACCGCGAGCAGTTCGCGGTTGAACAGGTCGGCGAGATCGCGGAGGCTGCGTCGCTCGACGCCCTCGCCCAGCCAGGCGGCCTCGAGTCGGTCCCCGAACGCCTCCCCGAGGTCGTAGCGCTCGAGGAGCCGTCCGACCTTCGTCGTCGGCCCGTCGTCGGCTGCCGGTGGCATTTGTTGCATAGAGACGGCGAACACTACTTAACAATCTCGCTCCGCGGGACGCCGGCCGCGGTCCGCCCGCTGCGACCGGCGGCGGGACGGCATCGCGCCCGACCCTGCAGACTCGGGGCAGAAACGCGCTCCGGGCGGATTGCGGATACGCACCCCGCCGATGGTTTTATTCCGGTTCGGCGTCGTATGGGGGTATGAACCACGGGCTCGTCGTCTTCGAGGACACCGTCACCCACAGGAATCTGCTGCGCGAGGCGGCCGAGTACGCGGCCTCCGCCGACGCCGACCTGTTACTGCTGGCGTTCCTCGACGAAGAATCGTACGAGGCGGACATCGAGGCGCTCGAATCCATCGGCCGGGTCGAGAACGTCAGTTACGGCAGTGACGCCGTCATAGAGGGCGCGGTCAACGACATCCGGGAAGTAGCCGAGGACGTCCTCGACGGAGTCGACATCGAGTTCGACATCGCCGTGACGGTCGCCGACGAGGACGAGCGCGCGAAGCGGATGATCAACGCCGGCGACGAATACGGCTGCGACCACGCCTTCATCGTCGGCCGGAGCCGGTCGCCGACGGGGAAGGCGATCTTCGGCGACTTCGCACAGCGGGTGATCCTCAACTTCGACGGCTACGTGACCACGGCGACCAACTGAGCCGCGGTGTCTTCCGGCGGCCCTCGTGGAACTCCGAGTCGGGCAGGACCGAAGTCGGCTGTGAGACGCCGTCGAGTTATCTACTCCTTCCACCGACAGCGCTTGACGGCCGGCCGGGCGATACGAATCGCTCGGCGGAATCGAAACGAGAGAAGCCAAGGGCCGGATTTGAACCGGCGGTGGGCGGCTCTGCAGGCCGCTGCGTTCGGCCGGACTCTGCCACCTTGGCGCTACTTGCGGGTATTCGTTCCGCGCGCTTAAACATAGCGGTCGCTCGCCGTCGGTCTCGGCTGGCCGCGTTCGAAATGAAAACGGCCCACCACAGCGCGGTGCTGTGATGGGCCGTTGGATGAGTGGGAGGCGGCGAATCGGGGTTTCCAGAGGCTCGCGCACTCCAGTACTTGCCGAAACGCAGGCGGGCTTAACTGCCGTGTTCGGGATGGGTACGGGTGTCGCCCCGCCGCTGTGGCCGCCTTAACGCCGACTCGCGGAATCGAACCGCGAATTTCTCCGCCAGTGTCGGTGGTCCAATGACCGATTGCCGACCGTATGATTACGTGCAATCCAGTTTGCGCCTGGACCCGAGTTCGTCCGGGTACCAAGTGCGGTGATGAGTGTGTGGCGCGATCTGTTAGTGCTCGCGGGCTCAACGCCTCGTTGC